>CALHFG010000017.1 GCA_938029215.1 uncultured Acidimicrobiales bacterium | reverse complement strand
CACCGTCGATGACTTCCGCCGCTTCTCCGACAGGGTTCGTGAAGTGACGGGCGGAATTCCTATCGGCATGAAACTCAGCGCACAGCACATCGAAGAAGACATCGGCTTCGCCCTGGACGCAGGAGTCGACTACATCATTCTTGACGGCAGAGGGGGCGGGACCGGCGCTGCGCCCGAAATCTTCCGCAACCACATCAGCGTGCCCACAATCCCGGCGCTCGCTCGTGCCCGGCGGTATATGGACGAGCGCGGCGTCAGCGGCAAGGTCACGTTGATCATCACCGGAGGTCTTCGAGTCCCGGTCGACTTTGTGAAGGCGATGGCGCTGGGGGCCGACGGCGTGGCGATATCCAACTCGGCGATGCAAGCGGTCGGGTGCGTTGCTGCGCGGATGTGTAACTCGAACAACTGTCCGGCAGGAATCGCCACCCAGAAGCCTGAGCTTCGAGCTCGCCTGGATGTGGAAGCATCAAGCCAACGCCTCGCCACGTTCTTTGAAGCTTCGACCGAACTCATGCAGGTGATGGCTCGGGCGTGCGGCCACGATCACCTGAGCAAGTTGGAGAAACGAGACCTGGCTACGTGGGATGACCAAATGGCCAAGCTCACCGGAATCAAGTACTCGGGCTTCATGGCGCCCTAGGCCTTTGGGGTAGGGATTGCCGCCTCATCCGTCGAAGAAGCTAACAGCGAAGCCTCATCTGGTTTGTCAGCGGGCGGGCGGAGCGAAGATCAGACCGCCGGCCACCACGCTGGCGTTCGGGGAACCTGCTCGCGTGATCCCAAGCGGCTCGATGTTCCGGGTGAAGATCTCGTCATAGTTGCCAACCTGCTGAATCACATTTAGGAAGGCATCGGCACTCAGCCCCATGCTGGTCTGCACCTGCCCATCCCCACCCAGGAGTCGAACGGTCTCCGGCATTCCCACCACTAGCTGCGTGGCGGCGTTGGCGCTGGTTACACCGTTGCGCTCGGCGCTGATCGTTGCGTACACGGTCCAATCAATGATGTCCGCCCACTGGCTGTCGTTTTGGCCGTACACCGGGCCCATTGGCTCACTGGTGAGCGGCGTCGAGGGGAAGATCGTCCATTCGTCGCCCTCGGGTAGTGCCGCTTTCCAACCGAGCAGTCCCGATCCATCCGTCGACACGACGTCACAGGTTCCTGCCCTGAATGCGCTCATTGCAAGACTGAACGACTCGAAGCTCGTGAGGTCAAGGTTGATGTTCTCTTCCGCAGCCAGGCGGGCAATCGTAGTTTCCGTAGTGGTGAGGCCAGTCACGCAAACGGTCGCTCCTTCGAGCGCAGCGAACGCGGCAGTAGGGGCGAAGCCATCGTTGGCTCGGCCCATCAGCTGCAGTCCGTCATGGAACGTTGTCGGCCCGAAATCAACACCTACGTGGGTATCGCGCGACTGGGTCCACGTGGTGTTTCTCATCACAACATCCACCTCGCCGGCGAAAAGTGATGGGAACCGTTCTGCCGCAGAAAGCTGTACGAAGTTGACTTTGGTTGCGTCGCCGAAGACCGCTGCAGCCACAGCTCTGCAATAGTCAGCGTCCAGGCCGCCCATCGAACCGTCGGGCTCTACGAGCGAAAACCCGAAGGCAGAACCAGATACGCCGCAGTTGAGAACACCTCGATCGAGAACCCGAGCCAGCGTCTTGGTTGCCGGGGCCTTTGGGGTCTGCGGCAACGGAGCGGGACGGTAGGGGTACTGGAGCACGAACTCCGAAGACGCCGAGACCCAGCGAACGAGTTCACCTCGACTTATTCGAGTGAGACCACGGTTGCCGCCAGAGATATTCGTGCCCTCCAACGTGTCTAGCCAATAGTTGAAGCCGCCCTGATCGAAGTCCCGGCCAAGCACGTTTGTATAGACCCGGGTGAGGTACGTCCGATTATCGGTCCCGCCGTAGTTGGTTTCGAACTCCGGCTGCAGGGTGAAGGCATCTGCAATCTCGGTCAGGGAAGTGCCGGCTCTGGCCAGACCCAGCCAGTACCTCGCTCCGGCCGGTTCCGGGTCCCGGCCAAAGAATGCCTGGTACAGACGCAGAACGGCTGCATCGCGGACGGGGTCGTAGTCGACCGCATTCAGGATCTCATCTAGTGAGACAGCATCTTCCACCGTGCCGGACGACGCATCAACCGTTCGGGGAGCCGTGAGCACACTCGTTAGCAAGACCACCACGACGACGAGCTGTGGCAACTGGCGAAGTTTCGACATTACGCCAGTATTGCGGAAAAGCCGCGGTCTCTTCGTCTTCGCCGGTTTAGTTGCCTCGGATTCGAAGGATGCGATTTGCGCCGAACTCACTGAGGTACAGGTCGCCCTCGTGGGCCACCAGATGCTGTGGACCGGCCAGACCACTCAGCAACGGCACAAAACTGTCGCCAGCTCCTGGCCGGGCCTGGTTCGAAACCGAGACCACCAAACCGCGAGTCCATAGCGCAACGTGGAGCCCACCGTCGAAGAAGGGCGACTCCACCAAGCCAGTCGGCGTCGCGCCGGCTTCAAAGGCAACCACGGTTTCGGGAACACCTTCGCAGTCGGTCTGGCCATATTCGGCGACCGGCCGATTTTGGCCAACGCAGAACGGCCAACCGTGATCCACGCCTTCGCTCACCTGCACCAGCTCGTCCTCGGGCGTTTCTCCATCGAAAGTTCCATCGCTCATCTCCGTTGACCACAGCTGATCCCCCACGTACGCATGGGCGTAGGCATGTTTAAACCCCGAGGCGACCTCCCGGGGAACCTCGTTGTCATCGATTTCCCAGAGGCGCCCGGATCCTTCAGCGACGACGGACCCTCGCTTGGAGCCCGATGTGTTGTAGAGGACGGCCGCCTCGGGCGTGAGCGTCAAGGTGCCCTGGGAGCGGCCGTTGTTGGGGAGGTCTTGCACCACCGGCGTGAGCGCTCCACCTCGTGCTGAACCTTTGGACAGCTGAGTCGCCTCCATCACCCAGATCTCCTCGCCCCGGCCGAGCACACCGGTCGGTTTGTCCAGCTGATCGAAGAGGACGGTTCGCTGCCCATCGGGATCGATACGCACCACCTGGCCGACGCCATCTCGCTCGCCGCCGTTGATCTGAGCCACAACGAAACTCCCGCCGGGTTCGACGTAGAACTGAGTTGGGCCCGACAGCTGGTCGATCACGACCGACACCTCGAAGTCTCCAACAACCTCGATGCCGTCGAGTTCGGACTCTCCCGCCACGTTTGACCAACCCGCTTCACGGGTGCATGCGCCCGCAAGACACGCCAGCGCCACCAGGCAGATCGCGGCCCGCATCAGCGCAACCGGTCTAGAGCAGCCTGGCCTCGCGGTGACAATCGATAGCCGATCCGCAGACTCTCGGTAAGACCCCGTGACTTCAGCCGGCGGATTCGAGACTTGAACCATTTCGTTTCAACACCGAAGGACTCGGCCAAGTCCGGAGCCCGCACGCCTTCGTTCTCTGCGATCAACTGCAGGAGCGCCAACGGCTCAAGGCCAGGCGGAACCGGCAACTTGTCGAACCGGTCGAAGGCAGCCTGGAGTTCGGCGACCTCCTCATCGGAGAGGGCCGAGGAGTTTCGCAGAGCGATTCTCGGATCTTCACCGGCCAGTTCGACCCGCACTCGATAGAGCTGCCGATCCTCCCCCGTTCGGAGTGACTGGATCAGTTCGTCCTTGGTGGCAAACCCCGCCCGTTTGGCGGCTGCGGCGGTGAGCTTGGTTCCGTCGATTTGATCAACCGCAAGAATCGCCAGTTGACCCACTGCGGTGTTCAAGGTGCCACCGGCTTTCACCGTGGGCCGTTTCCAGTTGCGATAGACCTCGGTGACATCGCCGGCCGCGATCGCTTCGAGCACCGTCTGTTTCAGAAGCACGGCGCGATCCTATTCTTCCCGACAGCGACTACTCATGCCACAGAGCAATCGTGGTATTCGTGCCGGCCGGGATCTCGGTGTAGCCACCGTCGTGAATCTGCACCACCGATTTGGGGTGCAACTCGCTCCAGAGCTCCTCGGCCGGGTGAACGATGGTGATCGGACGTCCGGCGTCATCCCAGGCGCTCCGCACCGAACGATCCGCTAGCATCCAGGCCCGCTGACCTGCATGGGCGCACTGGGCGGCTTTCTTGCCCCAGCTCATCTCGACCTGCGGGGTCACGGCGATCACCAGGCCCGAGCACGGGGGAAGTTGATCGACGAGCGGTACCTCTTCGAGGTCGGTCGACTGAATCTGCAGTTTCGCCAGCGGGCGAGGTGCTTCATCCAACGGTCCGGGCACGAACGCTCGAACCTCGGCACCATCGCGCTCGACCGTCACACCGTCGGGAGCCTGCGCCTTTATCCAACTCGATGCTCGACCCCGACGCACGATCTTGCGAATGCGACTGCCGTTCCAGGCCGCAACCGCCTCGTGCCACTCCCCTTCGGGTTGACTGCGTGGATCGTCTAAGAGCTCGATCGTCGCCAGCGCTGCAGCGGCGCAAATAGCGGGCGTGCTGGGCGGATCGATCTTCTCCACCCGAGCAGCCAACTGCAACGCCCGGGGGCTCTCTTCAGTCACCAGATCATCGTAGGTGTCCCTCGAACCATCGCCCGGTCGTCGTACCACTGGAATCTCGTGCGTAGACCAAGGAGAATTGCATCGTGACCACCAACCAAGCCCCTGC
>CALHFG010000016.1 GCA_938029215.1 uncultured Acidimicrobiales bacterium | reverse complement strand
GCCGCCGCGGGCCACCGTCACGTTGCCGTCTGCGTCAACGAGAACGGTGGCGGGGGTGACCGTGAGGCCAAAGCGTCGGGAGAGGGCACCCTCGTTGTCGACGATATGCAGAATCGACTCGTCGTGTAGTTCCGACCGTTCAACATAGGAGACGTACGCGGCCGATTGCGCAAAGCCATGAACGACGACGATGTTCACATTGGTGAGCTCACCGGCCGCCTCGGCTAACTCGGGTCCTTCGGTCACACAGATTGGGCAGTTCGGATCAACGAAGTTGATGAGCGTTGGCGAGTTGCTCAGGATCTCGCTGCCGTCGATGGGTTCGCCGGTATACAGCTCTTCCGCCACGAAATCGAAAGCTTCTGCCGGCACTGCTGCCTCGTCGCCTTCCTCTGCGAAGACCAGATCTACCGGATCGCCTTCGGTGAATCCTGTCTCGTCGAGCTGTGCACTGCAGGCGGTGAGCCCAAGGGCCAAGCCGGCGAGCACAACTCTGATCTTTTGAATCGTAGGTGGGTTCATTGCTGATCTCCTTGAGCTTGGCTGGTTGTTATGACGGCAGAGCGACGAGCGAGACGCTGTGGAAGGCGACCGGAGTCGCGTTCACCACGAGGCCCACAAAGCCGCCGGCTTCGGGAGCAACAACCTCACCCATAAGGACGCCGTTGTAGAAGATGCTTACATCGGTGCCGCTCACCTCGACGGCCAGGTTCACAGCTTGGTTGACGGCGGGTCGTTCGATCTCGAAACGCTCGAGGAGCTGGTAGTAGCCCAGATCGTCGTAGTAGCCCCACCGGAGGACGTTGCCGCCTTCTGCGAGATCCACAAGGGATGCACCGCTGCGCGTGTCGACCGAACTCTGGTTGAGGAGCAGTCCGCCATGGTTGTCTTTCACAATCGATGAGAAGTTCGCTTCGAATCGGTAGTTGTCGACGTAGTAGCCGGGCAGCGCTGAGGTGGTGTCGAAACCGCAGTCGTGAGCTTGAGCAAACTGGCTGTTCTCCCAAAGCCAGGTTCCGTTCAGAATGCGGAAGGCTCCCAGCGGATCGGTGGAGAAGTCCGACTGGTACAAGGTGGTCGCAGATGTATAGGTCGGAATGGGTGGCAGGGCTTTGCGGGGCAAGCGGTCCTCACGCACGTTGGTTTCGCATACATCGCCACCGGTGACCGACTCATCGGCAGGCGGGTTATAGACCGATTCGTCTGTGGCCACCGGGGCGTGTTCTTCGGGAACTTCCGAGCTCGAGGTTTCCTCGGCAGTTTCGGGTGCTGGTTCTGGCTCGACGTACTGCTCTTGTTCGTACACCTCGGCCGCTTCCTTGGCTTCTGGGGTCTGAGGCTCCACCTCGGGCTCGGGGCCGTCGACGTCATCGATGCCTTCGGGAGGCGGAGCAAGGGAGCACGAGGCGCCGTCGTTGCTGCGGGTGCTGTCGCTTGTGCCTACCTGGGTGGCGGTGGGGGAGTCGGTTGAGAAGCCGGTGATCTGGTAGATCTCGCCACTGTTGCGGCCGGCGTAGAGGTTGCCGCCGGCTGTCGCCCACATGGCACCGTAGGCCATGTTGGTGGAGGGAAGGCCCGAGATCTGGCGCGAGTTGTCGTAGGTGCGGGATACCGGGTCATAGATCCACAGCTGACCGCTGGATGAAACGCCGTACAGAGTTCCGTAGAGGTTGGCCACGTCGGCCGGGCCGCCGCTGGCCGACATTTCGGGAAGCTCGGTGGACTCGAGTGTGTCGACGTCGATCGACATCCAACCGCGCCCGCCGCGGGAGACATACAGCAGGCCGTCATCACCGAAGTCTCCGGTGTAGGAGCCGCCCGCGTCCTGCACCGTTCCGAGCTCGATGTTGACGCCGTTCGCATCGATTCGGATCACCTGATCGTGTTGCATGCCGTACAGCATCCCGTCGGCGATTCGGTAGCCAATAGCGTTGTAGTTGGCGTAGTCGGGTCCGACGGGCTCAAAGTTGCCCTGGTCGGGCGTGAACAGGTTGAGCTGGCCGGACAGCACTTGGTAGAACCCGGGCTGGCACGCGAATGCGGCCCCTTCGGGCCGCGGCTCGGCTGTTTGGGCGCTGACGGGGCTGAGCAAGGTTAGAGGAGCTGCTACGGCCGTGAGTAGGGCGAGGGCTCGTCGATTGACTCGAAACATCTGGACCTCCCGATCCGATCGCACGGAGCTTCCGTGTTGAAGCAGCTATCGGCTTGTCCGCAAAAGTCCTTTACCGCATTGGCCCCACCAACGCCCCAAAGGGGTCAGGCGGACTAGCGAACCTCTGGTTTGCCTCTGCAAACCCTCAGAGGTTGGGCAAAGACTGGGAGGCGAAAACTCTGTTGACCTGGTGGTTTGAACGGCTATCTCGACGTTCTTCCAGTCAAAATTGAAGGTTCGAGGACTTTCTCCATTCGGAAGCCCTTCACTCCCCGGTCGAAAAACCGTAGTTTGGGGTATGAGCCTTTCCGACAACACCGCCGCGATTCTGAGCGCTGCCGACAACCTGTTGATGCCAACCTACGCTCCGCTCCAGATCGTCCCTGATCACGGGGTCGGAAGCACCATCGTTGACACCGACGGACGGAGCTATGTCGACTTGGGTGGCGGCATTGCAGTCACCTCTCTGGGCCACAGCAGCGAGGTGCTGAAGAAGGCCCTATTCGACCAGGCAGAGAAGTTGTGGCACGTCTCCAACGTCTTTACCACCGAGCCAGCCATGAAACTCGCCGCGCAATTGATCGAGCACACATTTGCCGACCGGATCTTCTTTTCTAACTCAGGAGCAGAGGCCAACGAGGCAGCGCTCAAACTGGCCAGGCGGCACGCGTTCAACAATGGGGAACCGGAACGGTACGAAATCATCTCCCTTCACGGATCGTTTCATGGTCGAACGCTGTTCACGGTCTCGACCGGTGGGAACCCGAACTACAAGACAGGGTTTGGGCCCGCGATCGAAGGAATTACCCACATCGCCCCCAACGACATCCAGGCACTACGCGATGCCATCTCGCCGGCGACGGCCGCGGTGATCTGCGAACCGATTCAAGGCGAGGGCGGAGTTCGACCTTTGGATCGCGACTACCTGCGAGCGGTTCGCCAGCTCTGTACCGAACACGGAGCTCTTCTCATCTTTGATGAGGTCCAAACCGGCGTCGGGCGAACGGGCACGTTGTTTGCGTATGAACAAACGGAGGTGATTCCCGATGTCTTGACGTCGGCCAAGTCACTTGGCGGTGGGATGCCCATTGGGGCAACGCTCGCCGGGGGCGCCTGCGCCGAGGCACTCACCCGAGCCACTCACGGAACCACCTTCGGTGGCAATCCGATGGCATGTGCAGTTGCCAACGCAGTGCTAGACGAAGTGCGGTCTCCGGCGATCAAGAGGAACGTGCATGATCGTGGCGCACAGATCCGCGATGGCCTTGAGCAACTGGGAAAGGAGGTTGGATTGTTCGCTGAGATCCGAGGGACTGGACTGCTGATCGGGGCGGAACTCGCTGACCCGTTCCGGGACAGGGCCAAGGAAATTCAGATAGCTGCTCTCGCCGAGGGAGTCATCGTTTTGGTTGCAGGACCCAACGTGATCCGATTTGCTCCGGCGCTGAACATCACCGAGGCCGAAGTCGAGGTCGGAATCGAGCGGCTCGGGACCGCACTTACAAAGGTTCTAGGCCGATGAAGGATCTTGCCTCCAGACTGGAGGCCCGGCTCGATGATCTCCGAGATCGGATCGTGGCCCTCGCTGAAGTGAACTCTGGCTCGTTCAACCCCGACGGTGTTGCCCGCGTCGGGGAACGTCTCTCCGATTTGGTTGCCGAGCTGCAACCAGATTCGATCGAGACGTTGGGGGTCGACCCGACCCCGGTCCTTTCGCCCGACGGTCAGAAAACCGAAGAGACGGTCGGGCCATGTTTCCGCGCGATCAAGCGACCGGACGCACCGGTCCGGATCTGTCTTTTTGGGCACCTCGACACGGTGTTTCCATCCGATCATCCCTTTCAAGATGTCAAAGTCGACGGCTGGCGCCTCAACGGCCCAGGCGTCGCCGACTGTAAAGGCGGTCTCGTTATCGCTACTGAGGTGCTGCGATACCTTGAGTCAACCCAGTGGGGACAGAATGTCGGGTGGGAGTTCCTGGCGGTTTCGGAAGAAGAAGTCGGTTCTTACGGGTCCAAGAAGTTGCTTCGTGATGCCGCGCTTGTCGCTGACTTCGGGTTTGGATTCGAGCCGGCACTTCCGAGCGGCGGTGTCGCAGGCGCCCGCAAGGGGTCGGTTACCGGTCATCTGGTTGTGCACGGTCTTGCCGCCCATGCGGGCCGTGCGCATCACGAAGGACGCTCGTCGATTCTTGCTCTGTCCAACCTCATCGTTCGCCTAGAAGCGTTGAACGCCGAGCCGGGAGTCACGGTCAACTGCGGCCGGATCTCCGGCGGAGGACCGCTCAACGTGGTGCCGGACCTCGCCGTTGGGAGCTTCAACATGAGGGTGGAGACCCCAGCTGACCAATCGTTCGTCGAAAGCCAATTCACAGCAGCCGCGTCCGAGAGCGAACTGGACGTCGACCTAGTGTGGGGGTCCACCCGGCCGCCGAAGGTGCGCACGCCTGAACTGCAGAGGATGCTCGACTCTCTGACCGAGAGTGCCGAGGAGCTTGGAATCGACGTACCGGTGGAGGACACCGGCGGATGCTGCGACGGCAATGATCTTGCGGCCGCGGGCCTCCCCAATGTCGACAGCCTTGGTATTCGTGGCGGCGCAATACATAGCGCAAACGAGTTCGCATTCGTCGATAGTGTTCCCGAGCGGGTCGCGCTGGTAACGAACATGATTGCAAAGGTCGCCCAATGAGCATGGGGGAGCACACCAAACCGGTCGTCTTTCGGCCCGTACGCAAAGACGATGCTGACTCGGTCTGGCTTCTGCTCAACGCTGGACGCGATGACACGGTGGGGATGACCTCGCTTCCTGCGTCGTTTGAAGCCACGGTGGCACGGTGCGCCGAGTCGGCTGCGGTGGTGACTCAACTGGCGACCGGCGAGTTTGAGTTGCCCACAGAGACAAGCGCCACGATCCTGATGGCGGCATTTGATCCTGACTCTGGCCAAGCGCTTGGCACTGCCGGAATGACGTTCAAGAATGAAGTCCAAAACCTGGCATTGCAAGTGACCACGAGTATGGATGGGTTGGGTCTCACCATGCGCAGTAGCTCCGAAATCTGGACCCGTACCGAGCTCAACGCCATCTATCTCGGACCCTACGGGCGAGGCCGACGGCTGGGGACCGTACTGTCACGAGGCCGGTTGCTGTTTCTTCACCTCATCAGATCCCAGGTTCCAACCACGGTCGCTGCGCATCTGCGAGGGCGTTTCGATGCCCAGGGTCAGGCACTCTTCTGGGACCGGTTCTGTGGCCAGTTCTGTACCTGGGCAACCTCAACTGAGGCGGAGATGGCCCTGGAGCGGTCACCAGAGTTGGTGAGCGAACTGGCCGATCGCGTGTTGCCGCTGCAAGCCGAAGACTTGCAGACGCTTGGCCTCGTGAACCGGCAGTCGTTGACAGCGTTTCGAATGCTCACCCATGAAGGACTTCTTTCCAATGGCATGTATGACCCGGTAGACGGTGGTCCCACCGTCTCCGGTGAACTAAGCGACACTCGTACAAGCCGCGATCGGGTGCACGGTCGGGTTGTGCTGGACCCATTAGACCCTCAGTCGCAACGATCAGGTCTGAAGCTGAGCCCGACGTTCGATGCTCTGGTCTCGGTTCCAGCTGTCGCGAATTTCGGTGTGGTCCGAGCCCAAGCGCAAATCAACGACCGCGGCGGAATTCACCTCGCGACGGCCACCGCCGACGCCCTGGGGATCACGAGCGACTCGCTTGTCACCGTCCTGCCATTGGGGGAAGTGAAATGATGTCGATGCATGGCTGCTTCGTGGCGGGTACCTGGACCGAAGGTTCAGGAGCCGAATTGATCTCGGAGAGTCCGGTCGACGGCACCGTCCTTTGGCGGGGCGCAGAAGCAACCAGTGCCGATGTCGACCGGGCGATTCAGGCTGCACATGCCGCCCAGGCTGCTTGGGAGAGAGCTGGACTACCTGCTCGTCGAGAGATTCTCGAACGATTCGCCCAGTTGCTTGACGCCGATCCGCAGCGGTTGGCCACGGTGATTTCGGCCGAAACAGGCAAGCCGGCGTGGGAATCCCTCACCGAAGTAGCAGCGGTGAAAGGGAAGGTGGCGCTGTCGATTGCGGCTCACGCCGAGCGCAACGGTAATGAGACCGTCGGTGCAACCGGCTCGCTTACCCATCGGCCGGTCGGTGTCGTAGGCGTGCTCGGACCGTTCAATTTCCCAGCCCACCTGGCCAACGGCCAGATCGTTCCTGCACTCCTGGCAGGAAACACCGTGGTGTACAAGCCGAGCGAGCTAACGCCACTCGTGGCCCAAGAGCACGTCAAGCTATTGGCCGAGGCTGGTGTTCCTGAGGGTGTGGTCAATCTCGCGATCGGTGGGCGCGAAGCGGGCGAGGCACTTGTGGCGGGCAACGTCGATGCGATCGCCTTTACCGGCAGCGTCGGAACCGGCCGGGCAATTCATCGATCGTTGGCTGGTCGGCCAGAGGTTCTCCTGGCCTTAGAGATGGGTGGCAACAATCCGCTCGTTGTTGCCGACGTTGCGGACCCGAGCGCCGCCACCAACATTCTGGTGCGGTCGGCCTTCATCACGGCGGGACAACGGTGTACGTGTGCTCGTCGGATCTACATCCCTGACTCACCTGACGGCGACGCACTGCTAGCCGAGTTCGTGGAGACCACCGACCGGCTCCGCGTGGGGGCTCCGCTGGAAGAACCCGCTCCTTTCCTCGGTCCCGTGATCACAGCGTCAGCTGCTGATCGGGTTCGAGACCACATCGCCGACCTCGTTCGAAAGGGAGCTACCCAGCTCACGAGAACCGGTGAGGTCAGCGGCGCGTTTGTCCGGCCAACGATCATCGATGCCACCGGAATCACCCTCGATGACGATGAGGTTTTTGGTCCTGTGGTAACCGTGCATCGGTATCAGGATCTCGATCACGCTTTTGCCGACGCAGCCGATACCTCCTTTGGGTTGGCAGCCGGGTTGATCTCATCGGACCCAAAGGACTTCGAGCACTTTCAGCGTGTGATCAAAGCCGGGGTCATCAACCTCAACTGTCCGACCACCGGAGCATCGGGCCGTCTGCCATTTGGTGGTGTTGGCGCAAGTGGAAACCATCGTCCGGCCGGGTTCGCGGCCGCCGATTTCGTCGCCTATCCCGTGGCCCGCATGGCCTACGACGAAGTCAGGGATGCCGTGGCACCGATCGTTGGACTGGAATCTTGACGCGGTTAGTCCGGGTTCAGAAACGAATCGACCACCATGCTGGTAGTCGTTTGGCCATAGCTGCCCAGATCTGTGACCAACGCATCCAGTTCGGCGATGTCGGCCGCTTCGACATAAAAAAGCAAGTCCGAGTCTCCCAGCAACATGAATACTTCTCGAACCGCAGGATGGTTCTTACCGATCTCTTGCGCCGCCGCAACCGAACGGGTCGTGGCGCTGGTTGCGGAGATTCTGACCAGCGCTCGGGTCCCACGGCCCAGCTTCTTGGGGTCCAGGGAAGCGCTGTACCCGGTGATGACTCCCGCCGCCTCGAGGGCGTGCACGCGTGCGGTCGTCGCTGCCGGCGACAGGTGAATGACCTGGGCCAGATTTCGAAACGACATGCGCGCATCGCGCCGAAGTTCACGGATGATGAGCCAGTCGACATCGTCGAGCTGGTGGGAGGTCGATGCCATGGCACCGCCGAGACTACAAGAGTTACGAGAAGGATCAATCGATGACGTCTGAAGTGAATTTCGATGGTTTGGTGGGGCCGACGCACAATTACGCGGGACTGTCGTTTGGCAATCGTGCCTCTCAGTCCAACGCCGGTGAAGCGGCCAGTCCACGCACTGCGGCTCTGCAGGGGATCGCCAAGATGCGTCGGCTGCATTCGTTGGGCGTGAAGCAAGGCGTTCTGCCGCCGCCTCTTCGGCCTGACCCGGCCGTGCTTGGTTCGCTTGGATTCGAGGATTTTTCTCGCGTCGTCGAAACCGCACCTCAACTCGTACCGGTTCTACTTTCGGCGTCGTCGATGTGGGCTGCCAACGCTGCCACCGTCTCACCTTCGCCTGACACTCAAGATGGTCTGCTTCACCTGACGCCAGCGAACCTTGTGTCGACCAACCATCGGGCGCTCGAGCCCGCGGCGACCGCTCAGATCCTCCGCGCCGTCTTGGCAGATTCGGGCCGGTTCAGGGTGCACGATGCGCTGCCATCGGTATCGGCGTTCGCCGATGAGGGCGCCGCCAACCATGGACGAGTTGCTCAAACCCACGGCGATTCCGGAACCCACCTCTTTGTTTTCGGGCGTGAGGCTCATGAGCCGACAATCTCCAACGGGTTCCCGCGACGTCAGACCCGGCTTGCGGGGGAGCTGATCGCCCATCAGCACGGGCTAGATCCGGACCGGACCGTCTTTGTACGCCAGTCGGCTGCGGCGATCGATGCTGGAGCGTTTCACAACGACGTCGTCTCGGTTGTTAACCAAGACGTGTTGTTCACTCACGAGCTCGCATTCGACGAGCCGACCGTGGCCTATGAACGGCTCGGCTGTCGGGTCGTGGAAGTGTCTGAGGTCGACGTTCCGCTTGAGGATGCGATTTCCAGCTATCTTTTCAACAGTCAGCTGGTGACGCTGCCCGATGGTTCCATGACGCTGGTTGCCCCGATCGAGACCGCAGAGACCGCATCGACCGCTCGATACCTGGAAGCTGCCGTGGCGGACCCGGACAACCCGATCGCGTCGGTGCAGACGATGGATCTGCGAGAGTCGATGCGCAACGGCGGTGGCCCGGCGTGCCTGAGGCTTCGTGTCGTGATGACCGACAACGAGTTGGCGGCCGTGGCAGGCCGTGCGATCGTCGACGATGAGGTTCTTGACGACCTTGAGGCCTGGGTGCGTCGCCACTACCGTGACGCGCTGTCACCGGCTGACCTTTTCGATCCATACCTTGTCGCCGAGGTGAAGACAGCTCTACGTGAGCTTCGAGACCTTCTTGAACTTCCTGACCTCTATCCGGCCCTCTAGGAGCAGGGATAGGCCTCAATTGCGCGGCGAACTACTTCGGGAACCGGCCCGCCGTGCCACGACATGACGAGTCGCGAACCGAGCACCGCGGCGTTCGAGACCTTTTCCGATGTCAGTTCAGGAGACCAATCGACCAGCGGGGTCGAGGGTTGTTCCAGTGCCTCGAGTTCGTCGGCCACGAGGGCACTGATCTCCGGTTCGAACTCGGCCAGCACTGCGCCAACCCTTTTCTCTACCGATTTTCGACGGGTAAGCGCAGTGTCGATCTCGGCTGCTACGACGCCGGAGAGCTCTTCCCAGCTGTGTCCTTCGATCGCCGCCGCTAGGGCCTTGCTGGCCTTGCGGCGAATCTTGTGAGAGGAGCCATTGGTCGCGTGCCGCGCGAGAACATTGATCATCGCGGCGTCCCAAAGAGCGGCAAGGTGTTGTCCGGTGGCGTGGCCCACAGCGACGGCGAGTTCAACCGTGGCCTCGGCGATCGGGTCTGCAAGCCATCGTTCGGGATTGCCGGTGTCCACGAATCCGCTCTCAAATCGAGGAGCCCATCGCTCCGGGGCGAGGTTGGCCAGTCGCTGTACCGCTGGCCAGTTGACCGAACCATTCTGTAGCTCGGCTAGCACGGTGAGCACCTCGGTACGAATGTTCACCCGATGGCGGTCCCGACCATTTATTGCCCGAGCTGTAGATACTTCGGGGTGCACGATGCAGCGGGGACACGGCGAACAGGTCTCGGTAAGTTCCCAGATGGTTCGTACCTTTGGCACACCCGACATGTGCCCGGCCAGTGCCTCTGGGCACGACACGGTGGCGTGTATTCGATCGGGCAGGTGGGAGCCTGAAACTGCTCGCTCCACGTACACCTTGAGGCGGGCATCCACTCCGGCGGGACGTTTCGACTCTGAGTACGCCGGATCCAGAACACATTGCAGGATTTCTTGGGCGGCTTCGTTGTCAAGGCTGGCAAAGCGCGCCCGGACATCGTCGGTCCAGTCAGTGATCGTAGGCTCGGCAGGGATGCCCGGCGTCGGGCCGAGCCGCTTCAATTCGCGGGCGGCCAACGCCCGGCGGGCCGCTGGCTCCATTGGTTGGGTTGGGTCAACGAGACCGCTCAGTTCGATTTGTGCCACAAGTCGTTGATCGGCATTTGAACGTGTCCGCTGTAATTGGCCATCGGTGCGGTCCGAATGATGAATGGTGACGGCCGTCACCGCCCGAACTACGGTCGGGGTATGACTGAGTTGAGTTATGCAGCAGGAGCGACCGAACCGGCGCTTCTGGAGGAGACGATTGGGCAGAACCTCGCCCGGACGGTGTCGGTTCACGGAAATCGCGAAGCGCTGGTGGTGAAACACCAGGACATTCGTTGGACCTACAACGAGTTCTGGGAACAGGTCGACACGGTCGCTCGGGCACTGGTAGCGAGAGGTTTCGAAAAGGGAGACCGAATTGGTATCTGGGCCCCGAACGTGAGCGAGTGGATCTTGATCCAATACGCCACTGCCCGAATCGGTGTAGTGCAAGTAAGCATCAACCCTGCGTACCGCACCCATGAAGTTGCCTATGTCCTGAATCAGAGCGGTTGTCGAGGCCTCGTAGCGGCCACCTCCTTCAAAACCAGCGACTACCAAGCCATGGTGGCCGAGGTCCGGGGCGATGTGCCGAGCCTGGAACAGGTCATCTTTATCGGCACACAAGACTGGGACGACCTCATCGGAGCTGCCGAACAGGTGACCAGCGAGGCGGTAGCGCAGATCGAAGCCGGGCTCTCGCCCAATGATCCGATCAACATTCAGTACACATCGGGCACGACCGGGTTTCCCAAGGGCGCAACGCTCAGCCACCGCAACATTCTGAACAACGGCTACTTCGTGGCCGAGGCGTGTGGTTACACCGAGGTCGATCGGGTAATGGTCCCCGTGCCGCTCTACCACTGCTTTGGTCAGGTCATGGGCAATCTGGGTTGCACCACGCACGGGGCGACCATTGTGTATCCAGCGGCTGCGTTCGAGCCAGTGGCCACGCTTCGAGCGGTGGCCGAAGAGTCAGCCACGAGCCTTTATGGCGTTCCCACCATGTTCATTGCTCAGCTCGCTGAGGAGGGATTCGCCGATTTCGACCTGTCGTCGCTTCGTACCGGGATCATGGCTGGGTCTCCCTGCCCGATCGAAGTGATGCGTCAAACGATCGACGACATGAACATGAGCGAGGTGACCATCGCCTACGGAATGACCGAGACATCTCCGGTGAGCACCCAAACCGCAACCGATGACCCGGTGCAGAAGCGAGTGTCGACGGTCGGTCGAGCTCAACCGCACATCGAGATAAAGATCATTGACCCTGACACTGGCAACACCGTTCCCCGAGGCACAACGGGGGAGTTTTGTACCCGCGGGTACTCGGTGATGCTCGGCTACTGGGAAGACCCGGATCGCACCAATGAATCGATCGATGTCGACGGCTGGATGCACTCGGGCGACACCGCCGTAATGGACGACGAGGGCTACGTGAACATCGTTGGCCGCATCAAGGACATGGTCATTCGGGGTGGGGAGAACGTGTACCCACGAGAGATCGAAGAGTTCCTGTATGCGCATCCGAAGATCCAGGACGTGCAAGTCATTGGAGTTCCTGATGAGAAATATGGCGAGGAAATCATGGCCTGGGTGCAGGTCCCTGAGGGCGAGACGCTCTCGGCGGAAGATGTCCGCGACTTTTGCCGAGGCAAAATCGCGCACTACAAGATTCCGCGCTATGTCGAGGTGACCAAAGAGTTCCCCATGACCGTCACGGGAAAGATCCAGAAGTTCAAACTCAGAGACGAGGCGGTCGAGCTGTTGGGCCTCGGCGATGCTGCCTCCATAGAGACCGCCTAGCAACGGCTCGTGGCCGGCTCGCTTATCGCCCGTTCCTTGACGGTCTACCGCGGCCCACAACTGATCCTCAATAGCGTCGACTTGACCCTAGCCCCCGGTCATCGGATTGGTCTTGTTGGCCCCAATGGAGTTGGGAAATCCACCTTGCTTCGTGCGCTGGCCGGTGCAATCGAGCCCGACGAGGGGACGGTCGAACGGTCTCCGGCGTCGGTAACGATCGGACTGCTTCCGCAGGAACCATCCCGATCCCAAACCGAAACGGTCCGGGAGTTTTTGGGTCGACGCACCGGGGTTACGCAAGCAACGTCGGTGCTCGAAGCGGCGACCGCCGACCTGGCAGCGCAGCGGCCGGGATCGGAGGACCTTTATTCCGATGCCTTTGAGCGATGGATGAGCCTTGGCGGAGCAGACTTAGATTCCAGGGTCGGGCGGGTGTGGACCACGTTGGGTCTTGACGAATCGTTGCTCGACCAGGCCACAGGTTCACTCTCGGGCGGGGAAGCGGCGCGGGCCACCTTGGCGTCACTCTTGTTGTCACAGTACGGGGTGTTCCTGCTGGACGAGCCCACCAACGATCTCGACTTGTCTGGCCTGAGCTACCTCGAAGAGTGGATGGTGTCGCTGCCGAGCCCCGTGTTAGTCGTGAGCCACGATCGAACCTTTCTGGAGCGGACGGTGACCGACGTGTGTGAGATCGACGCTCACTCGCACGAGGTGACATCGTTTGCTGGCGGGTGGACGTCGTTTCTGGAAGAACGAGAACGTGCTGCGGCGACGGCGCAGCGAGCCTTCGACGACTACGTATCGGAGAAATCCCAGCTCGAGGCCCGGGCCCAGCAGCAGCGAGAGTGGGCTAGCCAAGGGCAGAGCCGAGTTCGAGCGTCGGACGAGAACGACAAACACGTCATCAACTGGAGAATGGCAAAGACCGAACAGCTGGCGGGCAAGGCGGCGCAGACGGCCAGGGCGGTGGAGCGGCTGAATGTTGTAGAGAAACCATGGGTGCCTTGGGAGTTGAAGCTGGATATTCCGATGAGTCAGCGCAGCGGAGACGAGGTGGCCTGGGTGCGAGAGGCGGTCGTGAAGCGAGGGGAGTTCAGCTTCGGGCCTGCCACCACCACGATTTCCTTTGGTGACCGCGTAGCCCTGGTCGGGGCAAACGGCAGCGGCAAGTCCACATTGATACAGCTGTTTCTCGAACGCTTACACCCCGAGTCAGGAACTGCGGGTTTAGGGCCTGGGGTGCAGGTGGGCGAGGTCGAGCAGGCTCGGTCACAACTGAGCTCCGATTCTGATCTGGGCCTTGCGGTCGAGGCGGCCACGGGACTCACGACCGCTGACACGCGCGCCCTTCTCGCGAAGTTCGGATTGCTAGCCGACCACGTGGGGAGAAATGTGGGGTCGCTCTCGCCTGGTGAACGGACCCGGGCTGCGTTGGCGGTTTTGATGGCCACCGGGGCCAATCTGCTGGTTTTGGATGAGCCAACGAATCACCTTGATATGCCCGCCATCGAGCAGTTGGAGCAGGCTCTGGAGACGTTTGCTGGCACCGTCATTCTCGTGACCCACGATCGCTCGTTCCTAGAGCGCTTCCGGCCCAGTCGAACGCTCGAGATGGACAACGGCAAGCTGATCGAGACCTGACGACGGGCTTCCCGGCCTCTACGCTGGCTCCATGCCTCAGCCGGTTCGTATTGATGTGTGGTCCGACATTGTTTGTCCGTGGTGTTACATCGGCAAGCGGCGTTTGGAAGCCGCCGTCGAGCTGGCCGCCGAAACATATCCCGACATCGAGGTTGAACTGGAATATCACGCCTTTCAGCTGGACCCGACGGCTCCGGTTGGGGAGGGGGTCCCCGTACAGCAGGTGTATGAAAAGAAGTTCGGTGGGCCCGAGCGGGCCGCCGAGATTATGGCTCACACCACCAACGAGGCGGCCGCCGCCGGCCTCGAGTTCAATTTTGACATCGCCAAGCGATCCAACACGGTGCTGGGTCATCGAGTTCTGGCCTATGCGTTAGGTCAGGGAAAGCAGCTCGAAATGAAGGAACGTCTCCTTCGGGCCTACTTCACCGAAGGCGAGCCGATCGGACAGCTCGACACGTTGATGAAGCTGGCTGATGAGGTTGGCCTCGACTCCCTAGAACTTGGAGCTTGGCTGTCCGAAGGCGGGGGCGAGCTCGACGTCAGTGAGGATCTGCAAATGGCGGCGGACAACGAGATCACTGCGGTCCCGACCTTTGTGTTCAATCGGTCCTACGGAGTACCGGGAGCCCTAGAGCCCAAGGCCCTCGCTCGGGTGATCACCAAACTCTGGGAAAGCGAAGACGCCTAGCCATTTCAGGTTGCCGGTAGTCGGTGTGCGGCCAGTGTGCCCGTGAGTGCGAACGCGGCAGACAGAAGGAAGATGGGCGTGAACGACCCGGTCAGATCGGCGATCAAACCTCCCACCTGGGGCGAGAGCATCTGCGCTACCCCAAAGGCCAACGTCGCAGCCGAATAGCTCGGTCCGTAGGTCTCTATTGTTGTGTTCTCGACCACGTAGACGGTGATCAGCCCCGGGATGCCAGCGAAGGTGCATCCCAGGCCCGCCGCAGCAACCAGGGTCGGCACCGTCCAGCCGGGTATGACGACCAACGCCAAGGCGCTCCACAGCGTGAAGGCCAGCATGAGGGAGTTGCGTGTCCCGAAACGGCTAGCGGCCTCGATGAATGCTGGCCCGCCGAAGATCACCGCCACACCAACCAGCGTGAACGCCAGAGCGGCCCGCGAGCCTGACCAGCCATTGTCGTCTTCAAGTTTGGTGGTAAGAAATGCGATCACCAGGAGATACATGAATCCAAAGGATGCGTACGCGAACGTCAGCGGCAACCACCCGCGCATTCGGCGGAGCGTGGAGAAACCGCCGAGGCCAACACCAGTGGGTTTTGGGCGATCCTGTTGGTGCCCGATGAAAGCGAACGTTGCGGCAACCACCACGATCGCAATCCCCGTTTGGACTTGATACACCAACCGCCAGGATGCGTCACCGTAGGTAGCCCGAACGAATGCGCTCAGCTGTCCGCTGAACACGATCCCCGTTCCGATACCGGATCCCATCAGGGCGATCGCCAATCGCCGTCGCTCCGGGGCCATTGCGTCGGCAGCCAAAACCGGCGCTGGGATCCAGATGAACGCTCCGCCGATTCCGGTGAGGAAAAGCGAGATTCCAATCATCCATGCTCCGCTCGCGACGGCGGCTAGGAAGAGGCCCACGATGCTGAACATGAAGCCCACCTTGGTTACCTGAAGAAGTCGGAACCGAGATGTTGCGAGCGCAACCATGATGGTGCCGAGAAGATACGCCCCCACGTTTACGGTGCCCAGTGAGCCGGCGACGGTGTTAGAGATCCCAAGATCGTCGCGGATCGCGGGCAGTAAAACGCCGTAGGTGAAGCGACCGAATGCTTGGGCCACGGCGGCTCCGACGGCCACGAGAGCTACAGCTGGAAGGCCAGACAGTTTTGGCAGAGCTGTAGATCGGGGCACTGCCGAGGAACCTAGGCCGCCATCGACGGTTCCGCCAAACCCTTTTCGCCCAAGCAGCGGGACCGACGACTACTCAGCCGTCTTGTCGTATTGCATTGCCAGAGCCGGATTGCCGCCGGGGTCCTGAAAGGCGATCAAGTGCCCGACGTTCGAGATCGTGAACTTGTCCATCAGGATTTTGCCGCCGGCTTCAAGGACTCGTTCCCGAACCAGATCGACGTCGTCGACTCCGAAGGTGCACTCAAACCCCAGGGTCGGATCGTCGTCAAGGAGCTGGCGGCGTTGCTGAATCGAACCCATGGGCTCGGTCCCGGTCTCGTCCAGGATTTGAAGGAATCCTGGGGGACCGTATTCGCGAAACTGCCATCCGAACACCGACCCATAGAACGCCTGCGTGGCATCGACGTCTTCGGTGTTGATCGCAAAGTGGGTGATCCGGGGGGTCATGCCTATGAGGCTAGTGATCGCTCGACCGGCGGACCTTCTACACTTGGACCAATAATGTCGAATTCTCGCCAACACCGTTCTCGGGTACGAGGTACAGCCATTACGCATCCACCCGGTCTGGTTGGACTGCCAACCCAGCCCGGATGGGACTATC
Organism: uncultured Acidimicrobiales bacterium; assembly: GCA_938029215.1. GTDB lineage: Bacteria > Actinomycetota > Acidimicrobiia > Acidimicrobiales > SZUA-35 > JABDIY01. The sequence goes on along the minus strand of CALHFG010000016.1, from coordinate 5,779 downwards.
TCGTGTTTGCCCACGCCGGTCTCTTTACCGCGATGACCGACGACCGGGCCTGGACCGTTCCTGCTCATCGTGTCCTTTGTGTACCCAGCGGCACCCAGGTCCGAATTGAAACCGCCCGCCGGGTGGCGGTCCGTTGCCTCTACGTTCGAAGCGACCTTGGCATGCTTGATGCCGAGGTTCGAGTGGCAAGCCTCGCACCTCTCACCCGAGAACTCCTGATGCACGCTGTTGTCATGGCCCCCATGAGGCTGGAGACGGCGGAGGAGAACGCCCTGATGACCCTGCTTGCAGAACGGCTGGCCAACGAACCGACCGCCCAGCTTCACTTGCCACTGCCCTCTGACCGTGTTGCTCGCGATCTTGCCCTGAGGGTCATGAAGGAACCGGCGGTGGACCTCGCTCAGCACCTTGAGGCCGCCAACGCCGGTCGGCGCACACTGGAGCGCAGATTCAAGTCCGAAACGCAGATGAGTTTGGGTCAATGGCGGCGCCGAGCTCGAGTCCTCGCCGCCGTTGGAATGCTTGGGCAGCGAGAAAGCGTCACCTCGGTGGCAATGGCGGTTGGCTACAGCTCACCAAGTTCGTTCGTCTCGGCGTTCCGGGCGGAGCTCGGACTGCCGCCCCGAGAGTTCATGCGACGCTGAGCTGTAGCTACCGGCCGCCCGAGACGTTGAGGTGGGCGCCACTCACGTAGCTGGAGGCATCCGAAGCAAGAAACAGGATCGTTTCGGCAATTTCGGTGGGTGTCCCGGCTCGTTGCATCGGGATCTTCGGGGAGACCCGTTCGAGACGGTCTCCTTCGTGGATGTCGGTGTCGGTGATGCCGGGGCGTACGGCATTCACCCTGATCCCTTCGGTTGCCACTTCGATGGCGAGTCCAGTTGTCATGGTGTCAATCGCACCCTTCGTAGCTGCGTAATCCACATACTCGTTGGGACTTCCCAGATAGGCCGCCGCCGACGACACATTGACGATTGAGCCGCCCGACCCGCCGCGGCTCTTGGACATCACGCGCACGGCCTCTCGGGCACACAGAAAGGCTCCCACGATATTCACGGTGACGACTTCATGGAGTCGCTCGGCGCTGTAGTTCTCGACCCGGTCAAGTTTGTGGAGGATGCCGGCGTTGTTGACCAGGACGTCCGGCGTTCCAATCTTGTTTGAGCAGGCTTCGAACATCGCTAAGACGTCGTCCTCCATGCCAACGTTGCCGGCCAGGGCCTCGGCCTTCACCCCCGCCGTGCGACAGCTCTCCAAGACCTTGGTGGCGGCCTCGTGGTTACTTCGGTAGTTGATGAAGACATTTGCGCCGCGCTCAGCGGCAAGGATCGCGGTTGCTGCACCGATGCCTCGAGATCCACCGGTGATCAGGATTGTCTTGTTCTCCATCATTCCTCGAACGTACCAAACCTCGGTCGGTACTACTGTGGGGAGATGGCGCGACTGGCAATCCGTGAGGTTGGACCACGAGATGGTCTTCAGAACGAGGAACCACTAAACGTTGAACGACGGGCGGAGATCGTGAGCGCACTCTGTCGCACCGGGCTCACCGATATCGAAGCGGTGAGTTTCGTTTCCCCCAAAGCGGTACCAGCGATGGCTCGTGCAGCTGACGTTCTTGAACTTGTGGACCGTCGATCAGAGGTTCGGTTGTGGGCGCTGGTCCCAAACGTGCGTGGTGCCCAGATGGCGGTCGACGCCAACGTCGATGCACTTACGGTCACGCTCTCGGCGTGCCCGGTCTACAACGAAAAAAACATCAACAGAACGATCGCAGAGTCGGTCAGCGGTATCGGCGACATCGTGAAAATCGCCGACGGTCGACCCGTCGACGTTGTGATCTCTTGCGTCTTTGGGTCTCCCTACACCGGCGATGAGCCGACCGGTACCGTGCCCGACCTCATGAACCAGCTCAGCGAGCAGGGCGTCGACCGGTTCACCCTGGCTGACACAACCGGCATGGCGACACCTCATCGAGTGGAGCGGGTGATTCACAAGACCGGGGTCGACGTCGGTCTTCACCTACATGACACCCGAGGAACTGCACTGCTCAATGCCATGACAGCGGTGAGTCTTGGGGTCACTCGATTCGACACGGCTGTGGGCGGTCTGGGTGGCTCTCCGTTTGCGCAAGGCGCCGGTGGAAACCTGGCTACCGAAGACTTGGTTCACATCGCAAACGACGACCCAATGATTGAGTCCGGCGTTGATCTGGCGTTGCTGCTCGCCGTGTCTGCCGATCTCGCAACCGCCGTAGACCACCCGCTGCCGAGCCGGGTCGCCAACCATGGCCCGGCCCGTTGATGCCGCCGCGTTCGGGCTGCGATCTCGCTGCATAAAGGCCCCTTGGGAGAAGGTCCATGGCTGTACCCTTTCGCGGTGCACAGAATCTCCTATCTCGGGACCTCGGTAGACATCACGGGCGGCGACGGTATGCCCGAAATTCTCGGGTGGGGTCGCTATGGCGCGCAACGAGCTGAAGCCGACAAGAACGCCGACAGCTATCGCGGCGGACTGCCACCAGCGGTAGCGTCTTCCCATCCTCCGATCGGTTTGTTTGCCGAGGAATCGTTGGGATTTCCCGCGATGCCGGGCGTTAGCGGCCATCGTGCCGACGGGACCGGCTGGTCACCCCGTTTTAGGCGCACCGAGGAGCGGATTAGCGAAGCCTCGGCGTCCTTCGTGCTCGACGACGAGGTTGCGGGACTGCAGATCGTTACAACGATCACCGTTGCCGCCGGAGCTGTCGTGACCATCGATGCGGTGCTGACCAACACCGGTGACACCCCGTACACGCTTGCGACCCTCGCTCCTTCTCTGCCCGTTCCGGCTGCAGCCTCGGAGGTCCTCACCCTCTCCGGACGGTGGACGATGGAGTTTCAGATGGACCGTCGGCCGTTCATCAAAAAGACGGTCGTGGAGAATAGGCGCGGTCGCACCTCGCATGAGGCTGCTCCGGCCATCTTCGTTGGTACCGAGGGTTTCGCCGAGTCCGACGGTCACGTATGGGGCGCCCAGTTGGCTTGGAGCGGCAACTTCCGAGTCACCGCCGATCGCTTGAGCGATGGTCGCTGCTATCTGCAACTGGGCGAGCTGCTCCTGCCTGGGGAGGTGTCGTTGGCGCCAGGGGAGGCCTACGACATGCCACAGATGATCGCCACCTGTTCCGACAACGGACTTACCGCCGCCAGCGGACGATTCTTGAGCTTTCATCGCCAGGCCGTTCGGCCGCGTGAACTCGGCCCCCGTCCAGTGAACTTGAACACGTGGGAGGCGGTCTATTTCGATCATGACCTGCAGACGCTGCTCGACCTCGCCGACGCTGCTGCCGACGTAGGCGCGGAACGTTTTGTGTTGGATGATGGCTGGTTCGGTGGACGCCGAGGCGAGACCGCTGGTCTCGGCGACTGGTTCGTCTCACCCGATGCATGGCCCACCGGTCTCAAACCGCTCATCGATCGGGTCACCGGACACGGCATGGTTTTCGGAATTTGGTTCGAGCCCGAGATGGTGAATCCCGACAGCGATCTCTACCGCCTGCATCCGGACTGGACTTTGACCACCGACGGATATGAGCCGATCCTCGCTCGCCACCAATTGGTTTTGGACTTTGGCCGCCCCGAGGTGCGGGCCAACATGTTCGACCAGATCGACGCAATCCTTTCCAACCACGACATTGGATACGTGAAGTGGGACTACAACCGCAACATTGTGCAGGGTTCCGATGCCACCGGCCGTGCGGGGGTGCGCCGTCATGTCTTGGGGCTGTATGAACTACTTGATGACCTGCGGGAAAAGCACCCTCAGGTCGAGTGGGAGTCTTGCGCCAGCGGTGGAGCCCGGATCGACATGGGCGTACTTGCCCGTACCGACCGGGTCTGGACCTCCGACAGCAACGATGCCGCCGACCGGCAGTTGATCCAGCGAGGAGCTTCGCTGTTGATCCCGCCGGAGATCATGGGGTCCCACATCGGCCCACCAACCAGTCACACAACCGGCCGGACCCACAGCTTGGGTTTCCGGGCGGCCACGGCACTCTTTGGCCACCTCGGAATCGAGTGGAACGTCTTGACGATGACCGAAGAGGATCGAGTAGCGCTGCGGGAGGTCGTTGCTCTCTACAAAACCCACCGTCGCTTGCTCCACACCGGTGTTCCGGTGCGGTTGGATCACCCGGATCCTTCCATCGTGGCCCACGGGGTTGTCGACGCTGACCTCACCGAGGGTTTGTTCAGCGTTGCGAGCGTCCATACCCGTGCCGGGTCCGCGCTGACGCCGCTAGTTATTCCGTGGCTCAGCAATGAAAAGACCTACCGGGTCGAGCCGCTGTTGATCGGCGGGGAAGTCCCCGGCAAGGACTTCCACCCGCCGTCGTGGTTCGATGGTGGGGGAGAGATGACGGGAGCGTTCCTTGGCGGCAACGGATTGCCGCTTCCAGTGTTCTGGCCCGAACGAGCCCTCTTGATCAGAGTGACCGAGGTCTAACCGGATGAGCCGGTTGGCCGCCTTATGCGGTGACCGGGTCCTTCACCAACTGCGCATCGACCGCTTCGGTCGCCGCTTCTTCGGTGACGTCCATGGCGAACGCAAGCTCCGAGACCAGAATCGTGCGAGCCTTGGAAAACAGCGACTTTTCGCCCGCAGAGAGGCCCTTGCCCTGGTCGCGGAGTGAAAGGTTGCGCACGACTTCGGCAACGTCGAACACGTCGCCCGACTTCAGCTTCTCTTGGTGGTTCTTGAATCGTCGAGACCAGTTGGTGGGCTCGCGCACATCTTTCACCGTGAGCATCGCCATGATCTCATCGACTTCGTCCAACGACACAGGGGGACGAATTCCGAGTTCCTCAAGCTTTTCCACGGGCACCGACACGGTCAGACCGTCGTGCACCATCTCGATTTCGAAATAGTCGGCCTTGTCGCCGTTGAACTCGACAACCATGGACTTGCGGATGATCGCCGCTCCGTGATGTGGGTAGACGACGCGGTCGTTAACTTTGAATGACACGGTGCAGGTAACTCCCTATGTTTCTGCGGATGTTTAGGATTACGTAATACGGGTGACATTCAAACGTCGTAACGACCGAAATAGTTCCTTTGCTCGGGCTCAACCGACAACCATGTCGGCTCACCCCAATAAAGGCAGGTAGGTTGCCGAGGGCCTTAACCCTTATTGGCGCCCAGCGTTAGTCCTGCAATGAAGTGTTTCTGCAGCGCAAAGTAGACCGCGAGCACGGGCAGGATCACGAATATCGATGCCGCCGAGACCACGTTGGTGTCGGTCGTGAACTCGCCACCCAGGTTCGACAACGCCGAGGTGATCGGTCGATCGTCGCCGCGTTGTTCAAAGATGACGGCCCAGAAGAAGTCGTTGTAGATCCAGGCAAATTCCAACGTCGCCAATGCGGCGAGTGCAGGCCGGGTAAGCGGCATGATGATCTGCCAATACTGGGTCCAGAAGCTCGCGCCATCCACCATGGCAGCTTCATTGAGTTCCTTGGGAAGAAGCTTCATGTAGTTGCTGAGCACGAACGTGCAGAAGCCCATCTGGAAGCCTACGTGTAGCAGAATGATCGCCCAGTTTGAGCCGTTCAGCTTTTCTGAGTTCGACATGATCTCAGGAAGTGGGATGCGGCGGAATGCCTGGAACAGCGGGGCGACCATGATCTGCTGGGGGAGCAGGTTGCCGGCGGTGAACAAGACCAGGAAGAAGATGTTGAACTTCCAGGTGAACCGACTGGCCGCGAACGCAATCATCGACGCCAGTAGAATCGTGAGGATC
>CALHFG010000015.1 GCA_938029215.1 uncultured Acidimicrobiales bacterium | reverse complement strand
CAGGCAGCCCTAGGTGAGGCGGCGCAGGCACAACAAGCCAACGCTGACTCGGTTGCCCAACAGCTTGCCGCGCAGGCTGCCGCTGACCAGGTGGGCCAGCAGGCACAACAGGCACAAGCGGCCCAGGCCGCAGGCGAGGGCCAAGGCGAAGGCCAGGGCCAAGGCGAAGGCCAGGGCCAAGGCGAAGGCCAGGGCCAAGGCGAGGGTCAAGGTCAAGGCCAAGGCGAAGGCCAAGGCCAAGGCGAAGGCCAAGGCCAAGGCGAAGGCCAAGGCCAGGGCCAAGGCCAAGGCCAAGGCGAAGGCCAAGGCCAAGGCGAAGGCCAGGGCCAGGGCCAAGGCCAAGGCCAAGGCGAGGGCCAGGGCCAGGGCCAAGGCCAAGGTGCCGGACAGGGCGGCCAGGGCGGAGATGGCGCGTCCGGCCAAGTTGGCGGCGCAGCGGGAGGCAACGGCGCTGGTCAGGGCGGTCAAGGCACACCTGGTGGATCTGATCAGCCAGATGTCGATGGCAACAACCAAGGCGGCTCGATCATTGATCTTGATGCGCTCGAACGGGGCGAGCCGCTCAGCCTCGGGGGATCCCTTACCGGCGACAAAGCTGGCGAGGTCGTGGGGCAGGCCGACGGACCAACCCGCGGCGGGGGCTCGCAGGTTCCCTTGTCTGATGTTGTGGGCGACTATTCCGCCCGGGCCACAAACGCCGCCGAGCGCGACCAGCTCGCTCCCCGCCAGCAGCAGCTGGTTGGCAGCTATTTCGATCAACTCTCTCAGCTCTAGGAGCGCCGATGTCCTTTGAACAACCTTCTGCTCATTCTTCGTCCGGACCCATCATGACGCCAGCCGATGTGTCGGCGACCGTCGAGCGGATCCGGGCCGAAATCGGCACGGTCATCGTGGGCCAGACAGGGCTGGTTCGAAGCGTTCTCCTGGCCTTGCTGGCCGAGGGACACGTGTTGTTGGAAGGTGTTCCCGGTCTTGGCAAGACAATGCTGCTCAAGACACTTGCCGATGCCATGGACATGCCATGGAGCCGCATCCAATTCACCCCCGACCTCATGCCCGCGGACATCACGGGTACACAGGTCCTGCATCAAAGCGAAGGAGGCGCTCGCGAATTCCAGTTTCGCAGTGGCCCGATAAACGCCAACCTGGTTCTCGCCGACGAGATCAACCGCGCAACCCCGAAGACCCAGTCGGCAATGCTGGAAGCAATGCAGGAACGGGCGGTAACCGTTGCGGGCGAGACTCGCCCGCTGCCCCGGCCATTCCTGGTGATGGCAACCCAGAACCCGGTAGAGATGGACGGGACCTACCCGCTGCCCGAAGCGCAGCTAGACCGTTTTCTTACCAAAGTGCTCGTTCCGTTTCCATCGGCCGAGGACCTGGTAGCTGTTGTCGAGCGAACCACCGGGGCGGTTCAGGCCGAGGCGAAACCGGTATGTGATGCGCCGACATTGCAGCAGATGATTTCGCTCACCCGTGAGGTTCCGGTGCCGGCTCACGTCACTCGCTACGCCGTCGACCTCGTCGTCGCGAGCCATCCCGACCAGGGCACTGCACCCGGCGATGTTCGCAGCTACGTGCGGTTTGGAGCCTCACCTCGGGGGGTCCAGTCGCTGATCCTGAGTGGGAAGGCTAACGCGCTCATCGAGGGCCGGCCGAATGTCAGCGTCGAGGACATTCGAGCGGTCGCTTCAGGGGCTCTGCGGCACCGGCTCGTGTTGGGCTATGAGGCCACCGCCGACGGCGTTACCGCCGACACCCTAGTTGACAGTGTTTTGGCTTCTGTCGCCCCCGCCGGGAGCGGCGTTCGAGGCGCACCATGAGACACGCTCCCCCATTACTGGCGCCGGGTTCTAGGTCGCGATGACCGAACTCCTCGACAAGCGTCTCATCGCCCGCCTCGAACGACTGCAATTGGGAACGCGACGTCGGCTCGCGGGCGGGCTAACGGGTGACCACCGTTCGCCTCGTCACGGAACCTCGTTAGATTTCGCGGACTACCGCGAATACACACCGGGTGATGACCTTCGACGAATCGACCAGTTTGCGTTCGCGCGCCTCGACAAGTTGTTACTCAAACTGTTTGAGGCTGAGGACGACGTTACGGTCCGCATTCTGATCGACACAAGCGCTTCGATGCAGGGTGACAAGCTTCAGCGAGCCAAACAATTGGCAGCCGCGGTTGGGTTTGTCTCGCTCACGCGGCGAGATGTCGTCACGGTGCATTCGTTTCCCTCGCAGTCTCGATCGCCGCGGCTGCTGGGACGCTCGGCGATCGGCCAACTGTTCGACATTTTGGAGCGGTTGGAAGCCGGCGGCGAAAGTCCGTTCGCGAGCGCGGTGACACAACTTCTCAGCCAACCCGGCCCACCGGGCATCACCATCGTGCTCAGCGACCTCTTGACCATCGAGTGGGAGCAGGGGGTGCGTCGACTGCCAGCTCGCCGCGGCGACCTGGCCGTCGTGCAGATTCTTGACCGCGGCGACATTTACCCGGATATCACGGGCGATCTTGAGCTGGTGGATGCCGAGTCCGGTGCCCGGGTTGAGGTTTCCTTGTCCGCCCAGGTGGTCGAGGACTATTCCCAAATGGCAACATCATGGATTGATGAGGTTGCGAGCCGTGTTCGATCGGCCGGTGGAGGGTATGCCCGGGTCTTTACCGACGAAGCGCTCGAAGATGTGCTTCTGTCGGCCTGGCGAACCGAAGGGGTTCTGCGATGAACCTCGGAGGATGGGGCCTCGCGAATCCCGCTGGCCTTTTGGCTGGCCTGTTGGTCATTCCGATCATCGCCATGCACATCCTGCGACCTCGACGGGTGCAACAGACGGTTGCGGCCCTGTTCCTTTGGCGCAAGGTCAATCGCCCGGTCACAGCAGCAAAACCATGGCAACGACTCCAACCGAGCTGGTTGCTCGCCGCTCAGGTGCTGGGTGCTCTCCTACTGGCTATCTTGCTGGCGCGACCGGTGCAATTCACCGACCTCCCGCTCGCCGAGCACACAATCTTTGTGGTCGATGCATCCGGATCAATGCTCTCGACCGACGGCTCACCCGACCGGATCGCCGATGCCCGAGAACGGGCCGAAGAACTACGCGATCAACTACCCCTCAATGGGGAGGCATCGCTCGTCATCGCTGGCGATCGTGCCCGCGCCACCCTGACCCGCTCGTCGGAAGCTGCTGCCTTTCGCGATGCCCTTGGTCGAATCGAAGTCTTCCCCGGTGAGGGTGACTTCGCGGGCGCGTTCGCGTTGGCCGCCGGCCTCGATACCGGAGACCGCCCGAGCCGCGTTGTGCTCATCAGCGACGGCGGGATCGCAGACGCCGATCTGCGGCTGGCACCGCCGGGAACCCGATACGAACAGATCGGACGAGACGGGGCAAATCGGGGAATCAGCCAGCTCACGGTGGAACCTGCGCCTGGTGGGTTGGTCGCACGGGTCAGCATTCGTCACTACGGAGGACAGTCAGCTGGCCAAACGATCCGAATCGATGTCGATGGTAAGACGGCAGTCACTCAGGCGGTTGATCTCGCCGGTGGAGAGGTGCAGAACCTCAGCCTCAACCTTCCAGCAGGCGAGAAGATCGAGGCTTTTCTCGAACCCGAAGATATTTATGCACTCGACAACCGTGCCGTTGCCACCGTGTCTCGATCCCCGGAGATCGACGTGTGGTGGGTGGGTGTAGACGATCCATTCCTCGAGACTGCGCTGTCTGTCATTCCGGGTGTCACGGTCACGAAATCAGCCGACTTCTCTGCCGCGATGCCAGCTCAGACCGACGTGGTCGTGGCGCATCGCGTGGACCTCCCCGCTGTTCTCCCGGCGCCCACCTGGGCCATCATCCCGCCCAACGGCTTGCCGGGGACCGTGGATGTGACAGGCGAGACGGAGCGACCTGCACTGACGCTCATCCGCTCCGATGTGGGTTTGGTCAACGGCCTGGACCTGTCGGAGGTGTTGCTGGCGCGGGCCCAGACCATTGAACTTTCGCCGGAGTCTCAAGTGGTTCTCGGCGCAGAGGGGGCACCGTTGCTCGCTCTCGCGCCAACCCTCGAGGCGCCGATGGTCTACCAGAGCTTCTCCAATGCCGAGAGCAACTTCCCTCTCCAGGCGAGTTTCCCCATCCTCGCCCAGCGTGTGCTCACCGATCTCACCAGTGCCACCGTCCCGCCCGCCCGCGTCCGTCTCGGAGCAGACCTACCCGTCGATCCCCGGCTGGATGCCGTGGTCTCCACCCCAGGTGGCGCCAGTTTCGAAATCGCGGCCGGCTCCGCGGCGCCTGCTGCGAGCCGAGTGGGATTCTGGCAGATCGAACAGGACGGCCGAGTGCCCATCGTCGTGGCGGTAAACGCCGACCCGGTGGAAGCCCGGATCGCACCGGCCCCAGACCTTCCCTTCGAGGTTCCCGAAGGCGGGGAGGGCCCCAACACGATCCAGGGTGAAATCGCTCGACTCTGGCCAGTCGTTCTTCTGCTTCTTGCCCTGATGGTTGCGGAGTGGTTCCTCGCTCGCCGACGGTTGGGGGTCTCACCCAAACAATGGCAAATCGCGACCGGGCTACGAGCCACGGTTGCTCTGGCGCTCATCGTCGTGCTGCTGGGACCTGGCTTCAATCGCACCTCCGACACCGTTGGCGCGGTCTTCCTGCTCGACGCCTCCGACAGTCTTGGCCCCGCCGGCCGTAGCCGAGCGTCGCAGGTGGTTGGCGAAGCGCTTTCGAATCGGCCCGACAACGACATTGCTGGTGTCGTTGCCTTCGGACGCGACGCCCGGCTCGAGTCGATCGTCACCGACGACCCGAGGTTTGAGGGGCTCTCGGTACAGGTAGACGCCACCGGAACGGACCTGGCGGCAGCCCTGCGACTGGGGGTTGCTGCGGCCCCGGGTGACGCGCGAAAGCGGCTCGTCCTGGTGAGTGACGGCCGAGCCACCACCGGAAACGTGATGGACGAAGCCGAACGACTTGCAGCAGAAAACGTGCCCGTCGATGTGTTCGTCATCGATCCACCTCGAGGAACCGACCTCGCGGTCGCAGGGGTGGATGTTCCTTCGGTCGCACGGGTCGGTGACGCGGTCCAGATCAAGGTTCGGGTGGAGTCTCCGGCACAGACTCCCGCCCGGATCGAGCTCAGCCGGGAAGGCGTGCTCATCGGGTCCGAGGAGGTCGAACTCTCGGTTGGAACCAACGAGATTCTCTTCACCGACGTAGCCGGCGACGATGCAAGCGGGGTGTTGCGTTACAGCGCGGAGGTCTTTGGACTGGCCGACGCAGTTGGGGCGAACAACCGAGCCTTCGCTGCGGTTCCGGTTGCGGGCGCAACCAAGGTGCTCGTGGTGGACGGCGGGGGAAACAGCGATGCCGCCGACTTGGCGGATGCCCTGGAAGCCGGCGGCGTAACGGCAGATCGAATTCCAGTCGCCAACGTTCCCGGGGTCGACGAACTGGTGCAGTATGCATCGGTCATCCTGGTCAACGTCGATGCCCGAGACCTGGCCGATCCATCCGTCACAGCGCTCACCGCAGCCGTACGAGACCTCGGCCGGGGAATGGTCGTCGTTGGCGGCAGCCACAGCTACGCGCTCGGCGGCTACCGGGACCATCCGCTGGAAGAGATTCTCCCAGTGGTGAGCGAGATCCTGGACCCGCTTCGTCGACAGACCGTGGCCGAGGTTCTCGCCATCGACACCTCCGGCTCGATGGGGGCCTGCCACTGTGCCGAAGATGCCGACTTCAACGGGCTGGGCGGCGAAAACCAATTAGACGGCGGAGTGAAGAAGACCAGCATCGCCCAAAACGCTGCGGCTCGAGCCATCAATGCCCTGAGCGCTACCGATGAGGTGGGCGTCATCAGTGTCAACAACAAGGCCGAGTGGGTGATCGACCTTCAACAGCGCCCGTCTCAGGACGTTATCGACGACGGCCTCTCCAAGCTCGAACCCGACGGTCCAACCAATGTGGAGAACACGCTGGAGACTGCGGCGAGCCAGCTCAGAGACTCACAAGCCAACCTCAAACACATCATCTTCTTCTCTGACGGCTTTACCGAGCCGTTCCACCTGGCTCAGCTCGAAGCGGATGCCGCGACGTTGTTCCAAGAAGGCATCACGGTGTCGGTGGTCGCAACGGGAGAGGGTGCCGCCGACGACCTGCGGGGCATCGCCGAAGCTGGCGGCGGACGCTTCTACCCGGGCAAGGATCTCAGTGCGATACCCGAACTCATCGTGCAAGAGGCAATCTTGGCCTCCCGAGACTTCATCAACGAAGGTGAATTCTTGCCGACCATCACCTCCAATGCCACCACAGTGCGGGGCCTGGAGTCCTCTCCCCCGTTGGCTGGATACATCGCCACGACCGCCAAGCCAACAGCCAGAGTCGACCTACGCATCGGCCCGGATCAGGATCCGCTCCTGGCGAGCTGGCAGATCGGTCTCGGTCGGGTGACCACTTGGGCCTCCGACAGTGGCGAACGCTGGGGGGCTGCCTGGAACGGGTGGGAGCAAGCACCCGACTTCTGGGCCGGTGTTGTGAAGGACACGTTCCCAACAAGTGGAAACGGTGGTGGCGTGAGCGCAACGATCGACGGCGATCAGCTATCGCTGAGGGTTGAAGGGGTTCAGCCGTGGGACGACGACGCGCAAGCGTCGGTCCGGGTTGCGGGCCCCGACGGACAGGGAGTCGACGTACCGCTCGAGCGAATCGACGGGTCCACCTTCGGGGCGACACTGCCGGTCAGCGAGGCAGGAACCTACGCCGTCGGTGCCACTGTCAGCAGCCAGGGCGAACCGGTGTGGAGCGGGGTCGGCCTCACGAGCCGCTCCTATCCGGCCGAGTACGCCCCTCGCCCACTTGGCGACGACACGCTTCGTCAGATCGCCGAACTCACCGGCGGTCGGTTCGAACCGGCTGTCGATACGATTTTTGACCCCACCAACACCGTGGCCGGAAGCCGTCGCATAGATCTCACGAAGTGGTTCCTCTGGGCAGCGCTTCTGCTATGGCCATTGGCGGTTGCGGTGAGTCGCCTTGCGTTCCGACCGGGAACACTGGCCGTCGGAGCGGAGAAAGCCCAGGGAACAGTGTCGAAGCTCCAGACCCGACTGCCGAAATTCGGTCAGGCAAACCCTCTGGAGTCCGAGACCGAGACCGATGCGAGCCAAACGGTCGAGCCGCCCATTCGGCCGCCGACCAAGCCTGTTGCACCTGTCGACCCGACCCAACCGGTGCGTACCGGCGGGACCGGCGCCAGCCCAAAGCCTCCGTCGGCACCTTCGGCGCCCAAAGCTCCCAAACGCCCCGCTCCCCCGTCGGCCCCGGGCAATGCAAGCACGGTCAACGAGCTGCTGAAACGCAAACGTAACGAGGGCCCTGAACCGCCTCGATGATCCGCGCTGCGCGCAGGGTATTCAACCGAAGATTTCGACAAGTGCATCCGCAGGCGCCTCGACAACATGGGAGAAAAGGCTCGCGAACGAGGCCGTGGGGTCGAGTGTCCACAGGACACTGGGCACCAAGTAGTCCCGTTGGGCATCGAGAGCCCATCGTTGGATCCGTTCGGTCTCACCACTGACCCCTATGACCAACATGGCATCGGCACGTTGGAGCGCGCGTTTCCCAAAGTGGCTCGCCTCCACATTCTCGCGTTCACCGTACAAAACCACCGACGGGCGGGTCTGCAGCTGACATACAGGACACGTGGAGGCGGACCCGGTGGCGACGAGCCCCTCGGTACAACGGTCGGTGTCGCAGCGCTCCTCGTACGCGCTGCCATGAAGATGGAGAGCTTCGAGTCCAGCTCGCTCATGCAGGTCGTCAACGTTCATAGTCACAACGGTGAGATCACCACCCCGGGACCGAAGTTGGGCCTGATGTTGGGCGAGGACTCGGTACCCCGCGTGGGGCGAAGCGGCGGCTGCGTGTTCTCGTACCTGGGCTACGAAGTCGAAAACGTCTTGTCGCCTCAACCGGAGATCGTGATCGAACACCGGGGCGGTGATGTTTTTCGATGATCCGAACAGACCGCTTTCACCACGAAACGTGGGGACACCGGAATCGGCCGACATGCCAGCGCCCGTGACCACGAAAAGTCGACGCGCATTCTCAAGAACCGAGCGGGCCTCGCTTGGAATGATCGGCGACATCGACCGGGTTAGGTGCCTAGACATCCCTGCCTATCGGCGGCCAGCGTCGAATTCTTGATGGGCGATACCACACGTTCTGGACCAAACCGAACGTGATCAGGACCGAACCCAACCACACCAGGTTCAACCGAGGGGTGCTGCTAATCCGATAGTCGGACTGCGCATCCGAGCCGTCCGAAAGGACCACCTGTGTCTGATTGAGCAAGCTCCGCCGGGTGGCGATCTCCGCCGTCGGGACGTTACGTAGACGATGGGCAATCACCGATGGGCGGAGCAGTTGTCCGTCGACCTCGATCGTCGCGATAACAGCTTCGGTGGTGGCTTCCTGCCGAAATTCGAGACCGCGGTGTGTGACCGTTTGGCCCGACACCTGGGTTGGGCGGTCCTTGATCAGGATGACGGTGGCCGAAGTTGCGGCCATGGTGCCGGCGACTCCTACCAGCAGCACGCCGACGCCAGCGTGCGCGATCCAACCTCGTCGACCCGCTCGAGCCAGCGAGAGTGCCGAGCCTGTGACCGCCCCACCCGCGGCCGCCACCGCCAGGCCGAATGGACCGGCCCCAAATGGCGTCAGAGCAATCGCCACCACCGCTCCTCCAACCGGAGCCAACCGGGTGCGGTCCGCGGCCAACACCAGCCCTGCGCCGGCGAGCACCAACGGCCACATGGCTCGAGCAAAGAACGAGCCCGCGATGGCGACGGAATCACCTCCAAGTCCGGACTCGACCGCCGGTTCATAGGCTCCAAGAGCCACAATCGTCGTTGCGATGGCCAGCACCAACGCCGCGTTCCGTCGGTCCTTGGGTGGAATCGGCGACGACCGTGGAGCAGTCGAGGATGTCCAGACCCACGCCAAAACGGCGGTCCAACCAACCGCAACGACCAACAGCCCGGCGCGCAATCCGGGTCGGTCCGCGAACGAATGAACCGAACCGGTAAGACCGGCGCGGGTCAACGTTGTGGCCCACACCGCAGCGAGCGCTGGCGCCAAACCAGCCGCAACCGTCGAGCGCGATGTCGCGGCGGATCGAAGATGCTGTGCCCCTGCGGCCGCGAGCCATGCCACCAAACCTGCTGACTCGATTGGATCCCAGGCCCAGAATCCTCCCCAGCCAAGTTCGGCATGAGCCCAGGCGGCTCCAGTCGCAAGTCCGGCGGTTAGGAAGGCGAGCGAAATCCCCCACGCGGCCCGCACCACTCGGTGCGACGAACCTCCAGCGGAAAGGAGACCGGGGACCATGACACCGACGAGTCCCAAATACAGAACGGGAGGATGCCAGACCATGGCCGGATGTTCCAGGACTGGCTGTAGACCGAGCCCACCGGTGGCAGGTGCATCGAAACGTTCAAAGGGGTTGGCGCTGATCAGCACCACCACCCCATAGCCGGCCGACAACGCCGCCAACGGGCGAAACGTTCCTCCAAGCCTCGCGGTTATGGCGGCCGCTGCTGCCACCAACGAAGCGAATAGCAACAGCGAACCTTCGGCTCCACCCCAGAGGCCTGCCAACCGCACCACCGGTGCCAGCCCGGGGCGGGTGGTGCTAACCACATACACGTTCGACCAATCCTCATCGGCAAATTGCCAGAAGAGATCCGCCGTCGACAACACCATGACGCCGCTGGATCCATACTGGAGCCAGCGCGAGCCAGTCACAAGGGCTCCTACTGCGAGCGCGACCGCTCCACCAAGCAGGAGGGCGCCAATCGTCAAAGTCCTAGCCGGTCAGAGTTGCTGGATATCGCCGATCTGGTCATACACCGAAATGTTCCGCTCGAGCACCTCGACGACCTTCATGGCTTCCCTCCAGTTGGTCATATGGTCGACCGCAAAGTGCGCTCGTAGGTGATCCCACGACTCCCACTTCTCGAAGATACGCATCGTTCCAGGCTGCCCGATGACCTCGGAGAACTCGTACTCGATACAACCATCTTCGGCCCGGGTTGCGGCCATCATCTCAAGCGCCGCCGCCTCAATCTTGGCCACGTCGCCGGGCGCCATCTTTACTGTTCCAGCCACAATCAACATAGATCCAGTGTCGCAGGTTTTGCTCGCGGGATTGCTGCGCCCGAAGGGATGGACCGACCGACCGTCATTCAAGTCCTCCGTTGAGAATCCCGAGAAACTAGGAATGGAACCTCTGACGCTGCCTCCGTCGATTCCGGGACCAACGCAACCCCCACGGCCGGTCGTGCATGCGCTCCCAGAGACACCAGTCGAGGTGAAACAGTCTCGGGTTCCGCTGTGGGCGCGAATACTCACTTTGCTCGCCACCATCGCCGGCGGCACGCTGGTTGCTCCGTACGCGGCATTCTTCGCGGTCCTCGCCCTGTATGGCTGGGAAAGTCCCGGCCTCATCGAGCAGAATGACTCCGCCGCAAAAGAGATTCTCTACATCGTGGTGGTCGGGGGGCTTGTCTGGGCGCTGCTAAGCGGTCCCATTGTTCTAGCCGCGCGTTGGGTTACGACGCGTCACCGTCGGCTCGCAACTGCGCTCGCGGTGGGCTACCCGCCGGCACTTGTCGGCATCATCGCAGTGCTCGCTGGGTGGGCCTAGGTCGACAACGCATTTGTCGCGAGCTCCTCACCCGAAAGCGGCTAGAACAGTGCGTTGACGAACTCGTCGGGTTCGAAGTCGACCAGATCATCAACCTGTTCGCCGAGCCCTACCAACTTCACCGGAATTCCGAGCTCCGACTCGATAGCGAACACGATTCCACCTTTGGCTGAACCATCGAGCTTGGTGAGTACAACGCCGGTGACGTTCACCGCCTCAGCGAAAATCTTGGCTTGGCTCATGCCATTTTGACCGGTGGTTGCATCCAGAACGAGCAGCGTTTCGGTGACGACTCCGACGCCCTTCTCAGCGACCCGTCGAACCTTGGACAATTCGTCCATGAGGTTTGACTTGTTTTGTAGACGGCCGGCGGTGTCGGCGAGCACAACGTTGCAGTCCCGTGCTGCCGCGGCGTCCACGGCATCGAAGATGACCGACGAGGGATCGCCGCCCTCATTGCCGCGGACGAATTCGGCGCCAGCACGCTCGGCCCACATGCCGAGCTGCTCGGCTGCGGCGGCGCGGAACGTGTCGCCCGCTGCCATCAGGGGCCGATGACCCTCTGCTGCCAGCCGCTTGCCTAGTTTTCCAATGGTGGTTGTCTTACCCACGCCGTTCACGCCGACGAACAACCACACGTTGGTGGTGTCCGGTTTGATCGTGAGCGACCGATCTCCTCCAGCAATCTCGGCCTGCATCCGTTCTTTGAGCAATCCCAGAATGGCTTCGCCGTCTTCGGCCCCCGCCTTTTTTGCGCTGCGCTGTACGTCTTCGATAAGACGCATCGACGTCTGAACGCCTACATCAGCCCGGATCAGGGCTTCTTCGAGCTCTTCCCAATCATCATCGGACAGCTTCCCGAGGCCAACAAGGCCGCCCAGATACCCCGTGAATGCGGAGCGAGCCTTGCCAAGCCGATCAAAGAACGACGGCTTGACCACCGGCGGAGGCTCGACATAAACATCGGCCCCGACGCTCTGGTCAATCTTGTCTTGAACCGAAGCTGGGTCGTCGCCTGCTGGTTTGCTAGGAATCTGTGGAGATCCGGCACTCTTCTTGCCAGGAAGATCGGTCTTCGGCGGAGGCGAAACGAGTTCTGCGTCGCGGCGCGAGTCCTGACGAAGCAGGAAGTACGTGACGGCACCTGCCGCGAGGATGCACAGAGCGACAACAATGAATAGTCCGATTTCCATTGCCAAGAAGCCTATTGCTGGTGCCGTCGTTTCACAGACACACCCCTACCGGCCGGAAGGGGAACGAAGACCTACGGACGATCACCCAGGGTTGCGGTGATCGTCTGCTTCGCTTCACCCCGCACGATCTCCAGTTCGATCTGGTCACCCGGGAAGTTGTTGGTGATCAGGCCTGCAAGTTCAGGGAAGCTGGTAACCGGAGCGCCGTTCACGGTGAGCACTCGATCGCCGCTTTCAAGCCCGGCCAGTTCGGCTCCGGAATCGGGCGTGATGTCTTCGATCACGACACCAACATCGCCAATGGCAGCCTGACCACGACCGACACCCAAGAAGCCCGGGTCGAGAGACTCGCCGGCGATGATGCGTTCAGCTACTCGGTTCGCGGTGTCGATCGGCACAGCGAACCCGACACCCACGTTGCTGTTGGACACTCCGTCGGTGCGAATGGCGGTGTTGATGCCGATCACCTCGCCGAGACGGTTAGCCAGCGGCCCTCCGGAGTTGCCGGGGTTGATCGGCGCATCGGTTTGGATCATGGAAGTGAAGGTGCCGTTCTGGTTCTCGAGCGGCCGGTTCAGTGCAGAGATGATTCCTGCCGTTACGGTCCGGGTGAGGTCGAAAGGACTGCCGATGGCGATAGCGCTCTGGCCAACCTGCAGTTGTTGGCCCACGGCGAGCTCCGCGACCGGTAGGTCGAGATCGGCAACCTGAAGAACTGCGATATCAGCACGGGGGTCGGTGCCGATCAACTCAGCAGCCAGCGTTCGGCCCTGATAGTCGCCAATGAAAATCTCATCGGCGTTCTCGATGACATGGTTGTTCGTCATGACGTATCCGCCTTCTTGGAAGACGACGCCAGACCCAGTGCCAAAGTTCGTCAGGATTTGCACAACCGAAGGGCCGAGTTCGTCAGCGACAAAAGCCGCCGGGTTTTTCGCCGCGGCTCCCGTGGCCGGAGGCAGAGTCGACGGAGCGGGGTTCACGACTGGCGTGGTCTGCGGTGCAGCGACCTCATCCGGTTCGGAGGCAATCGTGCCAGCGGTAAAGGCCGCACCCGAAATGACTGCGCCGGCGACGAAGGCTGCAAGGGCTCGCCATCCCCAAGAGCCTTTGGGTTTGGGATCGACCGACCGAGCGTTGGTCTGAATCCGCTGGGCGGACTCGACCACCGTCGGGGGTGTTGCGGGAGGGGTGAAGGTTGGGGCGGCAGCTGCAGTCAGATTGACCGCCGGCTGCTGAACGGTGAAGCGATCCTTGACCGGCGGGGAGGGCAACGGTGGGGGGAGGACACCAGTGCGATCCCCGACTGGTCGGGCGGGAGAGCTGGGAGCAGCGAAGACGGTGCGTCCCAGGGGCGGGCCCGAAGGCCCTGCGTTCGAGGAGGGGCGGGCGGGAGCAGAAGACCCGGCAGCCTGGGTACCGATGCGGGGAACATCGGGCCGCGACTGCTTGGGGGAATTGGGTGCTTCGAAATCCCAGCTTGTATCGCTCATTACGTTGGTCAACTCCTCGATCGCAGAGAATCTGCGCTTCGTGTGATGATCGGCATCAAATCATATGAACCTGAAAACCTGCTTAAAGGTGAACTATTCCATTGCCAACCTTTGCTCTGACTAAGAAGAACCCTTCTCCCTAGCGTGTACTGCTCGAGTCAGCTCTATCTAGGCCTACGCAGGTCATACCGGCCAAGATTCAAATTTCTTCTTCGACACTAGGCTCTCGGGGTGGTTTCCCCATCGGTCGAGAGAGTAACTGCAGCCGCAAGCGCAGCCGGTATCGAGCTGGAGATCGTGGAGTACCCCGACGGCACGCGGTCCGCGGTCGATGCCGCTGCCGCCGTCGGTTGCGATGTAGCCCAGATTGTGAAAAGCATGATCTTTGACTCCGAGGCCGGTCTAGTCCTCGCTCTCACAAGCGGTGCCCATCAAGTCGACCCAGATCTCCTCGCCGCCGCGGTGGGTGTCGGTACGTGCGGGCGGGCCGATGCTGATCAGGTGCGACACACCACCGGGTTCGCCATCGGCGGGGTGGCTCCCTTCGGGCACCTGTCTCCTATCATCGCCGTCATCGATCCCCATCTCTTGACCTTTGAACAGGTGTGGGCCGCCGCAGGTACGCCGCGACATGTCTTCCCGATCTCTCCTACCGTCCTGCAGGAGATTGCAGGCGCAGCGACCGCCTCGTTTACCGTCTAACGCACGCACATGGGGCAGGAGGGAAGCCGAGGCTCACCCCCTGCCCCCAAACGTCTGCGACTGCCGCAACCAAACGGCGCAGCAACCGGGAGGGGAGAATACGCGGTGCCTAGTCGGCTCGGCGAAGTTTGCGGCGACCCCACCAACCGAGAGCGGCACGGATCTCTGCGGCTTCAGCAGCGGCTTTGGTTTCCCGGGCGAGGGCCTGCCGGCGCTCATACCGTTCCGCTTCGGCGTAGGTGATCTCGCGCTGCAACTGGTCTCGAAGCTCGGTCACGCGAGCATCGGAGATTGCTCGAGCCAACGCTTCGTTGTGGAGCTGATCGGCCAGCGCGGTCCGTTGCAGATCAGCATCCGCATAACGCTGCTCAACCTCCAACTGTCGGGCGGCGAGGGCATCGTATTCTGACCGTTGCCGCTCGGCCTTCACCAACGCAACCGTTTCGGCTTCTTTCGCCCCGAGCAGCTTCTCCAACAACGCGGTGTCGAGAACGTCCGACAGCGTGGGGGCCGAGACCTCGGTTGGCTCGACGGCACCCTCAGCGCCGATCGACTCCAAGGCAGTCCCCGCCGGAACCTCTTGCACTTCGTCTGAAGTCTGTTCCTCTGGAACGTTTGCCGCATCGGTCTTTCCGAGGGGGGTCGCAATAGGCTCGGTTCCCCGATCGACCTCCATCGTCTCAGAGGGCACCGGTTCAAGACGCCAGGAGTCCAGTCGGTGCTCGTCGAGTTGAATCGTGTTGTCGAACTCCCCCGGGTCTACCAACACCTCCTCGACCGACATGCTGGGCTCCGGGTCCCGAAGGTCTATCGGGTCGGTGACCGACACGGAAAAGCCGGAACGCTCCGCAATCCCAGGGATCGAGTCCGCCGGGATTGACCACACTCGGCCCTCAAGCGTCTTGACCTTCTCCGCCTCGGGCAATCGGCCCTGGCGAATCATCTTTCGCAGCGTCGTGGTCGAAGTCCCCAACGCATCAGCCGCCTGCCTGAGAGTGAGGCCACCTGGCTCCAACCCCGATGCCTCAGGTGTTCCGGTTGTGCCGGGTTCTTCGTGTGGCGCTGTCTGACTCACGGTCACTCCTTCGATTGTCACTGTGCCGACAGACACATGACCGAACGAGTTGAGAGTAGATGCTGGTACAAGCACTCCGGTGGATACCCGTAGTGGAACGGCGCGACTGCCCAGCCTCTGTGTCTGTGACTACCCAGCGTTTTACGTCTGCGGCTACACAGTAATAACGAACCGGGATCCGGGCCCGGCCGGGTGCACCTCGGCGTATCCACCATGGCGTTCCGCGATCCGTTTCACGATTGCCAGACCCAAGCCTGCGCCACGACCTTCTTGGTTGGTGCCCTGCCAGAATCGGTCGAACACAACGATTCGTTCTTCGGCGGTCAAGCCGGGACCCTCGTCGACCACAGCAAGACTGGCCTTGCCGTTGTGCGGGTTCACCGTGATCGAGATCGTCGAGTCCTCCGGAGCCAAGCGAATCGCGTTGGCAAGCAGATTGTTGGCGGCCCGGCGGAGGGCCAGCGCATCACCCTTCACCGTGATCGACTCCGCCTCAACTTCTAGGGTGATCCCCCGCTGACTAGCGGCCGCACGATTTTCCGTTGCCACCGAGTCGGCGAGTTCCGCGAGGTCCAGCTGGTCGTTGGCAACGATCGGCAAGGACTCCCGAGCCTGATCAAGAAGTTCATCCACCATGCCACTCATGCGCTGTGTTGCTTCGTGGGCGATCTTGGCCGCTTCGCGAATCTCCTCCTCGTCGCCCCCGTAGAGGGCGAGCTCTAGGTTGGTTCGAGCGACCGCGAGTGGGTTCCGTAACTCATGGGATGCTTCGGCGACGAAACGTCGCTGATCGTCAAAGGCCACCTCCAATCGGTCGAGCATCGAGTCGAAGGTGTCGCCCATATCGCGGATCTCATCCTTGGGGCCCTTCATACCGATGCGCTTTCCAAGATCAGACCCCGTAATACCCTGCGCCAACGACGTCATGCTCCGCAGGGGTTTCAGCGCCCAGCCCGACAAGAACCATCCTGCGACAAAGGACCCGAGAAAAAGTGCGCCGAGGGCAGCAAACGACGCATTGCGCAACTGGTCCAGGGCACGGCGGTACGCGTCGAGCTCGAGTTGTTCCATCTCAACTCGTTCGAGCTCCTTCTCCGGAATCACTTCCTTTAGGACCCGTTCGCCGTTCTCGTCGATGGTGAATTGCCGCTCGGTCATGATGACCGGTTCATCGAGTTCGCTGTTCTGCTGCAAAAAGACGCCGGCGATAGCGAGAGAGCCGACCGCGAAAACGACGACCGCAAAGGCCAGCGAGAGTCGGAACCGGATCGTTTCGAGAAAGGCGGGAACTTTGGCCATGAGGGGAACTAGGCCGCTTCGGGCTCTCGTAGGAAACGGTAGCCAGCGCCGATGACGGTCTCGATCCACTGCCGGTCGGTGGCAGCGGAGAGCTTCCGACGAAGAGTTCCGACCGTCACCCTGACCGTGTTGGTGAATGGATCAGCAGCGGCATCCCAGACGTGTTCAAGGAGTTGTTCTTGGCTGTGAACATCGTCGGCGTGAATCATGAAGTATCGCAGCAGAGCGAACTCCTTTGCGGTCATGTCGATCGCCGATCCATCCCAGGTGACCCGATGTGCGGCCGTGTCAAGTTTGAGCCCGGAGATCTCGAGTTCTGACCCTGCGACGGCATCGGTGTCACGGCGCAGCAGCGTGCGGACACGAGCGAAGAGCTCGGGCAACGCGAACGGCTTCACCAGATAGTCGTCGGCGCCATCGTCGAGCCCGGCAACTCGCTCTTCGATGTCGTCGCGGGCCGTCAACATCAATACTCGAGGCTGATGATCATGTTGGCTGCGAATGGTCCGGCAGATGTCCCGACCGTCACCATCGGGCAGTGTGAGATCCAGGGTGATGAGGTCATAGGGGGTGTAGGTCGTGACCTCCAATGCGTCGGTCGCGGTGTGAACAACATCAACCGCATAGCCTTCGCGCCGCAACGCTTTACCCACGGCCTCGGCCAACTGAACTTCGTCGTCTACAACAAGTATCCGCATTGCACCCACAGTAAACGGTGCCAGTTCAAATCGAGGTAAACCGGACCGCTGAGATCCTTCGAACGCCGCGCCAGCGCAAATTCAGACTTCCCTGACACAATGGAGCGGTGACAACCGAGCACCAATCCGCCGCTGCTGAACTGGAACGAATCGCCTTCGAAGTGAAGAAGGTCATCGTCGGCCAGGACCACATGGTCGAACGCCTCCTCGTTGCGGTGTTGTCTCGGGGCCACATCCTGCTCGAAGGACTCCCCGGTGTCGCCAAGACCCTGGCGGTATCAACCCTCGCCGATGTGATCGGGGGAAGCTTCGCCCGACTGCAGTTCACGCCCGATCTCCTCCCTTCCGATCTCACCGGCACTCGGATCTGGCGCGGCAGCGATGAGAGCTTCGATATCGAGTGGGGCCCCGTCTTTGCCAACTTCCTCCTCACCGACGAAATCAATCGGGCCCCTGCAAAGGTGCAGAGTGCCCTGTTGGAGGTCATGGCGGAGCGTCAGGTGAGCATCGCGGGCGAGACCCGACCCATGCCGACCCCGTTCCTTGTTCTCGCTACCCAAAACCCGGTGGAGTCCGAGGGCGTCTACACGCTGCCAGAGGCACAGCGAGATCGTTTCCTGATGAAGGTTGTAGTCAACTATCCGTCACCTGCCGAAGAGCTCGAGATCGTGCGGCGATCAGGAGCGGCGGGCGTACCCCAGGGGGTCGCGCGGACGCAGACGGTAATCAATCCGGATCGTCTGGTTGAGCTACAGGAACTAGCCGGGCGGGTTTATGTAGACACCGGGGTGGCTCAGTACGCAGTCGACCTCGTGATGGCTACTCGTGAACCCGAACTGCGCGGCCTGCCTGAACTTGCCCCGCTGATCGACTTCGGTGTAAGCCCTCGCGCCACTCTTGGTCTCATCGACGCGGCGCGAGCCTTGGCCCTTATGCGGGGCCGCGGCTACGCACTCCCCCAAGACGTATTCGACGTGGCGCGCGACGTCCTTCGACACCGCCTGATGCTCACCTACGAGGCGCTGGCCGAAGACCGCACCGCCGACGACATTCTGAATCGTTTGTTGAGCGTCGTCCCAGCCGCCGATGTGACCACCGCCCGCACTGATCTGCCGGGCCAGAACGGGTCAGCCTCGGCGATGGCGGCTGCAGCTCGCCCGGTGCTTCCCGGCGATCCGGTCCGAGCCGGCAGCACCGACCCGACACAGGATCTTTCGTCCATGCTTCGCTCCGGAGCAAGCGGTCAGCCCGACGCGTTCGCTGCGCCTGCGATGCCAATCGACCCTGGCGCACCAACCTCGGTCGACAAAGCCGGTGCCGACAACAATCCACCCGGACCCGCAGGGACCCCACAGATCATCTCCTCGCCCGAGGATCACCCGGCTCCGTGAGTCGAGTGTCCAGGAAGGCAGCGCCTTCGGGATCGAGCGCGACCGTGGAACAGGTTGCCGCCGACGCCCGCTCGACGTTACGAAAGTTGGAACTCGACGTCACGCGGCGCCTCGATGGGCTCTTGCACGGGGATCACAAGGGTCTCGTGCCCGGACACGGCTCGGAGTTGGGCGAGACCCGGCGGTACGAGCCGGGCGACGATATTCGCCGGATCGACTGGAACGTTACGGCCCGTCTCTCCGAGGCACATATTCGGCAGACGATCGCCGAACGCGAGCTCGAAACCTGGGTCATTGTCGACAACGGCGCTCGACTCGGAATGGGATCGGCGGGCCGGGAGAAGAGAGATCTGGCGCTGGCGGCTGTCGCTTCGGTCGGGTTTCTCACCCAACGCGATGGCAATCGAATCGGAGCGATTCTCACGGGGCCGATCGGCGAACAGGTCATAGCGCCTCGAGGCTCACGCAAACATCTGATGCACCTACTGCACCAGGTGGCCTCAGCCCAGTCACCTGAGGGCTCGGGCGTGACCGACCTCGAAGCGACGCTCCGACGAATCGGCGCGGTTGCCAAACGTCGGGGCATGATCGCCGTCGTAAGCGATTTTCGGGTGAGAGACGGGTGGCAGGATGCGATTGCAACCCTCGCTCGGCGCCACGACGTAATCGCCTGCGAGATCGTTGACCCGCTCGAGATGGAGCTTCCCAACGTCGGCCTCTTGCCGGTTGTCGACCCCGCCACGGGCCAGTTGATCGAGGTACCCACTCAGAAGGCGAAAGTCCGCAAGGCATACGCCGACGCGGCCGCCGCTCGCCGTCAAGAGATCTCCGGCTCGTTCGTTCGACAGGGCATCGACCACATCGAACTGCGCACCGATCACGACTGGATGAACGACGTCGTCCGGTTCGTCGCCCAACGCAAGCACCGGCTTCTTGCCACCGCCGGAAGGAGGCGTTGATGAACGACGACATCGATCCGTTCAAGATCCTAGACATCGGCTTCCTCAGCGCCGAGCGGCTCTGGCTGCTGCTGGTGATCCCCGCCCTCATCGTTGTCTATCTACTCATGCAACGACAGCGAAAGGTATATGCGGCCAGATTGGCAAGCACGGATCTGCTTTCGTCGGTGCTCCCGAGACGAACCGGTTGGCGCCGCCATGTGACGTCGGCCCTTATGCTCGTCGCGCTCGCATCCATGATTCTGGGCGTGGCCGAGCCGGCGCGCGAGATGGAAGTCGAGCGAGATCGAGCCGTTGTCATGTTGGCCATAGATGTGAGCCTGTCGATGGAGGCCGCCGACATAGCGCCGTCCCGTCTCGCCGGTGCGCAGCAGGCAGCAATCGAATTTGTGGATGGTCTTCCGCCCGGACTCGACATCGGCCTGGTGAGCTTCGCCGAAACCGCCAGCGTTCGTGTGTCCCCCACTCGCAATCGAACTCAGGTGATCCGTTCGATTCAAGGCCTGGAACTGCAGCCCAGCACCGCCATCGGTGAGGCAATCTTTACCTCCCTCGACGCATTGTTGAGTGCCCCGCTCGATGAGGCGGGCACGATCCCACCGAGCACCATCGTGCTCCTGTCCGACGGCACCACCACCAGAGGACGGCCCGACGAGGAGGCGATAGCCGCAGCATTGGAAGCCGGCATCACCGTCTCGACGATCTCGTTTGGTACGCCGACGGGCACCATCCTGTACGACGACCCCACCACCGCTGTGGTTGAACAGTTCCTCATCGAGGTTCCCGTGGCCGAGGAAAACCTTCAACGGATCGCCGACGAAACTGGCGGCCTGTACTTTCAGGCCTCGTCCCTGGCAGAACTCGAGTCGGTGTATGCCGACATTGGTTCGGCCGTGGGCTCCGACACCGAGTTCACCGAGATCGCCGAGTGGTTCGCAGCCCTCGCGGCGCTCCTCACGATCGTGGCCGCAGGTCTCAGCCTGTGGTGGTTCCAACGGCTGATCTAACCGTCGGATCTCGTGAGCGTGAGGTTCACAAAGCCAAGCACCCCTCGACGCTCGAGGTAAGCAGCCCGATATTTTGCCGCTTGATCGCTGATGCGGCCGGGCTCCACTTCCCAGTCCGCTGCGAACCCATATTCGAACGTGTCCCAATCACTGAAGGATGCTACGGACCGACGCTCCACAATCCAGTCCAGATCGACAATCTGAGAGATCAGTTGCTCAAGCTCGGGCAGCTCGCCGAAGTCCTCCAATACATGAGGTAGCGGCTGCTCCTGCCAGAAGAGCGTGCCAAACACGGCCCGGCCCCCGGGCCGAACGAGAGGCCGGATTGATCTCAGGGCCTCGGAGCGGGATCCAATAACGTGCTCGGACCCAACGCACAGAACAAGATCGTGTGGCTCGCAATCGGCAAGGGTTGTGGCGAAGCTCAGCCGATCAAGCAGTGACCGCTGCTTCGCGTTCTGCCGAGCGCGCTCGATGTGACGATGCTCGTGATCGATCCCGTGTCCCACGGCGCCCGGGCAGGCCCGCAGAATGCGCAACAGAAGTTCGGCCCAGCCACATCCTATGTCCAACACCGACGACGGCTGGTGGGCCGAGACCTCCGCCACGAGCCGGTCGGCTGTCTCACCGGACATCGGACTATTGAAATCGAGGAATTGGTAGAAGCTGTCACGAGGTCGCGTCGTCACGCCGGGAGCGTAGCTTCTATGCCGAGTTAGGGCGGCTGAGTATTTGCCGAAGCTAGGTAATATCGACCGCAGCCGGCGCGGGTTCGCGCAGGTCGATGACCTGTCGGCGGGGGTTCTTCACCTTCTCGCTTACCACCTTGGAACTCTGACCTGGCTTCATCGACACGCCGTAGAGGACGTCTGCGGCCTCCATGGTTCGCTTCTGGTGGCTCACGATGATGAGCTGCGCATCGTCGCGGAATTCCTGCACCAGCGTGAGGAACCGGTTGAGGTTGAAGTCGTCAAGAGCCGCCTCGACCTCATCCATCACATAGAACGGAGAGGGGCGCGAGCGGAACACTGCGAACAAGAAGCCCAGAGCGGTGAGCGACCGTTCACCACCGGACAGAAGCGAAAGCTTCTTGACGTTCTTGCCCGAGGGTTTAGCCTCAATCTCGATTCCGGTGTTCAACAGATCATCGGGGTTGGTGAGAATGACCTGTCCCTTGCCCCCGGGGAACAGTTTGGAGAACAGGTCGGTGAAGTTCGCGGCCACATCGGCGTACGCAGCGGTGAAGACACCAACGATTTGTTCGTCAATTTCCCGAATGAGGCTCACCAGCTCCTTACGAGACGTCTTGACATCTTCCATCTGGCCGCTGACGAATTCGTAGCGCTCCTTGAGCTCCTCAAACTCCTCGAGGGCCAATGGATTGATCGGACCCATCGCCTTCAGTTCGCGGTCAAGGTCTCGGAGCCTGGCTTCGGGCGACTGACCCGATTCCACATGGGGCTGCTCGGCCTCCATTGCCGTGTGCGGTTCGATGTCGAGGTCTCGGCGTATCGTTTCGGTAAGGGCCTCCAACCGCACTTTGTCTTCGGCCTCGGACAGGTCGACCCGGTTCTTGCGGGCTCGGGTTTCTTCGAGCTGTCGTTCGGCCTTCTGCCGCTCGCCCCGCTGCATGCTCAGCCGGGACCCGACCTCGCGGGCGGCTTCGCTCTGGGCGCGGCTGACGACGTCGAGGTCTGACAACCACGAGTCGACGGTTCCCCGCTTGGAGAAGAGCTGTTGGGTGAGGTCCTTCACTCGATCGAGCGCACCTTGGATCACCTCTCGGCGAGCCCGAGCCTCATCCCGCTCAGAAACCAGTCGCTCCAAGCGCCGTTCAATCTCGGCCTGGCGAGTAGTGATCATGTCGCGGCGTTCGCCGATTCCTGCTTGACGGATGCTCAGATCGCTTCGCACCGATGCGACGAGTGCCGCCTTCTCTTCTAGCTCGGCTCGGGCCTCAGCCACGGTCTGGGCCTTGTCGAGAAGCGCCTTCTCGTCGGCCTCTAGGCCGGGAAGAGCGAGCTGTAGGGATGCCAATTTCTTTCGATCCGCATCGGCACGTTCGCTGATCTCATAGCGCTGACGAGACAACTGTTGGCGGGACTCTTCGATCTCTTCAAGCTCGGTAGAGGTTCGCTCCACCACCGACCGAGCATTGGCAACCGACGCCTCGTGCTCGCGATGGGCGACCTCGGCACTGCGTTGAGTTTCACCGGTCAGCAGGAGCTGACCCTCAGCCGTTTCTACCGCCGCTACAGCTTCTGATTGGGCTGCCTTAGCCGCTTCCGCCTCGGCAACCGCTTCGCTCCGTGCGGCACCGGTGGCCCCGCTTTGGTCTCCTGCGAGTCTCCAGCCGTTCGGCCCAATTCGATCTCCGGCCTGGGTAACGACAGTGACACCGTGACGGGTGCTGAGGTCAGCGGCCTCACTCCAGTCGCCCTCGATGGCAACGATCCCGCCCAGCAACTGGTCGAGGAGAGCCTTGACGTCGTGCCGGTCAGCGTTGACCAATGAACGCAGCGACCGCAATCCGTCAGCGGTAGGGATCGTGGGTGGACTCGCCGTGTCGGACAGACCGAGCGGCAGCACGGCGCCGGAAACCTCTGCGGCCGACAGCGATTGCAACGCGCTGCGGGCGTTGGAGTCGGAATCGACAAGCACTGCCTGGAGGGCTTCGGACGCCGCCGCCTCCACCGCCCCTTCCCATCCTTCATCTACTGCGATCAGGTCAAGGAGGGTGCCGAGCACCCCCTGGCTGCCGGACAGCGTGTCGACCCCGGCACGGTTTCGTGCTTCCTCGAGTGCTTGCGTGAGCGCGTCGGCACGGGCTTGCCACCGACTGAACTCTTCATCGGCCGCCCGGCGAGACTCGTTGGCGGCACGCAGGGCCGCTTCGGCCTCCACCAGAGCAGCGTTGGCGGCGTTCAGATCGTGCTGAATGCCCTCTGACACCTGCCCGGCCGACTCGATGAGCGAATCGGCATCGTTCTTCTCACCGATCAGGCGATCGCGTCGGGCGGAGAGACCCGAGATCTGCTCGTTGAGCCGAGTGTCTTCGGCCCGATCTCGCTCCGAGGCCGACTCGAGTGCGCTGACCTGTGCTCGTACTTCGGCTGCTTCGTTGCCCACCGGTGTGACGCCGTCGCCCCACTGCTGTTCGAACCCAGCACGATCGGCCTCGAGAGACTTCATCGAAGCCTTCGCCTGCTCCCATTCGGGGGCGAGGGCCTCGGCCTCGCTGTCGACGACGGCCAGGTCATCAACGAGCCGTGCAGACTCCGCCTCAAGCGAGGCGACGAGACCCTCGTCGACCGCTGCCTGAAGTTCGCCTTCGAGCCGCCGACGTCGCTCGGACACCACGTTGGTTTGACCGATGATGCGTTCGCGAACCGAACGAGCACGACTCAGCACGTCGTCGACCTCAGAGCCGCCGAGGGCTGCAAGTTCGGCCTCTCCGTCGAGGATGAGGGCATCGAGCCGTGCCAACTCGCGCTGCAGCTCTGTCTCGCTGGTTGCGGCACTCAAACGGTCTCGCTTGTGGGCTTCAAGCTTGTTGGTAAGCGCCGCCAGTTCCCGACCGACCAGATAGGTCCGAAGGGTGGTTGCTTCGGCCAGGACCGCTCCATGGCGTCGCGCAGCATCAGCCTGCTTCTCGAGGGGGCGGAGCTGACGCTTCACCTCGCGCACGAGATCGGCGACTCGGTTGAGGTTCTCCTCGGTCGAGTTGAGCCGGCGCTCGGCCCGTTCCTTGCGCTTGCGATACTTCAGTACCCCGGCGGCTTCCTCGATCACGGACCGGCGATCTTCGGGCCGGCTGTTGAGCACCGCGTCGATTTGGCCCTGGGAAACGATGACGTGCTGCTGCCGGCCAACGCCGCTGTCCGACAACAGCTCGGTGATATCGAGCAGACGACAGCTTGCGCCGTTGATCTTGTAGTCGGATTCGCCGGATCGGAACAGGGTTCGAGTAATCGTCACTTCGGAAAACTCGATAGGTAGTGCGCCATCGGCGTTGTCGATGGTCAGCGACACTTCCGCGCGACCCAGCGCCGCCTTCTGCTGGGTTCCGGCGAAGATGACATCCTCCATCTTGGCCGACCGCACGGCGCTGGGGGCCTGGGCGCCCAGGACCCATGCAATGGCGTCAACAACGTTGCTCTTTCCGCTGCCGTTTGGCCCGACGACGACGGTGATGCCGTCCTCAAGGTCGAGTGTCGCGTGGTCAGCGAAGGACTTGAACCCCTTGATCGACAGCGTCTTTAGATGCATACGGGCCAAATCCTAGCGTTGTAATTCGACCTGCGTTCGCTGTTCACTCATAGTGAGTGAAACGTCACCACAGAGCACCACACTCCCCCGGTTCAAGGCGAGCGTTCGCTCGATCTCTGGCGGGTTTTTTTAGACCTGTGTGCTGCAGTAGTAGACCACATGCCCTTTGAACTTGGCCTTCAAAATCGGTGTCCGTGATCGCGGGCTGAGTTCGCCCTCTTTGGCATACACCGCAACATGTTCGGCGTAGTTACCGGGGTTGCCTTCAATGTCGACGAAGGGCCGGCTCTCAAGTGTCGTGCCGCGATATTTGATGGCGTCGTGCAGGATCGTAGTGATCGAACGATTCAGACGGCGCAGCTCTTGGGTGGAAAGAGCGCTCGCTGGCCGGTCATACATGAGTCCGGCATCGAACAGGATCTCGTCGCTGTAGAGGTCGCCGATACCGACAAAGTTGTCGGGGTCTACCAAGAACAACTTCAACGGCTGGCTGCTGTTCAATACGAACCGCCCGAAAATGTTCCACGGCACAGGCTCGGCCAAGAGGTCGAGCCCCCGGCCGCGCTTGATGTGCTGATCGGCCTCTTCGGTCGGAACAACAGCCAGTTCACCAGACCCACCCTTATCGACGAAGCGGAGGTCGCCGCCCTGGGTGAAGGTGATGATGACCTGGGTGTTGGGCTCTACTTCGGTGCGGCTCGGGCACCGGCTAATCACGGTTTCGGGCCCGGGCTGCATCAGCAGGGTGTGCTCGTTGTTGAGCGTGGTCACGATCGTCATTCCCACGCGAGTGGTTTCGACGAACTTGGCGCCTTCGAGAAGCTCGGTGAGGCTCTTCTTCGTTTTGTGGCCAGGGGTTGACTTGAGTCCCTTGACCTCGACCGACTTCACCTTGCGCCCCGCCGTGTCGCGTTCGAGATCACGTCGGATGATCTCAAGTTCGGGCAGTTCGGGCTCAACCATTAGGTTTCCTCATGTTGTGGGTCGGCGTTCGCTGAGAAGGTTCCAGGCCGCTTCGGCGGCGGCTTGCTCGGCGCGCTTTTTGGACGTGCCAGCACCGGTTCCGCATTCTTCCTTGGCAACCAGGGCCACAGCTTCGAATCGACGATCATGATCGGGTCCCGACGCCACCAATCGGTAGGTGGGTCCCGGAAGATCGAGCTGAGAGGTGAGTTCTTGGAGTCGAGTCTTGAAGTCTTCGCCGCCGGGGCGAACCGAACTCTCCAAGATTGTGGGGCCGAGCAACGCAAGGGCACAGGTTCGAGCCGCATCCCATTCACCGTCGACGAACACCGCACCGATGACGGCCTCGAAACAGTCGGCGAGGATGGATTCCTTTTCCCTGCCTCCCGAAGATGCCTCGCCCTTGCCGAGGCGCAAGAGTTCGCCGAGCCCGATTCCTCGTGCAATGTTGGCCAAGCTCGTGGTGTTTACGACCGAGGCCCGCAGCTTGGCAAGTTCTCCCTCGGGGAGATCGGGATAGGCCTCATAGGTGTGATCGGTGACCGCGAGTCCGACGACCGAATCGCCTAGGAACTCAAGCCGTTCGTTCGATTCTGAGCCCGGGTGCTCTGCGATGTAGCTCCGGTGGGTAACGGCTAACTCGACAAGGGACCAGTCCTGAAACTGGTAGTTCAAATGTTGTGCGAGTTGTTGGTGGCCGTCGCTCAGGATCCCTCTCCCACCCGACTGTGAATGTAATCCACGGCGTCACGAACGAGTCGCAAGTCCTGGAGGTCCTCGTCTTCGATCCGGAATCCAACGGTTCGGTCAGAAAGCTCTTCTTCGATCGCCTCGACGAGCTCGATCAGAGCGAGCGAATCAGCTTCCAAATCGTCGGCGAAGGAGTCTCCCTCGTTGATTTGGTCGGGTTCAATTTCGAGAATGTCGGCTAGACGATCGCGTACGAGTGCAACCGCGTCGTCTCGCGTCATTGGCGCCGAATTCATGTGCGTTTCTGCTGGCATCGCTCACCTCCGAGCGCGCAGGATTATAGCACCGAAACTTCTTGACTGCTACACGCTGGAGTGGTAGGGGCGATGCCCTCAGCTCTCTGTGACCAGGTTTTCTGTGTCGAGCGTTGAAACCGTCTGGGCCGGGCTGGCTGTTCCTAAGAGCTTCCTCAGCTCCCGGTCAGGATCATTCAGTGTGCCCACCGGGTTCACCGGAGGGGCGACCATCGGTTTGCCGGCCTCATCGGCAGATTCTGAGTCACCTCGACGTCGGAGGAGACCTCGTTTCCTGGCCGGTGTCTCCGGTTCTGTGAAATAGGCGTCAGCGGCATGTTGCTGCGCCTCGGGAGCGGGGGCGAGCCCATCGCTCGAATCGGCGTTCATGTGCGCGCCGCGTCCGGCATCGATGCGCTTGCGGTCAGCCGGCACCGTCTCGGGGTCGATCAGATCGACGGGCAGGACGATTCGTGCCGTTGTGCCACCTGCGGGACGTTCGATTAGGCGAATGTCGATACCGAAACGCGCAGCCGTCTTCCCGACGAGAAGGAAACCCAGATTCTGAGTCGACGGAGACTCGGCGAGACCGGGGGTATGCAACGCTCGGTTGATGCGCTCTCGTTCGGCCCCGTCAAGGCCGGTTCCCAGATCGTGCACCAGGAACGCCCATCCGGCCGAAACCCACTCGCCCTCGACCGAAACCCTGGACCGCGCGGGATCCATCCCCGCACTCGCCGCCAGGCCGTTCTCTATCAGTTCAGCGAGCACATGGGCAACGTCGGGGGCCACCAACCCATGAAGCCGAACCTCTTCCATTGGACTGACATCGACCCGTTCAAAGCCAACCACCTCGCCCAGGGCAAGCCGGGCCGTATTGACCGCGCTGATGGGCTTGGTCCAGCGACGCTCGCTTCTCCCGCCACCAAGCACCAGCCCGGCCTCGATGTTTCGTTGCATCCGTGTCGCGATGTGGTCGATGCCGAACAGTCGTTGGCGAACCTCGGGGGACGTGTCGGCGTTGCGCCACGCCGAGACGTTACGCACGAGCTCATGCAGGAGGGCTGCATTTCGGTTCGCGATCGTGACGGTTCGTCCCGACATCTGGCGGCGCGCGGTCGACTCCCGCTCGGCCAGGTCGAAGAAGCGGGCCTGGATCGTGTTAATCGCGCCGACGAGCTGTCCAACTTCATCATCGGACTCGGCCCGAAGTGGGCGAGGTCTCGTTTGCTTGATCGATCCAAACGAGCTCGCCATCGTCGGCAGTCGCTCCGAGATCAGCTTGTTGGCCTCGGCCGCCGCTGCGGCGATCGGGGTCGAGATCGATTGGTACAGGGCCACGGCGGTTGCCCCGAGCACCAGCAGTCCGAAGAGTCCAAATAGGCCATAGACGTTCCGCCGATCCAAGGCCTCGGCAACAGCTGCGTCGAGTTCGGCTCGCGTGTTGATCGCGTGCTGGTCGATCGCAGCGAGCCAACGGAGGCGAGCGTCCCGATTGCTCAGGATCGCAGCCTCATCGGTCACGATCATCTGTTCGGGGTTGAGCACATCTTCAATCGCTCGGGCCCGTAGGTCGGCCATAACTGCAGTGTTGGTCACCGCACTCTGGATGGGTCCTCCTGCGTGGGCACGTCCGGCAGCCACAAGGTCGGACCGCAACGTAGCGCTCACCGCGAAGGCCTCCAGCACCGTCGAGCTTGAGCGAAGGTCCTCCGAGGTCCGATTGACGAAGGCGACCCATGCGGCATCTTCGGCTTCTACGAACCGATGCATCGTTTGCAGCGACGCCAGCGAGCGCTGTGTTGTGCCCGACTCGGTTGGCACCGCAAGCTGTTCGGCCCGCTCCAGGAGCAGTGCCGAGGCTCGACCGAAGTTGTCGTAGCGGCCCACGGGTGTCGAACGGGCTGCCGACAAGGCCGTCCATACCCGATCGAGCAGAACGCTGTCCTCGAATCCTGCGACGTCAGCCATAGCATCGTCGGTCACCGCAACCGCATCTGCGACCAATTCTTCAGACTCGCCGGACCTAGCATCAGCGACGGCGTGGGCCATCCGTTCGCCACCGATGGCAACCGAGGTCATCTGCAGCGAGCGAACCTGGCTGGACGCTTGAACGACCAGTTCAGCTTCCTGGGCCTCCGACGACGCCGCCAACGTTCCCTGACCCGCGACAAAGCCGAGGGCCAGAACGGGCAGCGTGAAGGCAAGAACCACTTTTCGCCGAATCGGCAATGAACGCGACATCAGACTTCTTTCGGCCCGAATGTGCGCTCGCTGAGCACTTGTGCGCGCTACTTCGGAGCGAAAACCGCCCGGAAATCATCGACGATCGAGGACGCAGCCATCTCGGTGGTGGTCCGAATGGCATTGGCCAAGGTGTCCGAGCTGGAAGAACCGTGTGAGATAACCGAGACCCCTTTGGTCCCACAGAGCATTGCGGCACCGATGAGGTTCGGATCAAGGATCTCGAAGAGGGGGTTCAGAATGGGGTCGAGCACCGGCGCGGTCTCGGCGGCGGCAGGGGTGGAACCGAGCGCGTCTCGAATGGCGTCGAGCGCAATCCGCACGCCGCCTTCGAGCGACTTCAACACGACGTTCCCGGTAAACCCGTCGGTGATCATGACGTCGGCCTTACCTGCCATCAGGTCGTTTCCTTCGAGATTCCCCACGAAGTTGGCGCCACACGACTCGGCCCAGTCGGAGTTTTCGAACAAGTTCAGGGCGTCCTTGACCAGGGCGTTCCCTTTGCCGGCCTCTTCGCCAATGGTCAAGATTGCCACCCGCGGCGACTCGATGCCGAACCGCGATCGGGCATACACGGTGCCCAGCTGAGCAAACTGCACCAGCATTTCCGGAGTTGCGTCCGGATTGGCTCCACAGTCCAGCAGCGAGCACCGAGTGGACCCAAGAACAGGGAACGGAACCGCGATTGCGGGGCGAGAAACGCCCTTAATCCGCCCGATTCTGAGGAGGCTGGCCGCCATGGCTGCGCCGGTGTTCCCGGCGGACAGCAGGGCGCTGGCCTCGCCGTCTCGAACCGCCTCGGCCGCGCGAACAATGCTGCTGTCCTTCATTCGGCGGACGCTGCTGGCCGGTTCGGCTCCCATTTCGACCACCTCGGACGCATGTCGGATGGTGATCAGCGGGTGAGATGAAAGGTGGGGATCGATCTCGGCGATCTTTGCCTCATCGCCCACCAACATCGACGAGACCTGATCGCGCTCTGCCGCGAGCAGAGCGCCCTCGACGACACATCTAGGGGCAGCGTCGCCACCCATGGCGTCGACGGCTACAGGTAGCGGCGTGCTCACTTCAGTCCGGGGCCCGAAGGGTTCTTAGACGTCGACGACCTGTCGGCCGTTGTAGTAGCCACAGCTCTGGCAGGCACGGTGAGGGAGCTTCATGGCGCTGCAGTTGTTGCAGCGGCTCTTGGGCGCTGCCTTCAGCGACCACGACGAAGCACGCCGGCTGCGGGTCTTGGATTTGGAAGTCTTCTTCTTTGGAACAGCCATTGCTCAAACCTCAATAGATCGACCGGCAATTGTAGCGGGCATAACCGTCGACTTACACCGTGCAAACGCTTAGTCAGTTAAGTCCAAATCAGAAAGAGCCGCCCACCGCGGATCGCCCTGCGGCTCAGGCGGGGCATCTGGGTCACCTACCCGCTCACCAATGCCCGGCCGATAGCGCTCGGGATCCGGCCCCGCACAATCTGGCCGGCATAGCGGGGAAAGCGGAAGCGACGCCAGGGCCGTATCACGAATCACCTGGTCGAGGACCACCGTCTCCCCATCGAAGGGAATAAGGTCGCCGCCCGGCTCGGCTCCGATTTGAAAGATTTCGTCGACAAAGGGCCGCTCAATCCCTGGCACCGACTCGAGACAGCGCCGACAATCCCCCACCCAGTGCACCGTTAAGAATCCGGTGACAGACACACCGCGTTCGATGCTCTCGATTGTGAGTTCACCCGTGACGGGCACATCGGTGCTGCGCGTGGCAATCACTTCGAGATCGGGCAGGGACTGCTCGACCTCGACGGTCATCCGTTGACCGAGCCGTTGTCGCAGCGCTCCGACGTGGACTCTGTGAGCTCTTGCAGCAACCAACGAGGCTATGCGGGCGGAGGCGGAGGCTGGGTGCCCTGCGCGCTCTGGGCCGAGGTCTGTGGTCCCGGGGAACCCTGGGCGACGTCGCCTTCGATCGCCGCGGTTCCGAGCAACTTCTCCCGACCCTGTTGCAGAGTCCGGGACGTGCGCTCCAGTACTGCCTCGAAGCTGGCCAGTTTGTGGTCGCAGTAGTCTTCAACCCGACGCTGAAGGGTTCGAGCATCAGCCCGAGCTTCGGCCACGATCTGACGAGCACGAGCTTCAGCGGCGCGGGTGATTTCTTGCCGCTCGATCATCCGGGACACTTGCGCTCTGCCCTGGTCGATGATTTCTTGGCGCTCCTGCCGGGCCTGAGCCAGGAACTCTTCCTTCTCTTTGAGCAGCCAACGAGCGCGCCGCAGTTCTTCTGGCAGAGCCTCGCGGATCTCTTCAAGAACTTCCATGAGTTCGTGCTTGTTCACCTTCACGGTGGAAGACATCGGGAGTGGGCGACCGGCGGCCACCATCCCGATCGCTTCGTCGATGAGCGCTTCCAGCTCGGGAACGGCGTACTGGTCGCTCGCTCCGGTGGTCAGATCGATCTCGGGTCCGTCGTCGGTGAGATCGAGAACTGAATCATCAACCGGGGTGTCGTCGGACGAGGCATAGTCGTACGGCGTTATCCGCTGATCGGTCATTATCTCGGTGCTCCTGTTATTAACTGCACGGCTCTCACTCTCACTTGCTGGCCTTGGACTGCATAGCGACCCAGACCGGCGGCGGAACCAAGGAGGAGATGTCTCCTCCTCGAATCCCTATCTCACGAAGATACCGGCTGGCGACGAGCGCTGCTGACCCAATGCCGGGCACGAACATGGTTGTCGCTCCACCTGTTTCGAAATTGGTGTTGGCCTGCACGATCTCAGAATCGAGGTCCGTCGCGGTCCGAATACCCTTCACCAGCACGTCGGCACCGTGTTTTTGAGCTGCCACCGTTACCAAACCGTCGAAGGCCCTGACCTGGACATTCGCGAGGTCCGCGACCGAGGCTTCAATCATTTCGGTTCGTTCTTCGACGCTGAACAAGCCCGACGGTTTCGCCGGGTTGTGGCCGATGGCGACCGTCACACGATCAAAGGCTGCGGCCGCCACGCGCACCACCGCAAGGTGACCATTGTGAAACGGGTCGAAGGACCCCGGGACGAACGCTGCGGGCATAGAGTCGCCTAGCGTAGTGCAATCACAGCGGGCCCACAGAGGGCATCACTACCCGATGCGTCTGGCCAATACCACCTGTGGCCGACCATAGGACCGTCGCCGCAACTCCTCCCATTCCCGGGTGAGTTGCAGTTCACCCTCGGTGTGTGCGATCAGAAAATTCGCAGGAATCTGCGGTAGCAAACTGAGCCACGGATCGTCGGCGTAGGGCGGGTCGCAAAACGCAAGATCGAATCGATCCTCCGCAGACAGTGATGCCACGACCGCAGCAGCGTCGCGCACGACAATCCGAGCGTTTTCTGCCAAGCCCACGATCTCCAAGTTCTTCTCCAGGACCCGCGCGGCCGCCTTGTTCTTCTCGACAAAAAGGACCTCGCTCGCACCTCGGCTGAGGCACTCGAGACCGAAGGAGCCGGCTCCGGCGAACAGGTCGAGAACTCGGACCCCATCCAGTCCGGGTTCACCCTCGGCCATTCGGATGCTGAGGATCATGTTGAAGATCGCCGTCTTGGCCCGGTCCGGAATCGGGCGGGTGCCCTCGTCTGGCGCCTTGATCTTTCGGCCTCGCGCCGAGCCGCTAATTATCCTCATCGCTACCCCTTTAGAAGGAATTCTTCGTCGGCCTCGGCCGAGAAGACGGCGAGTTCGTCGGCAAGCTCACCGTTGGCAGCAAGCTCTGGATCGAGGTCGAGGAGT
Organism: uncultured Acidimicrobiales bacterium; assembly: GCA_938029215.1. Lineage (GTDB taxonomy): Bacteria > Actinomycetota > Acidimicrobiia > Acidimicrobiales > SZUA-35 > JABDIY01. The sequence continues at coordinate 93,392 of CALHFG010000015.1, read as the reverse complement.
TGTATTGCGGCGCGACGGGCGTCGACCACGACCTCTCGATTCTGGCGGAGGCTAGCCAGTTTGAGATCGTTTCGACCCTTTTGACGTTCGCCGAGAATGGTTCCCTCGCCCCGTAGGTCGAGATCGATTTCTGCGAGCTCGAATCCATCGGTACTCCGTACGAGCGCTTCGATTCGGGCTTCACCATCGGCAGTAGTGGGACTCGCCACCAGCCAGCACACCGACGCATGGGCTCCACGACCGACCCGACCTCGAAGCTGGTGAAGCTGAGCGATTCCGAACCGATCAGCATCAAGAATCACCATGGTGGTTGCATTGGGCACGTCGACGCCGACCTCGATCACGGTGGTCGACACCAAGACATCCAGTTCGCCGGCTCGAAATCTCTCCATCACCGCGTCTTTCTCTTCGGCGGGGACTCTTCCGTGCAGGAGTCCAACTTTGAGTCCATGCAACTCGACCGAGGCCAGGCGCTCGTAGGTTTCTTCGGCTGATGCGACCTCGATCTTTTCGCTCTCGTCGATCAAGGGGCACACGACGTAGGCCTGCCGACCATCCGCAACCGAAGCACGTAGCTCAGCCCACATCTGCTCTAACGCAAGCGGAGGCTCACCATCCAGGGTTCCGGGTGCGTCCACGTGGTGGGTCTGGATCGGGGTGCGTCCGGGCGGTAGTTCGTCGAGGACCGAAACATCGAGATCGCCGTACACGGTCATCGCGGCGGTTCGGGGAATGGGCGTTGCCGTCATCACCAGCACATCCGGTACCGATCCATCCAGATTCTTGTTTCGCAGTGCGGCTCGTTGTTCAACACCAAACCGGTGTTGCTCATCGATCACGACCACACCGAGGGACTGAAATTGCACCTTGTCCTGTAGGAGTGCATGCGTTCCGATGACGATGTCGGTCAATCCACCGGCCAATCCGCCAAGAATTCGTTTTCGATCCGGTCCGCCCGTACGGCTGGTCAGCAGCTCAACGCTAAGCGGGCGGTTTCCGAGAAGACTCGAGGGCTCGGGGACCTCGAGCCCAGCAAGCAGTCGCCGAATACCAAGATGGTGCTGCTCGGCTAACACCTCTGTGGGCGCCATCAGCGCACCCTGATGGCCACCGTCGACCGCGTTGAGCATTGCGGCTACGGCTACCAGGGTCTTGCCGGCGCCAACATCGCCTTGCAGCAATCGGTGCATCGGCATATCGCGTACGAGGTCGGCGGTTATTTCCGCGATCGCCCGCTCTTGTGCGCCGGTGAGCGGAAACGGCAACGAATCCCGAAACTGTCGGATAAGCGGCCCATCGGACGAATGCGCCACACCCTGCTGGGTGGCTTGTAAATGGCGTTTGCGGCGGACCAACGACACCTGCATCCGAAAGAGTTCATCGAAGATGAGCCGCCGGCGAGCCGCAGAGATCTCTTGCTGTGAATCCGGAATGTGGATGCCACGAACCGCTTCGGATCGATCGATCATGCCTCGATCGTGCAGGATCCACCCCGGAACCGGGTCGGCGAGTCTCCTCGCGTCGTCGTTGGTGATGGTGCGGCGCAGTGCCTCGCCGACAAAGCGAGACAGGTCAGCGCTGCTGACACCTGCCTTCTCGCTTTGGGGATACACCGGGATGATCTTTCCGGTCTGATCACCGACCAGATCGACAACGGGACTGGTCATCTGCGCCTTGCCTCGGAAGCTCTCTAGCTTGCCGAAAACAATGGCTTCCAAACCTTCTTTCAGCTGGCGTTCGCGCCACCGCTGATTGAAGAACGTCAGCGTCATCTGACTCTGACCGTCGGTAACGGTGCTGGTGACCATCACTCGATTGCCCTTGAGCCGCCGCAGATCGGTACGCAGCACCCGCACGACAATCGTTGCCTCTTCGCCCTCCATCAGGTCCGCGATCCAGGCCTGACGGGTTCGATCGAGGTAACGCCTGGGGTAGTGCGTCAACAGATCACCCAGGGTGAATAGATCCATCTTGTGGAGCGCGTCCTTGCGCTTGGGGCCGACACCCCGAAGCTTCTCCACGTCGATCGCATACAGGTCGCGAACGCCCATCGGATCGGTCCGATTACCCACGTGAGTAACCTATCTCAGCCGTGTGACATCCGAGTCCTCGCAGCCAGTCCTCAAACACGCGGTGAAAGCAGACCAACCAAGATGCCCTCACAACCTTCCCCAGAGCCTCCTGGCACCGCATCAACCGAGCCCGCGTGGAGCATCAGAAGGGCACGCGCCGATGACGCAGAAGCTGGGGCCCAGGTGATCATCCAAACGCGAAGAGAGGAACGAATCGATGGCGACAACGAGGAAGGTGCGCCCGACATACGCCTCGGGTGGACGCGGCCAGGGGGGACCTAATGGAAACCAGATTCTCGGTGCCACAGGGTTCGTTTGAGCTCACGCGCCCGGGCGTTGGTCCTCGCAGCCCGCTTCGGGCATGGGATTCCGCCGACGAATACGTGCTTGGTGAACTTCCTGAACAGGTGGGACTGCGGCGGTTGATCCTCAACGATGCCTATGGGGCGTTGGCCGTTGCATTAGCCGGTGAGGAGACGATCTCGATCTCAGACTCGTTCGTCGCCCTCACTACTGCTCGCAGCAACCTGGCTCTCAACCGACGGGACGAGCCCACAATGGGCAGCAGCGTCCAGCCGATGCCCGAGAACCTGGACCTCGTGATCATCAAGGTGCCGAGGACGTTGTCTTTACTCGAACACCAGCTCCATCAGATCCGAGTGGTCTGTTCGCCCACCACAACGATCATCGGCGCCGGCATGACCAAGAACATTCACTCCTCCACGGTGGATCTTTTTGAACGCATCATCGGATCGACCACAACCTCGCTGGCCAAGAAGAAGGCCAGGCTCATTCATCCAGTGTTTGACCCCGACCTCTCCCCCGGCGACAGCCCCTGGCCGCAGGAAGCCGAACTGAATGTGGGCCCACCCCACGGTGAGGTGCGGGTTTCAGTACAGGCGGGGGTGTTCGCCGGACCGAAGCTGGACCTTGGGGCGCGTGTGCTGCTTGGAGCTCTGCCCTCGAAGGCAGAAAGAGTCCTCGACCTGGGATGTGGAAACGGCATCATCGGAACCGTCCTCGCTCGACAGCTTGGCTGCCATGTCACGTTTCTCGATGAGTCCTACCTGGCGATCGAGGCCGCGAGATCAACGTTCGCTCTGCAAAACCTCGACTCCACCGCTGACTTCGTGGTCGGAGATGCCGGGGCTGGCCTGCAGTCTGAACAGTTCGATCTCGTTCTGAACAACCCGCCGTTTCACGAGAGCAACGCCATTACCGACGCCACCGCATGGCGGATGTTCATCGAGGCTCGTCGAGTACTCGTCGCTGGCGGCGAGTTACGAGTCGTCGCCAACCGTCACTTGGGCTACCACGTCAAGTTGAAACGCGTGTTCGGCAACTGCGAAACGGTCTCGAGCACCCGGAAGTTTGTGGTTCTCAGTTGTGTCGCAGGCGGCAGCTAGTTTATCTCGTCTAGCCAGCTGGGTGTGCCCATGTCGGTTTCTGATCCAAGACCGAGCCCGGTTGCCAAGTTGGCTTCATCGAGGGAGAAGTTGACACGTTGACCAGGCCGCAGCATACGGAAGACGGTCCCGACCAGCGCGTTGGGCGCAAGGTCATAATCGGCCAGATCGGTATCGCACATGATCACACCGTCACGGGTGATCGGATCGTAGGACTTCACTACTCCCTGCATGCCATTGAGGATAGGGCAATTAACTCCTGAAGAGTGACGGCGATGATGTCGATAGCCAAGGATGCGCTCCGCAATCATCGCGACCGTTGTTGCCTTTGGCATCTTCTTTGTCGCCACCCAATCTGATCGCCTCGTCGATCAACTGGCGGTGGACGAATGTGATGCCGAGCATCTCGGCCAACGAGCCTTCGGGCCGCTTTCCACGATTTACACCGTGGAGGGAGGAAACCTCTCGGGGATCTGCCACGGTCAGGATGACCCCACCGTTTATGACGCCTGGGCAAACCTGACAATGTTCACTACCGCCGATGAACGGAACTCGATCGTTGGATTCGGAGGTTTCCGGAACACCAGCAATCGCCAAGTTGCGGCCTATGCCACCACGCTCAACAGCGACCGGACCGAGTTCATGATCGTGGTCAACCTCGACATGGTCGAGTACGACCCGTGGCAAGTTCGCCGGGTGATGGCGCACGAGTTCGCCCATGTGCTGACCCGCTCAGCACCGGGAGTCAGTGGTGACGCTTGCGGCGAGTTCGGGTGCGTTTCGAACTCGAACTACATGGGCCTTTGGGTCGACCGATTTTGGAGCGAGGCCGAAGTGCAGTCGCTCGAGGGCAATGGCTACAACGATGCCGCAGGGACCGCCCAACGCTGCGCCTCCAACAGTGGGTTCCCCACCCAGTACGGCGCCACAAACCCCTACGAAGACTTTTCCGAGTCGTTCTCGTTCTTTTTGTTCAGCCACGGTGTGCCTCGATCGGTACAACCTCGCATCCAGTTTCTCTCGAGCTTCCCCGAGCTGGTTCGAATGCGAGACCGCGTAACCGCCGCAGGGTTTGCCGACCTCCGCACCTACCAGCAGAACTGCGGAAGCTTCTAGTCTGTCTCGAACTCGCTGAAGTCGGGAAAACCTAGGAAACCAACCAGCTTGCCTGCACCCCGAAATACGTGGGATGTGCCGTCGGTTCGGACGAGTAGCGCAGGGCCGCTGAGATGACCCTCTGGGCCGTCCATCTCGAGCGTGTGTGCGGCCATTTCAATCTTTGTGCCGTCTGAAGTTCGGACAACGACTTCCCAGTCGATCCCCTCTCTCCCTTCGAACTCGGCCACGATCACGGAACCGCCAACGTCTCCCATCGTCTGTCCAGAAACCGAGATCTCATCGATGACGTAGCGATAGTGCTTCACCGATACACCCTATTGGCCGTCGGTTGAATCGACCGACCGTCAACCGTGTGGACGAGCGCCACGGGTCGATCTACAAAAAGGCTGCACGGAGGGCCAAACCCATGATGAACAGGTTGCCACCACCGAGTAGAAGATGTTCCCACCGCTCGATCTGCGGTCGGTAGCTATAGACGACGGCGATGGCGGCCATCGCAAGAAACCCGTAGAAGTAGTGCAGCTGATTGGCTTCGACGCCACCTTGCAGCACGAAGACGCCGACCGTCACCTGGGTGACAGTTAGAACCCACGACCCGTAAACCGACCAGACCAGCGCATCTGAGCGAAGAGACCGGCGCCAATGCGCGGCGGCAGCCCAGAGACCGGTGGCTGCAGTCGTTGCGATCACGACCCACGCCAAGATCGAATGGAGACTCCTCATAAACCGGGAAGAAGGTCGACCTCGGTGGGCCCGCCCACATCCCCGTCACCGGTGATCGCAAAGAACTCACTACCGAAGATCGCTGCGAAGACTTCGTCGGGGACGGACAGAAAGAAGTCTTCCTCGCTCACCTGGCTGCGATGGGCTCGGAGCGCGGCACGCTTCGCTGGGATCTCATTAGCGATGTTGATCGAGTAGCGAATCTCCGCCCGCGGGACACCGAAGGTGTCTCGATCGACGCCTCCTTCACCGTCCTCGTCTCCGGGGTTAACGTCGTTGGCCTCCATCGCCGCAAGGGCGTCTTCCCGACTAACCGTCGCCTCGTACACGTAGTCGACCGAAGCCAACTCGGCCGCCCGCAAACCAACCCGATGGACCTGGATGTGATCTGGGTGTCCGTACAACCCGTTGGGGTCATAGATGGTCAGGACGTCAGCATCGACCTCGGTCAGCATTGCGGCCAAGCGCACCGACGCCTCTTCAACATCGGCCTGCCAGAAGCACGCAGGATTGTCGTTGGCAGGTTCGCCCATCATTCCCGAATCCTCATAGTCCAGGAATCGATTCGTGACACACCCCAGAATTTTGGCTGCCTCTGCGACTTCTACTATTCGTCGTTCCCACAACCGTTCACCCTCCGCGAGCACGCCAGCCTGAGGCTCTCCCTGTTCACCACGAGTCGCCGTCACAAGGTGTACGTCATGGCCGGCGTCGGCGGCCTTTCGCATAAGCCCACCGGTGGAAAGTGCCTCATCGTCAGGATGAGCGTGAAAACAGACAAGAACCGACATAACTAAAGGCTAGGACGATTCATGCAACATCGATCGCCCGTTGATGGTGCCGCTGAAACCGCTGCCACCGCAACCCGTCTTCCCGCGCGCTTCTGTCCTGCGCGCTTCTATCCCGCGATCACGGTGAGGGCACGGTCACCGAACCGAAGCTGCTGGCCGGGCTCGATGGGGACCGGGACCCCAACGGGGATCTGCGGTCCGGTACCTGGGCGGTCTGGGTAGTCAACGAAACAGCCATTGAGTGAGTTGGTATCCATAACTTCAGCTCCCGAGCTCGTGGGGCGAATCACAAAGTGGCAGCGGCTTACCTGGTCCCCGGCGACCACCACGATCACCGCTCCCGGCGGTGTATGTTCGCTGCCTTCTGGGGCGCGCCCTACGGCCATCGTGCTGGTGAGCGGGATGTTCTGGCCGTCGTCGAAGACCAACACCACGGAATGACCGGGTTGGGGAGACCCGGTTGCAGCAACCGCCGGCATCCCCGGCGGTGGAGGTGTAGGAGTCCGTTCGATCACGGGATTCCCACCTCGTTCCAGAACTGGCTGCTCCGGTTGCGGCGAAGGTGGTGCTTCGGGGGTTTCGGCGGGCGGTGGTTCGGTTGGCAAGTCAGGAAAGAGTGAGGTCGACAGCACCGGGGGGTCCAGCACGGTCGGTGCCGGCGGCGGAGGAAGATCGAGGTACGCGGGAGGTGAGCTCGGCGGGGGTGGTGGATCGAGAACTTCAGGCGACGGAGGAAGGGTTTGTACTGGAGGATCTGGGACAGGCAGGTCCACGACCGTCATGTCGTCATCAACCATGACACCGTCCGGCGAGGGCTCCGGATGGGGGTTGGAGCCAGGAGCGTCTCGTTCCGGACTGACCTCTGTGACCGTCGGGTTGGCAGGAGCTGGGGACGACTCGGTCATCGCGAAACCGCTGATTTCAAACCCGGATGCGGCAACGACACCGGACTCGACCCACAACGGCGATGACGCAGCCGGGGCCATGCCAAATCGGATGCGACGTTCGGCCGAACGTTGCACCCGTCCGAGCACGCGGTCGTTGCCGGGAGTGTGCAACATGGCAACCCCTCCCTCGTGAAGCTGCACAACCGCCACAAACTGATCAGGCGGGAGGTTCTGGGCCACTGCGTCTGCGAGTTCGGCCTCGGTCGCTGGTGCGAGCGCTAACTCGCTCCACTCATCGGCCAGTGGCCCATCGGGGGCCAAGAAGACGAGCACACCGTTGGCAACGGTCAACAAGCCGCCACCGACGGTGTATCGAATCGAACCCGGATCAGACATCGAGACCACCTGGCCACGGTAGTTGCAACGCGGTGACGCAGCGAAAGAAGTTCCCGTCCCACCAAAAGGCCCAGGATGTCGAGGGTTGATCGACCCAAGGACAGCAGGTGTGACACCCGCTACTTTTCATGTCTGTAACGGCGTAATTGTACGAAGCGGAAAGTCTGGCGGCCCATGCTCACCATCCCACTCGATGGACCTTCAATGGAACAACGGCAGGCGGTCATCCTGACCAACTATGGCCTCGTACGCGGTCTCGTCCTCCACGAAACCGAAGACGACGTTTGCATCCTTGTCAACGGCGCTCCTCGAACGATCGCCCGAGACGACATTCGTACCATCGCCACCGTCTGAGCCAACCGTCGGCGGTCTGCCGGCAGTTGGTGACAGCATGGCGAAGGTCGTATACGTGGCCGGACCGCTCCCAGGCGGCCGGCCACGCAAAGAGCGCCGTTCAGCCGGACTCAGCTATCGCTCTTTGAGCGTGGTGAGAGCTTCGATGTGATCGGGACGGATGCCGCAGCAGCCCCCGACGATGCTGGCTCCGGCGTCGATCCAGCGAGCCACCATGTGGCGGTAGGTGTCTGGGGTCAGATCATCGCGGTGGCCGAGCACTACCTCGTTCGACGCATAGCCCTGTTCCTTCTCTTCAAACGCGTTTGCATAGGCGCCGACCGGAACCGACGGATCGTGAAGCGCCGCAACCAACTGCCCGATCGCGGCTTCGAACCGTTCGGGCTGTGAACAGTTGAACAGCACCGCCTCGGCCTGACCGCGAACCGTGTCGGCCATCTCGGCGATCGATTCCCCCGATCGCAGTTGCGCCCACGTCGCCGGGTCCTCCCCGTCGGGAACGACATCGTCCAAACTAAACGACGCCCACAGCGGCTGCGGGGTCTGCGCAACCAACTGAGCAACGGTTCGGTATTCGGCGAGCGAACTGACGGTCTCGGCCAGCCAGACATCGACGTGATCGACCTGGGCATCGATCAGTACCTTCCACAGATCCGGGGCCGCCTCGGCATTGAAGTTCCATGGCTCGTAGGAACCAAACAGCGGCGGGAGAGATCCTGCCACCGCCACCCGCTGGTCGGCCGCTGCCGCAACCTCTCGAGCGATGGTGGCTGCGAGGGCCGCCAGCTCAGCACCCTTGGCAGCAAATCGCTCCGGACCGAGGTGGAACGGAACGACGGCATAGGTGTTGGTGATGATGACCTCGGCACCGGCATCGACAAAATTCTGGTGAGCCCGCCGAACCCACTCGGGTCCCTCCAGCAGGGCGAGAGCCGACCATTCCGGCTGACGAAACGGGGCACCGATACGAAGGAGCTCCTTCCCCATACCCCCGTCGATGACGGTGATCGAGCGAGCTGGTGCGGTTGCCATCCAGCAAGCGTAGGACGAAACGCTCAGCTCGGCGTAGGGTCGGTAGGTGGACCTACATCTGACTCCGACAACCTTTGCCCAAATGGTCGACCACACCATTCTTTCGCCCACCGCAACACGTTCGGACGTCGAGCGAGTCTGCGCCGAGGCGCGGCGATTCGCCACGGCGAGCGTCTGCGTCAACCCGTATTGGGTTTCCCTCGTCTCCGAGCTGCTGACCGGGTCTTCGGTGAGGACCTGTTCTGTTGTGGGGTTTCCGCTGGGCGCAGACACCGCAGCTGGCATCGCACAGACTGCGGCCCGGGCGATCGCCGACGGCGCTCACGAGATCGACATGGTGCTCCCTCTCGGACCACTTCTCGACGGCGACCATACTGCGGTCATCAGCCATCTCGAGCAAGTGCTAAACGCCGGTGAAGCATCGTTCAAAGTGATCATCGAGTCCGCGGCCCTGACCGACGAGCACATCGTGCAGGCCTGTACCTGTGCGGTTGCCGCCGGCGCCGACTTCGTGAAGACGTCTACCGGCTTCCATCCCGCCGGAGGGGCGTCGGTTGAGGCGGTCGCCTTAATGCGTTCGACCGTCGGTCCGTCGGTCGGCGTCAAGGCATCGGGCGGCATTCGGACACTCGCCGACGTTCGCTCCATGATCGCCGCCGGCGCCGACCGTCTGGGGATGAGTGCGACCGCCTCAGTCCTCGCCGAGTTGAGCTAGCAAACAGAAATTTCCGAACTGGAGTGATGAGCTCTAACCTGCGGTTGTGCGTCCTCCCAAAGACTTTTTCAAACCGCTCGCCGTCGGAGCTCCTGCACCCGTGCACGAGATTCCGGTGAAGCCCAGCCGGATGATCCATTTCTTCCCGCCGTCGAACACAAAGATGGTCTCGAAGGTCCCCGACATCGCCCCGACGGTCGACATCTTGCTGGGAAATCTCGAAGACGGTGTCCCCAGCGATCAAAAGGAAGCGGCGCGAGCTGGTCTTGTTGAGGTCGGAAAGACCGTCGACATGGGAGACACGCAGCTCTGGACGCGAATCAACAGCCTCGACTCGCCCTGGGCCCTCGATGACCTCACGACGTTGGTGTCCGAAATCGGCGCAAAGCTCGACGTCATCATGATCCCCAAGGTCGAGGGACCCGAAGACATCCACTACGCGGACCGACTGGTTGCGCAGCTCGAAGCCAAGGCTGGATTGACTCGCCCACTTCTCTTTCATGCGATTCTCGAGACCGCTCGAGGTGTGTCGAACGTCGAAGACATCTGCGGAGCATCTCCGCGCATGCAGGGGATCTCCCTTGGCCCCGCGGACCTGGCCGCCAACCGAGGAATGAAGACCACCCGAGTCGGGGGCGGTCACCCCGACTACGTGGTGCAGGGGGATCCACCCGTCGCCGATGACGGCTCGGTCGATATTCATGCCGAACGCACTCGCTACCAGCAGGACCTGTGGCACTACACGATCGCTCGGATGGTCGACGCCTGCGTGACCCACGGCATCCTGCCGTTCTACGGACCCTTTGGCGACATCGCCGACACCGTTGCGTGCGAGGCACAGTTCAGAAACGCGTACCTTTTGGGCTGCGTAGGAGCCTGGAGTCTTCACCCCAAGCAGATCACGGTCGCCAAAAAGGTATTCAGCCCACGCCCTGAAGATGTCGCACAGGCTCAGCGAGTGATCGATGCGATGGGAGACGGGACAGGCGCGATCATGCTCGATGGCAAGATGGAGGACGACGCCAGCGTAAAGCAGTGCCATGTGGTGGTCGAATTAGCCAAGAGCCTTTCCGCTCGTGATCCCGAACTGGCGGCTAGCTATGGATTCTGACATTCAGGTGTTGCGAAGCGTGCTGTATATGCCGTCCGCCAACGAACGGGCGCTAGAAAAGGCCAAGACACTGCCAGCCGATGCCATCATCTTCGACCTTGAAGATGCGGTAGCGCCCGACGCAAAGCCCGTGGCTCGTGGTCGGGCGGCGCAGGCGGCCGCCAGCGGTGAATACGGGGACCGGACGCTCACGATCCGCTGCAACAGTCTGGGCACTGAATGGGGCGCCGATGACGTTGCTGCCGCTGCAGCGGCCGCTCCGACCGCCGTCGTCATCCCTAAAGTCAACACTGTCGAAGAGCTTGACCAGGTTGCGCAAGCACTGAGCGCCGCCGACGCACCCGACACCACGAGCATCTGGGCCATGATCGAAACTCCGCAAGGAATTCTCAATTCCTTTGAAATCGCGAGCCACCCGCGCTGCAGTGCGTTCGTCATGGGCACGAATGACTTAGCAAAAGAGCTCCGCGCTCCACTGGTGGCCGGGCGGGCGAACCTTGTCCCCCATCTCGCCACTGCGGTCGTCGCTGGCCGGGCCGCTGACATCATCGTGCTTGACGGCGTGTACAACGACATCAAGAATTCCGAGGGCTTCGAGGCCGAGTGTTCACAAGGCTTTCAACTTGGTTTCGATGGCAAAACACTGATCCATCCGGCACAGATCGAGATATGCAATTCCACGTGGTCTCCGGCCGAATCTGAGATTGATCATGCGAAAAAAGTCATTTCTGCATTTGCGGATGCAGAGGCGGCCGGAAGCGGTGTAGTCACCCTCGACGGTCGCATGATTGAGAACCTCCACGTGGACAATGCTCGCCGGGTCTTGGCGGTCCACGAGGCCATCGTCCAGCGTTTATAGGGGTTTCACTGTAATTGCATTTGCAGTTTCACCTCGGGCAGTAGTGGCATATACGCCAGATTTTGCGGCAAGTTAGCCAGCCCGACCACCGGAGTCGCGGATGCCTCGGTGAGTCGCGAAATCGCGGGCTGCCTCTGGACAAAGGGTCCACCACCCGCGAGGTTTATTGCGTTTACGTTACGCCCCGTCACCCAAGTGACACATTCCGGGCGAATGATGCAACCTCACCCAAATGGAGAAGCACCAATGTCAAACCAAACGGCGGAGCGACACACGTCATCCAATCCCAACCGATCCAGCTACCAACCCGAGGAATCGGCCGTGCGACAAAGCGCGCCAACCTCATCGATCCAACGAAGCCAGACTCCCCCACCGGCAAACCCGACCCGTCGACGACGCGGCCCGCTCCTGACCGAGAAGGCGATCAAGAGTCTGGCCCGCAACTATCTGCGAAGCGACAAGATGGGGCGCGACGAGAGGGCCCGGGTGGTGTCCAATCTGTTCTTTGAGGGCGGCCGACGAATACCGTTCGTGCATCGTTTCGGCGCCTTGATGGTGCTGTCGTCGACCATCGCTGTCCTGGGCCTCTTGGCCGACTCGACCGCGGTGGTGATTGGAGCAATGATCGTCGCACCACTGATGGGACCCGTGCTTGGAATCTCGGCGGCCCTCGTGATGGATTGGCCCCGCAGAGCTGCAGAGTCAGCGGTCGTGGCCTGCGCGGGCAGCCTGCTGGCGATCGCTCTCGCTGCGGTCGCGGCCTTCGTGCTGCCCTCGCCAACAGAGATTCCCGGCGAGGTGCTGGCCCGAACTGCGCCCAACCTTCTCGACCTTGGGGTTGCGGTGGCCGCAGGCTCAGCCGGCGCCTACGCGCAGGTTCGTCGCGCTGCGGGCGAAGCGCTGACCGGCGTTGCGGTGGCGGTCGCTCTGGTCCCGCCGTTGGCCGTGGTGGGGATCACCCTGCAGATGGGTGAGATCACGCTCGCCGCTGGAGCGTTCCTACTCTTCCTGGCCAACGTGGCTGGGATTGTTCTTGCAGCAGCTCTGACGTTCATGGTTTGCGGCTTGGTACCCAGCCGCCGGCTCATGCAGGAGCGAAACCACGTCGCCCGTGGTTTCCGTCTGGCGATGGCGGCTGTCCTGCTCATTTTGGCGCCGCTCGAGCTCACCGACCAGTGGCGGGAACGTCGTCCGATCAGCGACGACGAGACCCGATCTGCGGTTCAGGAAGTCCTGGAAGAGAGCAATCCCGGTGCCGCAGTGATCGCGGTCGATGTAGACACCGAGGACGGCGAGCGCACGATCGACATCACCGCATCAACCAGCGATGAGCCGATCGATGTCGAAGACCTGGCCGAAGACCTAAGCGAAGAGTTGGATGTCGGCTTCGAACTGGAGGTCACCACGTTGGAAGCCAAATCGCAGAAGGCGACGGTGGAAGAAACCGACGATGGGGAGGCCGATGTGGCTGTCGAGACCGATGCACAGGACCCGGCAGAGGGGTCAGAAGCAGAGGATCTAGCCGAGGACGCCGCCGAGCCCGCGACGGACGACGAACAACCCACGACGGACGAACAGCCCGAGGCGGGCGAGTCCCCGAAGACGGGTGGCTAGCCCGCGGAGCTGGACACCACGACGGAACGGTTTCGACCGCCGGTCTTGGCGCCGTACAGGCACCGATCAGCGTCGGCGATCCAGCCGTCTAGATCTTGTGCCTCGATCCCGCGGCGGTACACCCCGCCTGCGCTCACCGTAAGGCAGATCAACTGGCCGGCGAACTCGAACGGTGTCTGTTCAACCGCAGATCGAACGCGTTCGGCGATCTGCTCGATATCCGTTTCGCCGGCACCGGGAAGAACTGCGACGAACTCCTCGCCCCCAAGACGGGCCAGTGAGTCGGTGTCCCGGATGCTGGCGCGGACAATTTCGGCGAAGTGGACGAGGGCAGCGTCTCCAGCCGCATGGCCGAAGGTGTCGTTGATTCGCTTGAAGCGGTCAAGGTCAAAGAGCACGAGGCCACCTTCGTCGGACGCTTTTGTGAAGTCGGCAGACACCACTTCACAAAGCGCTCGTCGGTTCAGGCAGCCGGTGAGCGGGTCGGACCCAGCAAGGTGCCGCAGTTCCTTCGCCTGGGCTTCCAGCTCGGCCGCGGCTTCCTCGAGCTGCTGGTTGATTCTGGTGACCTCGGTGATGTCGTGCATCACACCAACAAGAAAGAACGAACCATCGGACTCCAACCTGCTCTTGCGAGTGATGGTCTCGCGAGGTCCAAGCTCTGGATCGATGACGGTCTCATACGCCTCGTCGGTTTGGCCGGTTCCGAGAACCCGAAGGTCACCGCCATTGCATTGGGCCACTTGTCTTTTGGTAAACAACTCTTTGTCGAGTCGTCCGACCAGGTCCTCGCGGTTGACCTGAAAGAGCCGTTCGAACGCTGCGTTAACCCATACGTAGCGCGTCTCGTGATCTTTGATCAGCACCGGGTTCGGCAGTGCATCGAGCGCTGCAAAAGGCAGCTCGTTCGCTCCGGTGAGTGCTTGTATGTCCATGTTGACAAGATCGTTGTCGACGCAGAAATTCTTGAGTGGGTAGTACTACCCAACCACCGGTTTCACGCCGCGCTAGCAAACGGCTCGGCGGCTGTGACCACCCCGAGATTTACAAAGCCATGATGGCCATCAGACCCTGGCTCGGCCGACCAGACCGCACCTACTCCGACACCGGCGTCGGCCAGAACGGGCACTGGCCGAGGGCCATCGGCCATCAACGTCAGAGCATCGCCGCCGCTGGCCAGGCCCACTAGAGCCACCGAGCCGGGGAACCATGGTGCGACGATGGAGGCCATCGTTCCGCTCCCGCGAGTGACTCCGGTGTGTTCAGCGCCGGCAAGCACGATCGCAGTGGCCTGGGGCTCGGCGTCCATCGCTGCCAGCAGATGGCCGGCCATCGCCTCGTCACGATCGCGTTCCAGGTCGCCGAGCGCTTCGAGATCAATCGCCGACCCGGGAGCCACCCATGCCCCATCAAGACCGACGGTCGTCACCGAGTGACCGGCACCTCGAAGGTCTGCGAGCAGCGTCACCAGCTCAGCCATCGAACGCGAGCTGCGGCCGTCTGCGAAGCTTGCGTCGCGAGTCCAGAACTCGCCCCAACGCTCACCGTCAAGAGGTTCACTAAAAGGAACCTCAAGGCCAACCACGGTCGGCTGGCCGTCGATGGCCGCATTCATCACCAGGTCTGCTACCAGTTGCGGGAACTGCTGAGTACCGACAATCTCACCAATGAACAAGATCTGGCCCCGAACCAAGACCGGGAGCAGGTCATCGAGGGTATCGATGTCGGTCACGAGCGGGCGACACCTTCGGCCCGGGCGGCCTCGGCTACCGCCGCCGCAACCTTGATCGGAACCGTCTTGTCGAACACTGAGGGAACCACGTACTGGGCGTTGCGTTCGGCCGGATCCACACTGTCGGCGATGGCGCGTGCTGCTGCCAGTTTCATTCCCTCGGTGATGTCGGTGGCGTGGGCATCGAATGCTCCTCGAAAGATCCCGGGAAACGCCAAGACGTTGTTGATCTGGTTGGGATAGTCGCTTCTACCGGTTGCCATAACGCCGACGATTCCCTCCACCTGCTCGGGCAGAATCTCCGGATCTGGGTTCGCCATAGCGAAGATAATTGGATCGGCCGCCATGTTCTTTACATCTTCGATGCTCAAGACGCCGGGGGCGCTCACGCCGACGAAGACATCGGCGCCCGCAATGATCTCGCTCAGCGAGCCTGCACGTTTGGCCGAGTTTGTGTTCTCGGCAAACCACTGCTTTGCCTCATTCAGCCCCTCACGCCCGTCGTAAATGGCGCCCCGCCGGTCGGTGCCGATCACAGTCGGCACGCCTGCGTTCAGAAGGATCTTGCCGATCGCCAGTCCCGCTGCGCCGATTCCATTGATGACAACGGTGAGATCCTGCAGGTTCTTCCCCACAACCTCAACGGCGTTTTCCAACGCAGCGAGCGCAACCACTGCGGTGCCATGCTGATCGTCGTGAAATACGGGGATGTCGAGTCGTCGTTTCAGTTCGTCTTCAACGTAGAACGCCGCGGGCGCCGCGATGTCTTCAAGATTGATCCCACCAAAGGTTGGGGCCATTCGAACAACCGTCTCGATCAACTCATCGGGGTTGTTCACATCGAGCACGATCGGAAACCCGTCGACGCCAGCGAACTCTTTGAAGAGCAGCGCTTTGCCCTCCATTACCGGAAGTGCCGCCTTAGGCCCAATGTCGCCAAGGCCCAGGACCGCGGTGCCATCGCTGACGATGGCCACGGTGTTCTTGCGAACCGTGTAGACGTCGGCCAGAGACTCGTCGTCGGCAATTGCGTTGCACACCCGAGCAACGCCAGGCGTGTACGCCATGGAGAGATCGTCCCGGTCTCCGACCGGACAGAGCGGCAGCACCTCAATCTTGCCGCCTTCGTGCATCTTGAAGGTGCGGTCGTGCCAATCATGCAGCTCGACGCAATCGATGGCCTCCACCGCCGCTACCACCTCAGCCTGATGGGCGACACTTCGGCAATTAATGACCATCTCTCGCTCGAGGGCGGGGCCTTTCGCCACGAACCCATCTACCGCGAAGATGCTGCCTCCGACGCTCCCGATGGCAGTCGCGAGCTCGCCGAGGACACCGGGCTTGTTGTCCAGGGTGACATGAATCGAGATCGAGTATTGAGTGGATGGGGCCGCGATGTGCTCATCTGTCATGGGTTCAGATCGTATGCGACCTTCGGAGCCAAGTAGCCTTGCAGCGTGCCCTTCCCCGAGGAAATGCTCAATCAGAACGAACGAGTCGTGCTCGATCTTCGTCCGCACTGGTGGTATTTTGCCAAACCGCTGGCACTGCTGATTGCCACAATCGCTCTTGGAATCCTCATGCTGGCGTGGGATGGTGCGCCCAATGTGCTGAACCTGGTCACCGCCGTCGGCGTGGTCGCGGCACTCGGCTGGTTTGGCATCAGTTACGTCAAGTGGGCCACGACCAGCTTTGTGATCACCACCGACCGGCTCATTTCTCGCACCGGCGTCCTCAGCCGGGCTGGCGTGGAGATCCCGCTGGAGAAGATCAACACCGTTTTCTTCCGCCAAGGCCTCTTTGAACGGATCATCAAGTCGGGCGATCTGGAGATCGAGTCCGCCTCAGAACAAGGCACCCAGGAATTCACCAACATTCGCCGTCCGCTGAACGTGCAGAACGAGATCTACCGGCAGGTCGAGGACAATGAGAACCGGAAGTTCGATCGGGTTGGAGACAGCATCAAGGCGCAACTGGGTGGCCAGTCCCCAAGCCAGTCGATCCCTGATCAGATCGCTCAACTGGACGAATTGCGAAACCGCGGAATCCTGACCGACGCAGAGTTCGAGGCTAAGAAGGCCGAGCTCCTCAGACGCCTCTAGATCTGCCGGTCAGCTGGCCCGGGATGTCACACCGTCTGGGTAGGGTCGAAGGGATGGATCCCGAGCGCCTACTGGACGGGCTAAACGAATCGCAGGCTGCCGCGGTCACGTCGAAGGGCGGGCCGCTCGTCGTGCATGCCGGTGCCGGATCGGGCAAGACCCGCGTGCTGACTCGCCGTATTGCGTACCGGATCGAGACGGGCGAGACCGACCCTCGCTATGTTCTCTCCCTCACCTTCACCAGAAAGGCCGCCAATGAGCTGCAGTCCCGCCTTCGTCAGCTGGGATTGCGCGACTCGGTCGTAGCGGGAACGTTCCACAGCGTGGCGCTCACCCAACTGCGGCGCCGCTGGGAAGAGCGCGGAATCGAGCCGCCGCAAATGCTCGACCGGAAGTATGCGATGGTCGCCCAACTGGTGGGACGCCGCAAAGACGTAGAAGTCTTCGACGTCATCGGCGAGATGGAATGGGCCCGAGCCCGCATGATCGAGCCTGCGTATTACCACTCCGAGGCGGAGAAGGCCGGCCGTACCCCGCCGGTCAGTGCCGATGAGTTTGTTGACATCATGGAGCGCTACGAACAGCTCAAGAAGCGCCGCCGGCTCGTCGATTTCGACGATCTCCTCGGCCTGGCCGTTCGTGATCTGCGAGCCGATCCCAGCTATGCCGAGGCCGTCAGGTGGCGGCACCGACATCTGTATGTTGACGAGTTCCAAGACGTAAACCCACTACAGAATGCATTGCTCAACGAATGGCGAGGCGACAACGACGATCTATTCATCGTTGGCGACCCCAACCAGGCGATCTATGGCTGGAACGGTGCAAACCCGTTTCTGATCACCGACTTCCCCCAACGCGAGCCCAAGACCACAGTGGTCCACCTCAACGACAACTACCGGTCGTCGGCTCAGATTCTGACCTTGGCGAAAGCGGCGCTCGCCGGCAAGGGCGGGGACCTCGTTCCGCATCGCAGCGACGGTCCCGTTCCCACCGTTACCGCATATGAGAACGAGACCGCCGAGGCCCAGGGAATTGCCGCCGCGGTGCGCCGAACGCAAGATCCTTCCGAGGGATGGAACGGACAAGCCGTTTTGGTGCGCACCAACGCGCAATTGGTCCCCATCGAACAAGCGCTCGCCGCGGCAGGAATTCCCGTCCGCATGCGAGGCGGCAAGGGCCCGCTCGCAACCCCGGAGGTGAAAGAAGTAGTCCGCCGCATCGGACGACCCGGGATCGACTTCGTTCAGGCGGTCGAGACGTTTGCCTCAGAGCTCGACGATCCCCCGGAGGATATGACACCCAACGAGGCCGAGCGTCAATCGAACCGGCAGGCCCTCCTCCGCCTCGTACGCGACTACATCGCCGTTGACCCCCGACCGAGCGGGCCCGACTTCTTGGCCTGGCTGGCCACAGTGCAAGCCAACGAAGTCCATCGCGATGCCGACGCAGTTGACCTGTCTACGTTCCATGGCGCCAAAGGACTGGAGTGGCCGGTGGTCCACATCGCGGGCCTCGAACAAGGGTTTGTTCCCATTAGCTACGCCGAAACCGGCGCACAACTGGCAGAAGAACGTCGGCTGCTCTACGTTGCCGTGACCCGCGCCGAGCGAGAACTTCATCTCAGCTTTGCCGAGGAGCGAACCTTCCGAACCAAACCCGCGTCGCGGCGGCCATCTCCATACCTCGGCGAAATTGAACGGGCCATCGAACATCTTCGTCGAGGTTTGGACCCCACCAAGTTCAAAGTCATGGCCAAGGAAGCTCGCAAGGCGTTGGGAAAGACAAAGGCGAAACCCAGCGATGCCGACAAGGACGACCCAATCTTCATCGAACTACGAAGCTGGCGACATGCTCAGTCCAAAGCGCACGACGTCCCGGCGTATGTGGTGTTGAACGACGCCACCCTGGTTGCCATAGCGAAGAAGAAGCCTGCGACCAGGGGCCAACTCGCCGGAATCTCGGGCATCGGCCCCACCAAGCTCGATAAGTACGGCGACGCGATCCTAAAGATCGTGCAGGACGCGTAACGTCGCGTCCAGCCGCTGTTCAGCTATTCAGAATCGATTCAGATCGCTTCTGCACACTGCTGAACATGACTACAACCCCCACCACCCCCAACCGCTCCACCCTCCGAACCGGATTGGCTGGAGTTGCAGTAACGACCGCAGCCCTCGTCGGCGGTGTCACCCTCCTCCCCTCCCTGGCTGGTGCACAAGACGTCGAACCTGAGACCACCGAGCCCGAGACCACCGAGTCCGACACCGACGAGCAAACCGAAGGGCGCCACCGTCGGGGACACCGGGGTGTACGGTCCGAGGTCCTCAGCGAACTCCTGGGCCTCACCCAAGAGGAACTTCGCGAGCAATTCGCCGCTGGCAACACCGCCGCCGAGATTGCCGCCGTGCAGGGCGTTGAGCTCGACACAATCGTCAGCGCTCTCACCGACGAAATTCAAGCCAAGGTCGCCGCCAAGGTCGAAGCCGGCGACATCACCCAAGAAGAAGCCGATGAGAAATTGGAAGGCCTCGAGGCCAAGATCACCGAACGCCTGAATACCGTCCCCACGATGCGCAACGGTCGCGGCCACTGGAAGAGCGGAGGCTCTGAAATTGTTCAGGATCTCCTGGGTCTCACCCAGGAAGAGATCCGCGAAGCTCTTCAGTCGGGCCAGACCTTGGCGGATCTGGCCGAGACAAACGGCGTTTCCACCGACGCACTGGTGGATGCAATTGTCGCCGGCGCTGAGGCAAACATTGCCGAGAAGCTTGAAGCTGGCGACATCACCCAGGACCGAGCAGACAACATTCTTGAAGGTCTCGAGGAGAAGATCGAAGACAAGGTGACCTCCGAGCGCCCCGACCGCAGTGAGCGTCGCGGAATCCGGGGTACCCGCGGCGCCCGAGCCGCCGCTGCAGCAACCGCCAGCGCCTAACCAACCGCCAACGAATCCTCCTACCAACGGAGAACGAGCCGAGCCTTCGGGCTCGGCTCGAGCTCTTTTTCACCGGACTGACGACCGCCTACCCCTGGGACGGCCAGACCGGAAAACCAGGAAAGGTGGAGATGGGCGCAGGAGGAGTAGAAGAATTCGTAAGCAACCGGACTGACCCTTGAGCAAGGTCTACCAGCACGAGATCGAGCAAGGCTTCTGTATCTGGCGTTTGCACCGTCGTAACAAACTGAGTCCCGTCCCCAGACCATCTGGGCGTCGAAGCTGTGATCGACCAGTTTCGAGGCAGGGGTGAGGTCACCGCCATCGCATTGGCTGGGTCGACAAGTCGGAGCCGAGCATCGACGCCCACGACGATGAGCCCGGTGGGAGACCAGGAAACGCCGGTGATCAGGTGGGGCGGATTGGCCAGTCGGAGGGTCTCACTCGCGCCCGTCTCCAAATCGAGCACGGTCAAGTCTCCCGAGATCCCGTCCGCCCAAGCCAACCGTTCGCCAGTGGTATCAAATGCCGGGTCGGCAAACGTTCCCGTGAAGGTGGTTGGGTCCCGCTCAACAACCTGTTCGCCATAGGAGGTGATGGCGCCGGTCTCACGGTTGAGAACCAGAATGCGGTACACCTCATCGGCGGCCAAATCGTCCTGCTTTGTGCCAACGGCTATGAGCCTGCCATCGGGCGAGAAGCGAGCGACTCCCAGCACCTCGTGACCCTCCGGCAGGTCGAATCGCTCCAGAGTCAGTTCGCCCGAAACCACGCTTTGATCGAGGTCGATCACCACCACGGCAGATCGGTCTGAAACAAGCAACCCGTCCGAACCCCAGTCGAGAGGACCGGAAAGGCCCGGTACGTCCAGATCGGCGATCGCGTTGCCATCGGGTGACCGCACGACGATTCGGCCGCCCGGTTCCGCAAAGGCGATCGCGGATGAATCAGGAGCGACCAGCGGTTGAGTGAGCGGCCGCACACTGTTACCGAAGGACGCAAATGTGCCGTCCAGTCCGACGCTGCATCCGGTGAGGTCGTTCGGTGCCCCTTCGACGTTGCCGCACACCATGTACACCCGCTCAGCCGAGAATGTCGGGGAGGCCGCGTGGATCTCAGCCGATGAATTCTCCGATTGCAGCCGGTTGACTGCGGTGCGCCCCAGAGCCACCAGACTGATCAATCCTGCAACAATTGCGACCAGGATGATCCAGTTCTGTCGAACAAAGGTTGCGACGTCCGAAGACGGCTTAGTGGGAGTCACTGGCCGGCAGCACGACAACCACCACGGTCTGGGGTGCGTTATCAAGCACCGACTGAACGTTCTGACCCAAGTAGGCCTTTCCTTCGAGGCGACGAACTTCCGCTCCAATGATGATCAAGTCTGCATCAATTTGATTGGCGTGTCGCATGATCTCACCGCTGACGCTTGGCGCGAAGCGAGTCTCTGTTTCGAACGATGCTCGCAGTTCCTGCGCCTGCGCCGCAGCGTCGGCAAGCACGCTCGCCGCGGCATCCTTCGAGTTAGCCACCGCCGCATCTCGCAACCGATCTACTAGACCCACTCCACCGACACCCGTCGGTGTGTCTTGATAGATCACGTGACTCAACATCAGCTGGGTTCCGAGGTTGGCAGACAGATTTCCGGCGAGCTCTAGAGCGGCCCGACTGGATTGCGAACCCGCCACCGGCACGAGGGCTCTGGCGAAGATACCCGGTAGTCGTTTTCCGGTGTTGCGGGCACGTCGGACCAGAACCACCGGAATATGAAGCTCATTGAGCAGGTCATCCGCGAAGGTAGAAAGCACTGCTCCACCGAGGTCAGCAACACCGACCGCAGCCACGGAGTACCCAAGCTTCGATTGCGCGATGAGAGCCTCGGCAGCTTCATTGTCCGCAGCGGTGACGAACTCAAAATCACGACCGAACATGGTGTTCGTAATCGGTTCGAGATCGGGTTCGTTGCCTTCTTCGTCTTTGATCGCTACCACGGTTGCCCCCTGGTCAGCGGGCCAGGCAAAGTGAACGACCTGCGAAGCGACGATCGAGCTTTTGGAGCCTTCGGACGGAATGAGGACTCGCCCGCCCCGCACCACCAGGTTCTTGGCCAGCGCTTCTTCTTTCGCAAGACGCTCCCGCTCGGCCACCGAGCCTTCGAGGTTTTGGGCAAAGACCCGGACGCCTATCGACGCGATCAGCGAGGTGATCAGCGGAATAATCACGATCATGGTGAAGGCGGTTGCATTGAACACACCAAGGCTCAACGCAACCGTTGCAATGATGATCTCAAGGGCACCGCGAGCATTGAGACCGGCCCCAAGAACAAGACCTTCACGGCTCGACAGACCGCCGACCCTCGCGCCGACATAGGACCCGACGAACTTCAAGACTAGAGCGACCGCCAGCAGGATGCCGGTCCAGTACAGCGCCTTTCCACGCAGCAGGGTGAGATCGACACGCAGACCGGCTGTGGCAAAGAACAGAGGCGCGAAAACCACAGAGGTGAGATCCTCGACGACGTGAACGGCACCCGGCTGCTGATACCGACTGCGGGCCAACACAACGCCGGCAACGAATGCCCCCAACACCGCTTCGACACCTAGCCACTGGGTTATCACGCCAAAGATGAACATCGACGCCAAGGCAACGGTGAGCGCCCCTTGCAGGTTGGCTCCGTCACGTCGCACCGCTCGAAGCGATGCATCAACAATTCGCTGTCCGACGGTGAGCGCTCCGACCAGAAAGAGCGCCAGGCCCAACACGGTCAACCCGCTGTTGACCGGGTCGAAACCGCCCGACACGGCAACGCCGGAAATGACGCCCAGGATGACCCAACCGATGAGGTCGTTGGCCATCCCCGCGGCGACCGTGATCTGACCAACGTCTCGGCGCATCAGGCCCAAATCACTGAGCATCTTCGCAACGACGGCAAGCGCAGAAACCGCAAGACTGACGCCGATAAACAACGTGACTGTCAAACGATCGGCCAGTTCACCGTCGGCGTTGGTTCCAAAGAACTCGGTGGGGAATTGGGTGCCGACGATAAGGCCGCCAGCAAGCGGCAAGATGATCGAGCCTGCTGTGACCATCGCTGCGGGCTTGCCTCGTTGAACGATGAGGTTCAGGTCCGTCTCAAAGCCAGCTACCACCAGCAGGAACGCCGCGCTGAACCAGCTGACCCCGAGAAGCAGCAGGCTTCCTTGCACGTCGCCCTCTTCATAGCCCGGAAGGAACCAGTCGAAGCCGCTGCCCCACAACACTCCAAAGATCGAAGGACCCAAAGCCAAGCCCGCCGAGAGCTCGCCGACCACCGACGGCAGTCCAACCCGTCGAGCTATGGCGCCGAAGATCCGTGCAACCGCCCACAACGCCAAAATTTGCACCCAGAACACAAGCAGTTCGTGGTGTGGAATGTTGATGAGTCGTTGACCCTGCTGTACTCCACCAGACTCGGCAGCGAATAGTACGAGTGTAGGAAGGTTCACTCGTGCGCGATTCTGTGCCGGTAACCGGCCAGTACCGGAGCATGATCGCTGGGTTTGGTGCCTTTGCGAGCGTTGCGATCCACGATGTCTAGGAAACAGGAGTCGGCGAGCGAAGCCGACGCCAACAGGAAGTCAATCCGAATTCCCTCTCGTTTGTGGAACCTACCTGCCTGGTAGTCGTAGTAGCTGAAGAGTTTCTCCTCGGGATGACGGGCTCGAAAGGTGTCCACTAGACCCCACTGAACCACTCGGTCGAGCGCGTCGCGCTCTTCCGGCGTGACGTGGGTGGACCCGTCGAAAATTTTCGGCTCCCACACGTCGATATCGGCCGGTGCGATATTCCAGTCGCCGGCGACCACGACGTTCTCGGTCGGAGCGGTGGTGGTTGAGAGGTGTTCGACGAGCCGATCAAGCCAGGAAAGTTTGTAGTGGAAATGTTCATGCCCAATCTCGCGCCCGTTAGGAACATAGACGCTGTGCACTCGAACACCACCGCAGGTGGCGGAGACCAAGCGAGCGTCCGGGTCGGCCTCGATTCCTGGAGCGAACCCCCCAAGTGGGTTTTCGATCCCTACTTTGGAAAGAATCGCAACGCCGTTCCACTGGTTAAACCCGTGGTGAACCGATTCGTAGCCGAGTTCACCAAAGAGAGCGGCGGGAAAGCCGCTGTCCTTCATTTTCGTCTCCTGCATGCACAGCACATCTGGCTGGACGTCTGCGAGCCATTGCTCGACACGAGGCAGTCGTGCTTTCAGGGAATTCACGTTCCACGTCGCAATAATCACAGGACTCCGAACACTAGTAGATCGGGGACTAACCTCATGGAGTGGCTTCCAATGAAGAACCGACCTCGCTTGGCCCCAACGCATGGCTCGTTGAGGAACTTGCCCAGAACTACAAGGACAACCCCAAGTCCGTAGGTGAAGACTGGAGGGATTTGTTCGCCGGGGCTGATGCATCGTCTACCGCACCGCCGACCCTCCCGAGCACCGCAGCGCCCGCGCCCACGTCCAACGGACAGTCCGCGCCCACTATCGCACCATCGACCAACGGCACGCCCGCGACTCCTGCTGCCGCACCTGCACCTGCGACGGCACCTCCGGCGGCATCCGAGCCCGAGCCAGCGAAGGCTCTCGACAAGGCGGAGGCTCCGGTCGAGGAGCCCGGGGTGCCGCTACGAGGCTCAGCCGCTCGCATTGTGGCCAACATGGAAGCGAGCCTCACGGTTCCCACCGCGACCAGCTTTCGAGAGGTGCCCGCCAAGCTCCTCGAAATTAACCGCAAGGTTCTGAACAACCATCTCAAGCGAGTGCGGGGTGGCAAGGTCAGCTTTACTCATCTCATCGGGTACGCCATCGTCCGGGCGATCAAAGAAGAAGTCCCCGCGATGGCCAACACCTACGCGGCAGGGTCCGACGGAAAGCCCCGCATCGTCCAGAGCGATCGCATCAACATTGGCATTGCGGTCGATATGGCCAAGTCCGATGGTTCACGAAATCTCGTCGTACCCGTCATCAAAGACTGCCAGAACCTGTCGTTCAAAGAATTCCTCGACGCGTACGAGGGTGCTATCACCAAGGTCCGAAGCGGCAAGCTGCAAGTAGACGACCTCATGGGCGCCAATATCTCGATCACCAACCCTGGCACCATCGGCACCATCCAGAGCGTTCCTCGCTTGATGCCCGGCCAGGGTCTCATCGTTGGCTTGGGAGGCATTGGCTACCCAACCGAGTACCAGGCTGCCGATCCCACCACGCTGGCCGAATTGGGCATTTCGAAGATCATGACGGTGTCAAGCACCTATGACCACCGGATCATCCAAGGTGCGGAGTCCGGACTGTTCTTGAAGCGAGTCCACGAACTGTTGCTGGGAGAGCACAACTTCTACTCCGACATCTTCTCCACCATGTCGGTCCCCTACGAGGCGGTCCAGTGGCGCAAGGACGCCGTGGCTGGGGTTGGCGACGTTGATCTCGCTCATGCGAAGCAGCACGGCGTCAACACCTTGATCAACCAGTACCGCGTGCGCGGCCATCTGATCGCCAATACCAATCCGCTGCGGGATGGCCCGAAGGAGATGCACCCGGAACTGGACCCGGCCACCTTCGGACTCACCATTTGGGATCTCGATCGCAAGTTCCTCACCGGAACCACTGAAGGGATCTACGCCGCGATCGACGGCGTGGCCAAGCAAATGAAGTTGGGTGACATCCTGGGTGTTCTCCGCGATGCCTACTGCAGAACCATCGGCGTTGAGTACATGCACATCGCCGATCCCTACGAAAAGCGATGGATTCAAGAACAGGTCGAGGTGCCCGCGGTTCGGTTCGATCGCGAGGACCTCCACCACATTCTGGAACGCCTCAGCACAGCCGAGGCATTCGAGAAATTCCTGGCGGCCCGCTATGTGGGCCAGAAGCGCTTCGGCCTCGAGGGTGCCGAAAGCGCGGTGCCGATTCTCGACGCCATTCTGAACGACGCCGCCGACGATGGCACCGAACGAGCGATTATCGGCATGGCTCACCGCGGTCGTCTCAACGTGCTCACAAACATCATGAAGAAAGAGCACCGGGAGCTTTTCAAGGAGTTCGAAGGAGCGGTCGACGTCGACGCAATCCAGGGCTCGGGCGACGTGAAATACCACCTTGGCTACACCAGCACCCACACCAGCCGGGCGGGTAATGCGATCGAGATCGAACTGGCGGCCAACCCGTCACACCTCGAGGCGGTCGACCCCGTGGTCGAAGGTATGGCTCGCGCCTATATGGACCAGACCGATGCCGGGAACTACCCGATCCTGCCGATCCTGATACACGGGGATGCCGCGTTCGCCGGGCAGGGTGTCATCGCCGAGACACTCAACCTCAGCCAGGTGAAGGGCTACAAGGTTGGCGGCACCATCCACGTGATTATCAACAACCAATTGGGTTATACGACCGCGCCCCACCACAGCCGTTCCTCGGAGTACTCCACCGATGTTGCCAAGATGGTGCAAGCGCCCATCATTCATGTCAACGCCGACGACCCCGAAGCGTGTGTCCGAGTTGCACAACTCGCGTTCTCGTACCGACAGCGTTTCAACAAGGACGTCGTCATCGACATGATCGGGTATCGCCGACACGGACACAACGAAGGCGACGATCCCAGCTACACCCAACCGGTGATGTACCGCAAGATCGCCGCTCGCCCCAGCGCTCGAACGATCTTCACCCAAGCCCTCATCGACCGGGGAGAACTGAGTATCGAAGAGGCCGAGAAGGCGATCGAGTACTTCCAGCAGCTGCTTCAGATCGCTCTTACCGACACCAGGGAGGCCGCTCCGCCCGAAGGAATCATGGCGAAGCCGGCACCACCACCAGTCGGGGTGCTCCCCCACGTAGACACCTCCGTGCCCAAGGAAACGCTGGACGCGGTGTACGAAGCAATGTCGTTCGTACCGGAAGACTTCGAAGTTCACCCCAAACTTGCCAAGCAGTTTTTGACACGCGACAAGATGTGGGCCGATGGCGAAGTCGACTGGGCACTGGGCGAACAATTCGCGTTCGGCTCTCTCCTAGTGGAGGGCACATCGGTTCGTCTAGCCGGCCAAGACAGCCGCCGCGGCACCTTCGCCCATCGGCACGCAACCCTGAGCCACTACCAGGACGGCAGCGAGTACACCCCGCTCACCCGCCTGGCCAAAGATGGCACCGACTTCTGGGTGTATGACTCCACACTGTCGGAGTATGCGGGTCTCGGGTTCGAGTACGGCTACTCCTTGGTTAGCCCCGACTGCCTGACCTTGTGGGAAGCGCAGTTCGGCGACTTCGTCAACGGTGCGCAAATCATCATCGATCAGTTCCTCGTGTCTGCCGAAGACAAGTGGAACGAGCAATCTCCACTGGTGATGCTGCTCCCCCATGGGTATGAAGGGCAGGGCCCAGAGCACTCATCCGGACGGCTCGAACGTTTCCTGCTGCTCTGTGCTGAGGACAACATTCAGGTTGCCAACCCCACGACCTCGGCCCAGTACTTTCACCTCCTCCGTCGTCAGATCGTCCGAGAGATCAACAAGCCGCTCATCGTGTTTACGCCGAAGTCGGGGCTGCGTGCCAAGTACTCGCGCTGCACGGTCGATCAATTCACCTCGGGGACCTTCGAGGAAGTTCTGGAGCCGGCACCGGTCGCTGACGCATCCAGCGTGACGCGAGTCGTCTTCGCTTCCGGCAAAGTTGCAGCCGAAGCAGAGCAGTATCGCGACGAGAACGGCATCAACGCTGCGGTTGTGAGAGTCGAGCAGCTCTACCCCTGGCCCTTCGCCGATGTGGCTGCCGCGTTGCAGCGGTACAACAACGCATCCGAGATCGTTTGGCTACAAGAAGAGCCCGAGAACATGGGTGCATGGAACTCGGTGAAAGGTCGTCTGTACGAGGCCCACGGCGACACGCACCGGATCCGTCGCGTAAGCCGCACCGAATCCGGCAGCCCCGCCACGGGTTCTCGAAACATTCACCTGCAAGAACAAGCCGAACTCCTCAAACGCGCCTTCACATAGTCTCA
The DNA here is from genome assembly GCA_938029215.1 of uncultured Acidimicrobiales bacterium. Classification (GTDB taxonomy): domain Bacteria; phylum Actinomycetota; class Acidimicrobiia; order Acidimicrobiales; family SZUA-35; genus JABDIY01. Next base: position 65,523 of record CALHFG010000015.1, on the reverse strand, counting down.
TTGCTTCCGTTCGCCTCCAGGGAGTGCGTGGCGCACGCAAGTGAACTCCTGGGCTCCTCGGGGCTCGGTAACCGGTGACCCCTGTCGGGTCACTTCAGCCTCGCTCCGCTCAAACAGCTGCGTCTCATTGCTTCCGTTCGCCTCCAGGGAGTGCGTGGCGCACGCAAGTGAACTCCTGGGCTCCTCGGGGCTCGGTAACCGGTGACCCCTGTCGGGTCACGAACCCCTCCAGTTCGGCCGAGTCCCCTGAAGGGGAAGAGATCACGAGGAAAGACTCTCGCCCAAGACGGCTTCAAGGTCGGCGATGGCTTGGTCTTCACCGGTCACCTTGATTGTAGTAATGCCCATCGCTCGAGCCGGTTTGAGGTTTATGCCGAGGTCGTCGAGAAAGACGGCCTCGGCCGGATTGATTTTCAGGTCGTCCAGCACCGCTTGAAAGAACTCCGGTTCGGGCTTGCGAGAGCCCATCGCCGACGACTCGTATACCTTCTCAAAACACGACATCGCATCTGCAACATCTGCTCGAATTTCTCCGTCGGAAACTACGTTGTTTGTGAGACAAACGATGCGGTATCCAAGCTCGGGAAGCACGTTCAATACCCGTCTCATTCCAGGCCGAACGTCGCCATAAAGTAGTTTCAAGACTTCGCCACCACCCACGCGGTGGCCCAACATCTCAGTTTCGTCGGCAAAAAGTTGGTCGAACTCGTCGATTGTCACATCACTTCTTTCCAATTGTGCCCAAGCGTTGCCGTCAGGGTTGCTAGCGTTAACCGACCTCAGAAACCCACTAGGTAAGCCTCTTTCACGCTCAAACTTCGCAAATGCAATGAATGGAGATTCAATCACCACTCCGCCGAAGTCAAACATCACACAAGAGATCATGGAATAAAGGTTAGAACTACTGCAAAGATGCCGAAGCAAAGAGAGAACTTCGGTGATTCACTAGTAACCCGCATGAACGCAAAGCGAACACAACATCTTGTGGTCGACGGCTCCAACATCGCAACGGAGGGTCGAACTACTCCAAGCCTCGCCCAACTGGACGAGGCCGTTCTTGCCGTTGCCAAAGAGGGCTTCGATCCGATCACTGTCATCGTAGATGCGACGTTCCCGCGCCGAATTGACGCCGGCGAAGTTGATGAGTTTGAGGCTCGCACATTGGCCGGTGCGATCGTCACGCCCCCTGCCGGTGTAGTCGGACGGGGCGACGCATTCATTCTTCAGGTCGCAGCGCAGGTGGACGCAGTCGTGCTCTCCAATGACTCGTTCCAAGAGTTCCATGGTGAACACGAGTGGCTTCTCAACGAAGACAATCGTCTACTCGGTGGCAAACCGGTGCCAAACGTTGGTTGGGTCTTCGCGTGGCGTGGGGTTGTTCGCGGACCCAAGAGCCGTCAGTCGATAAAGGAAGCCAAGCAGGCCGCCAAGCGGGACAAGCCCGAACCTGCGCAAACGAGCAAGCAACGCGCAAAGAAGAAGACCGACGGGCGCAACAAAAAGTCCGACGACAAGAAGTCCAATGGCAAGGCTTTGGAAAAGTCCGCCAAGAAGTCGTCGAGCAAGAACTCAGCTCGCAAGAACGCGGAGGCTTCGTCGAAGAAGAAGACGACGAAGGACTCCGATTACCTCAACGATGTGAACGAGTTCATGTCGTTCGTGACCAAGTACTCGATCGGCGACACGATCGAAGGTCAAGTTGAGAGGTACTCAAGTCATGGTTGCTACCTACGGGTCGCTACCGCCCAGTGTTATCTGCCAATCAAAGCGATGGGCTCTCCACCGCCGAACAAAGCTCGCGACGTCGTGTCGCGAGGAGATCTTGTTCGGGCCAAGGTGGAGTCGCTCGACGCCGAACGACGAGGAATTAACGTATCGCTGGTCAGCGTGACTCCTCAGGCAGATCGCAGTGACCAGAACCGAAATAGCAACACGCCCCGTAGGAGCGAAAATACAATGGCAACACCCAAGAAGGCTGCAAAGAAGCGGACCACCAAGAAGGCTGCACCTAAGAAGGCAGCCGCCAAGAAGACCACCGCCAAAAAGGCAGTGAAGAAGGCTGCACCGAAGAAGGCCGCAGTGAAGAAGACCACCGCCAAAAAGGCTGCACCCAAAAAGGCAGCCAAGAAGGCAGTGAAGAAGGCAGCCCCCAAGAAGGCAGCCAAGCGCACCACCAAGAAGGCAGCCGCCAAGCGCAAGAAGTAGAGCCGCTCTCGAGCGATTCTTTGTAGTTGATTGGGCCCCCTGCGCAAGCAGGGGGCTGCCATTCACTGCACCCGCCGATTGGTGAATTTCGAGCGGGGACGATCTGTGACCAGCGATAGCCTTCGGGGCTATGGCAGCGCAGTTCATTTACTCGATGCACAAGGTCGGGCGGTATTACCCGCCGGACCGTCAGGTGCTCGACAACATCAGCCTCTCGTTCTATCCCGGCGCGAAGATCGGCGTACTCGGCTCCAACGGAGCTGGTAAGTCGTCGCTTCTTCAGATCATGGCGGGAATCGACGATGGCTACGTTGGTGAAGCTCGGCTCACGCCGGGCTTTTCTGTTGGCTATCTGCAACAGGAGCCTCAGTTGGATCCCGCCAAGGACGTCCGAGGCAACGTGATGGATGGTGCCGGCGAAACGGTGCAACTCCTCGCCGACTACGAGACGCTGATGGAGCAGTGGGCCAACCCCGACGCAGACTACGAAAAGCTTGGGGTTCAGCAGGGCGAACTCGAAGCGAAGATCGAAGCGGCACAGGGGTGGGACCTGCAACGCACGATCGAAATCGCCATGGACGCACTGCGCCTCCCTCCCGGCGACCAGGGCGTTGAACATCTGTCGGGCGGTGAAGCTCGGCGCGTTGCGCTGTGCCGCCTCCTCCTAAGCCAGCCAGATCTTTTGTTGCTCGATGAGCCCACCAACCATCTCGATGCAGAGAGTGTTCACTGGTTGGAGAAGAGGCTCGATACCTATCCCGGGACCGTGGTCGCGATCACCCATGACCGGTACTTCCTCGACAACGTTGCCAAGTGGATTCTGGAGCTTGATCGTGGAAAGGGCATCCCGTTCGAGGGCAACTACTCGTCGTGGCTAGAACAAAAACAGGAACGTCTCGATTCAGAACAACGGGCACAGGCTGCAAAGAAGCGCACGCTCGCCCGAGAGCTTGAATGGGTCAGGATGGCACCCAAGGCCCGTCAGGCCAAAGGCAAGGCTCGACTGGCCGCCTACGACGCTCTGCGAGACGACGCCCAGGCGTATGACCCCAACGACGAGAAGGTGCAGATTCACATTCCTCCAGGGCCCCGCTTGGGTGATCAGGTCATCGAGGTAACCAACTTGCGAAAGGCCTTTGATTCCAAACTCCTGATTGAGGATCTGTCCTTCAAGCTTCCAAAGGCGGGCATCGTTGGAGTCATCGGTGGCAACGGCGCCGGCAAGACGACCCTCTTCAAGATGCTTATCGCTGCCGCAGCCGGCGATGGAGAGCAGCCGGACTCAGGCGAAATCACGATTGGCTCGACGGTCAAAATGTCCTATGTCGACCAGAGCCGGAACGTCTTGGATGCAAACAAGACTGTGTATGAAGAGATCACCGACGGCAAGGAAGTCATCGACGTCGATGGCCGCGAAGTCAACGGGCGTGCCTACGTCGCTGGTTTCAACTTCAGGGGCGCCGATCAGCAAAAGTCTGTTGGCGTCCTTTCTGGCGGCGAGCGAAACCGAGTCCACCTAGCCAAGGTTCTCAAGGATGGGGGCAACCTGCTCCTTCTCGACGAACCGACCAACGATCTCGACGTCGACACCCTTCGTGCATTGGAGGACGGTCTCGACCGCTTCGCCGGATGTGCGGTGGTGATCTCGCATGATCGCTGGTTCCTCGACCGCATCGCGACCCACATCCTGGCGTTCGAAGGTGACAGTCAGGTTCGATGGTTTGAAGGCAACTTCAGCGAGTACGAGTCGTTCCGCGAGGCCGAGTTCGGCGACGCCGCCCTCCCCAGCCGAATCGAATTCAAGACGGCATAGCTACGCCGAGTCGTATGGCAACCTCCACATGGTTCACGAACGAAAACCCCGGACTTCGTCATTTCTGGCATCCGGTTGCGACGATCGACGATCTTGACGGCGATGGACCACACCCAATCCGGCTCATCGGCGAGGACTTCACGCTGGCCCGACTGAACGGACAATGGTCGGTTCTTCCATCTGCCTGTCCCCATCGACTCGCTCCACTGAGTGCTGGCACAATCGTCGACGGCCAGCTTCGCTGCGCGTACCACGGGTGGTGTTTCGATAGCGAAGGTACCTGCGTATCCATCCCTGCACTTGGTACAGAACCAGCCATACCTAAGGCCGCTCACCTTCGGCCCGCCGCCGATGTCCGGGAGCGATACGGGATCGTGTGGGTCGCTCTTGAACCGCCGAAGACCCCGATACCGATGATCGAGGAATGGGAGGATCCCCGGTTCGGAAAGGCGATCCTTCCTATCCACAGCTGGAATGCCAGTGCAGCCCAGATGGCCGACAATTTCCTCGACGTCGCACACTTCGGCTTCACTCACCTTGGCACCATCGGTGACCCGGACGATGTTGAGGTCGCGCCGTTTAACCTGGAGCGCCACGGGTGGTCGTTTACAAGCGTCCACCACCATCGCAGCAAGGTCTTGTCCGACGCCACCAGTGGTGAACGCCACAACTTCGAGACCTTCGACCGCACCATGTCATTCCGGCTCGATGCGCCCCATCACGTTCGGCTCCACATCGACTATGGGCCCGATGGCGACCTCGTGTTGATGTTCTTCCATCAGCCCATCGATGTCGATACCACCGCGGTCTACCTGATCATGCTGGCCGAGAACATCGCAGATGGGCGCATGACACCCGAAGACCACATCGCGTTTCAAATGGCGGTTGGGAAAGAAGATCGAGACCTGCTCGAACAGCTCGTGGTCAAAGGTGTTCCACTAGATCTCACCGTCGAGTGCCATACCCGCGCGGACAAGACGACCTTGGAACTTCGACGTCTACTCCGAGACGTCGCCGCGCTCTAGAGACGTTTGGCTCACTAGGTGGCCGCGGTAGAGGGAAACCGCTCATCCTGTAGCACAATCGAGATATGGCCCCCTCCCCCATGGCGCCCGCCGAGAACCACAACCCAGCTCCTGATGATCACTCCTGGGGATCCTTCAGCGATGCCCCGCCCTGGATCCTGACGTCCAAGGTCCCCCACTGGCGCAAGTCGGCGGGCACTCGACGAGCCAAGCAAGAACGCGACCTTCCGGGTCTGTACGAAGCGCCCCGCCTGCCACCGCTCCGACGCGCGCTGACCGTCGCCCGCCACCTCGGCGGCGCGGTTGCCCTGTGGGCTCTCAACGAGCGGGGCAAGCCCCAATCACGAGCAGGCATTAGCCGACGTATCCGCGTCGCGGCCGAACGGCTCGGCCCCACGTACATCAAGTTGGCGCAGATCATCAGCGCCGGCGAAGGTGTCTTTCCTACCGAGCTGGTGGACGAATGCAAGAAGTGTCGAGACCAGGTCCCGGCGGTTTCCTATGACGCGGTCGTAGAAGTTGTCGAGGGCGATTTCGGACGCCCGATGCACAAGATCTTCAAGACGTTCGAACCCGTGCCGCTGGCCGCGGCATCCATCGCGCAGGTGCATCGTGCGGTGCTTTTGGACGGAACCTCGGTAGTGGTCAAAGTGCAACGGCCAGGCATCGACGAACTTGTTCGCAAAGACCTCCGTGTGCTCGCGTGGCTAGCGCCGTTCCTTGTCGGCAGAATCCCTGTGTCGGCCCTCGCCAACCCTCCCGCGCTGGTAGAACTCTTCGCCGAGACGATCGTGGAAGAACTCGACTTCCATCTGGAAGGCGACAACATGCTCGATGTCGCCGAGATCATGGTGAAGCTCAAGCAGACCGGCTTCGTGATCCCCCGACCCCACCCCGAATTAGTAAGCCAGCGCATCCTCGTGATGGAGGAACTCAAAGGATTCAAGTTCGACGACGTTGCCGGAATGACCGACGCGGGCGTCAACACCCACGACGTCATACGCACGGGAATGATCGGCTTCCTCGAAGGCGCCTTTGTGCATGGTGTGTTCCACGGTGACTTGCACGGCGGCAATCTTCTTGTGCTCCCCGACGGCCGCACAGGTTTACTCGACTTTGGCATCACGGGCCGCCTTACCGATGCCGAGAAGCAGGCGTTCATGAAAATGATGATGACCGCCACCATGAACGACGTCACCGGGCAGGTGGAAGCGTTGCGTGATCTTGGCGCACTCCCCGAAGACACCGACGTCCGCAAGGTCATCGACGACATCGGACTCGACGGTCCCCCCGTAGACCCGACCAAGATGACGCCGGATGAAATGATCAGCGAGCTGCAACGCATTATGAAGGCGTTGTTGGGGTACGGGGCTCGCATGCCCAAACCCCTGATGCTGTATGTCAAGAATCTGATCTTCATCGACGGATCGATTGCGACGTTGGCGCCAGATCTCGACCTGTTTGGGGAGGTCACCTACATTGCGACCCATTTCTTCACCAAACACGGTGCCACCTTCGCCAACGAGCTAGGTGTAGATCAGAAGGACTGGAAGATGGACCTCGACGGCATCAAGGCTGGCTTCGGAGTCGATCCGACCGACATGGAAGCTCTGAGCCACGCGGAGCTTCAGGAGCGCAGGGCGCTCATCAACAAGCGCCTCGCCGGTGAAAACCCACTGAAGTCGCCATTGCGTAAGTTGGGCAACTAGGCCGCGAAGACTGGGCAGAATGCGCTTCGGGGAGAAGGGCTATCCCCGAAGGATCTCGAGGCACCGATCGGCGAGCTCGGGACGGCAGATCAGCAAATCTGGGAGATACGGATCCGCGTTGTTGTACAACATCGGTGATCCATCGAGACGCGAGCAGTGCAGTCCGGCAGCTTCAGCAACCGCGACAGGTGCACAGTTGTCCCATTCGAACTGACCACCGCTGTGGGCGTAGATATCGGCCTGGCCGCGAACGACCGCCATCGCCTTGGCGCCAGCCGAGCCCATTTCTAGGTACTCGGCATCGAGGGCGGCAGCCAGCATCTGAGCAGCAGGCGGGCGGCGAGTACGGCTGACGATCACTCGGGGCCGATCCGATGGCATCGAGGGCACGACCGATGGCGAGCCGGTATCGAAAACGAGGTCCTCGGCAGGCAACGAGACAGCGCCAGCAACCGGTAGACCAGCGACGACGAGTGCGATGTGCACCGCCCAGTCGGGGCGAGGGGGTTCGGCGTATTCGCGAGTCCCGTCCAACGGATCCACAATCCAGGTTCGTTCGGCATCGAGTCGTTCGAGCTTGTCCGCGCCCTCCTCCGAGAGCAGCGCATCGTTGGGGCGCTCCTCGGCGAGGGTTGCGGCGATGAACTGGTGGGCCGCAGCGTCACCAGCATCCTTCATTGCGAAATGGTGGGAGCCATCGTTGACCATCTCCTGGCGCAGTCTCATCAGGATGTGTCCTGTTTCGACCGCCAGGCGACGAGCGAGCTCATGATCTTGGGGTGTTGCCGTCACTTGTTCAACCTATAGGTGCAGCTGGGCCGCACCACGGTCAGTCTTCAGCCGGCCCGAAGGGCTCGTCGGCCTTGATGTAACAGTCCTCGTGATAGTGCTCCACTCGAGTCCACACACCCTTGGTGTAGATGTTGCAGATCACCTGCATGTCACGATGCCGGGCCCGGAACTTTACGCGCTCGCCACAGTGCTCGCACTCGGTCATCGAACCGGCTTCGATCAGGCGGGTTACCGCTCGCGACTCCCATTTGGCGGGAGGTGGCTTGACAGGGTTCTTCTTGGTGCCAGCTCGCTTCGGAGCCGCTTTGGCCTCGGGCGCCTTGGTGCCAGCAGGTTTCTTCGCCGGAGCCTTCTTCTTGCTGGTCTTTTTCGTACTCGCGACCTTCGTTGCCATAGATACACCATCGGCAGCCCGAGCCCACTCTTTAACTCCGGGGAGGCCCCAACTCCATCCGCCGCACCATGGCATCCGGGTCAGCAGTGACTGTCGACAATTGGGAGCGAAAGCCGTCTGGTAGAGATAAAAAGCAACGTGAGATTGGTCATCGCCGAATGCACGGTCACCTACGAGGGCCGGCTTACCGCCCGACTCGAACGAGCTCCCCGTCTCTTGATGGTGAAAGCCGACGGATGCGTAGCGATCCACGCCGACGGCGGCGCCTACAAGCCTCTGAACTGGATGAACGCGCCAAACACGCTGGTCGAGGTCGACGATGGTTGGCGGGTCACCAACGACAAGGGCGAATCGCTCCACATCGAGATCCATCACACCGAAAGCGACATCTCCTTCGAGCTTGGATCCGATCCGGGCTTGCAGAAAGACGGGGTCGAGAGCCACTTGCAAGAACTTCTGGCCGAGCAGCCGGGAGAGCTCGAGGATGGTCTCCAACTAATCCGACGCGAATACCCAACCGAAATCGGCCCGGTGGACTTGCTTTGCCGAGACGCCGACGGTGTCACGGTGGCGGTTGAAATCAAACGACGGGGCGAAATCGACGGTGTCGAGCAGCTGGCCCGCTACCTGGAGTTTCTGAACAATCAGCCCGACCTTGCGCCGGTTCGGGGCGTGTTCGCAGCTCAACTGATCAAGCCGCAGGCAAAGGTGCTGGCAGGGACGCGCGACATCGGGTGCGTCGAGGTGGATTATGACCAGCTCCGAGGAGTGGAGCGGCCTCAGCAGAAGCTCTTCTAGGGTCGGTTCACCCTCACCCCTGGCACCGCGAAGCACACCGAAGCTGCAACACTGACGGGGTGGCATCCGAGGACGACAGCACGCTGGTTGTGCGGCGACGGCTCGGGGTCTCGGCGGCATTCCTGCTGGCGTGTTTCGCGGCGTTGTCCCTGGCGTGGGGCATCGACTCGGTGTTGCAAGCCAATACGGTTGGCCGCAACGTTCACGTTCGAGGAATCGAACTGAGCGGAATGTCGGCCAACGATGTACGACAGGCAACTTCGGAGGTAACCAGCGGGCTCCGCGACGAACCGGTCACCATCTCGGTGGACGAAAACACCATCACTACCGACCTCGTTCGCCTCGGCGTGCGCGTCGACCACGATGTACTGGTCAGTGACGCAATGGCCGCCAGAGCGGGCGGTTCGGTGCTCACCGGCCCATTTCGGTGGGTTCAGTCGTTTCGTACGCCGGTGGAGTTGGACCTCCCATACCTCATCGATGCCAGCACGGTCCAAGCTGCCGTCGACGGCTTCATCGCACCACAGCTCGACGGCCCCCAACCTCCCACCGTGGAACTGGGATCGACCTCGTTTCGCACCCAGCCCGGCGCCGCCGGCTCGGTCATCGACCCCGCGGAATTGCTGGAACGGATTAACGGACTTGTCGGCCAAGATGGTCCGCATGCGTTCAGCCTGACAGCGTTTCCTGAACGACCTTCGCTGACCATCGACTCGGTAGGCCGAACAGCGATCGAGCTCAACGAGGCCACCGACTCCCCGCTCATCGTCCGCGTACTCGAACAGACAACCGAACTCAGCCCCGCCGATCTACGAGCAATCATCGACATCGAAAACACCGCCGAGGGCTCGTTTTGGCAAGTCAACCAGGAGCGAACACTGAATCTGCTTCGTCCCCGATTTGAGCGGCTTGGCGACAAATCCACCCAGGCACGGTTCATCGTTGTGCAGGATCGTCCCGAGATCGTGCCCGCCGATCAGACTCTGGTGTGCTGCGACGACAAGACATCGGCCTTGCTACGCGCGGCGCTCTTGAGCAGACCCTCCTTGCCGCTCGACGAAGACGGCGAACCGGCCGACACGATCCCGGTGCGCACGGTCGAACTTCTGCCGATCGTCACCGACGGAACGAAGGGTGTCGCCGAACTGGAAGCGCTCGGCATCACCGAACTCGTCTCCACCTACACAACCCAACACCCATGCTGCGCGAATCGAGTGGAGAACATTCAGCTCTTCGCCGACGCGGTACGGGGCACGGTCATCGACCCCGGCGAGGTCCTGAGTCTGAACGAGCTGGTGGGCGAGCGAACACCCGAAAAGGGATACAAGGAAGCCGGAGCGATCAACCTCGGCAGTTTGGAGCCGCAGTACGGCGGCGGCGTATCACAGACGATCACCACCATCTTTAACGCGGCCTTCTTCGCAGGACTCGATTTCGACGAGTACCAAGCCCACTCGTTGTACTTCAGTCGCTACCCGGAGGGCCGCGAGGCCACGATCTCCTGGCCACGGCCGGATCTGAAGATCCGCAATAGCACCGACTACGGCGTACTCATCTGGACTGAATACACCGACACATCCGTGACCGTGTCGATGTATTCAACCAAGCACATCGAGGTCGATGCCCTCCCGGTCGTACGGCGATCCCAAGATCAGTGCCGTCGGGTCACCACACCCCGCGAGCGCATCTATCCGTCGGGCAAGGTTGTCGTAGACGAAGTGTTCGCGGTCTACCGCCCCAAACAGGGTTTGAATTGCAACGGGGAGCCAAGCGATCCCGATGCGGTTCCCCCGACCACGGCGCCGCCGGTCACTTCACCACCGACGACCGCTCCACCAACGACCGCAGCACCAACATCCGCCCCCGCCACGGCGGCACCTACTACTGCTACACCCACCACAGCAGCACCGGCCGCTGTGACCACAACGACCACAACCCAACCCGTTGCGACCGACCCAACCGTCCCTCCCACCGAGCCGACAACAGCCCCCTGAGGGCGCGCCAAAGGGCACATCACCTCGATAGGCCATTCGCGACCGCTCGTGCGCTAGAACTCTTGGTCAACTCCATGAACGATTCAGACCCCAACCCGCCGAACACCCCAACCGCCGCCGACACCCCAACCGCCGCCGACACCCTTGTCGTAGGCGGTGGGCCGGCAGGAGCCGCAGCCGCCATCACGCTTGCCCGAGGCGGACAACGGGTCGTTCTCATCGACAAGGCCACGTTTCCGCGAGACAAGTGCTGCGGCGACGGTCTAACCGCCGGAGCGCTTCGGCTGCTCGACGACCTTGGTCTCGACCCCGCAACCGTCCCGAGCTGGAAGCCGGTGGAACGAGTGCAGATTGCCGGCCCCAAAGGCGACACGATCCCATTCGATCTTCCGCACGGCAACGGACTCTTTGCCGCCATAGCCCGGCGGTCTGAGTTAGATCACTCGCTGCTGAACCTGGCGCGCCAAGCCGGCGTCGACGTGCGCGATGGCGTCGCGCTGCAAGATCTCGCAGCGTTCGAAAACGGCATCCGGGCCTACACTTCCCACGGCGTTTTCGAAGCAACCAGCTACGTCGCGGCAGATGGGATGTGGTCGCCCACCCGCAAGCTGCTCGGGTTGGGCACCGAGGGCTACCGCGGAGAGTGGCATGGCTTCCGTCAATATTTCACTGGGGTCTCCGAACTCGCCGCCGAAGAGCTCTATGTCTGGTTCGAACCAGACCTCCTCCCCGGTTACGTGTGGGCCTTCCCGTTGGCCGACGGCTCGGCCAACGTCGGGTTTGGCATTCAACGAGGCCGTGGCGTCGAAATTCAGCAGATGAAAAAGCTGTGGTCTGAACTCCTCGACCGGCCCCGGATACGAGCCGTACTCGGTGCCGATGCGACCGCAGAGGCGCGCCACACGGCATGGCCGATTCCAGCACGACTCGGCGACGTGCCCACCCATCACGGGCGGGTCATCTTCGTCGGTGATGCGGCAGCGGCGACAGACCCGATGACTGGCGAAGGAATCGGACAGGCCATCGAAACCGGAATTTCGGCCGGACAGAGCATCATCAAACACGGCGAAGACTACGTGTCTGCCGGTGCTTCTTACGCAACCGGACTGGCTCGGACAATGGAACGAGATCACGCGCTAGCCCAGACCTTGAGTAACGCCCTTGCGAACCCACGGATGGCCCAGGCGAGTGTTCGAATCGCTGGACTCACCGCGTGGACTCGCCGCAATTTCGTGCGCTGGCTTTTCGAGGATTATCCCCGCGCTGTGTTAGCCACACCTCGAAGGTGGCATCGCTCCATGTTCCGGCAGCCGGGCGCCTTTCGTTAACTTCGTCACACGACACACAAGGTGTCAAAACTACGCATCCGAAGAAACCATTGGAACGTAGGTGTGGCCATGAACTCCTCGGCGGCACTGTTGAAACCAGCAGACCCCATCCTCGTCGTCCCCAAGGAGCAACTCCCGGGTCCAAGAGGGCTTAGATCGCAGCAACGTGCACGCACCCAGTATCGTTGTGGGGTGATTTCATCGTCCACAGAGGATCCCGAGACCGACATGCGGTCCCGGTTCATCGCCGGAGATCGCGATGTCCTCAAGGATCTGTACGACCAACATGGTCCGGCGATCTACACGTTTGCCAAGCGAGCCATCGGCCCCGAGAAGGCCCAGGACTTGACCCAAGAAGTATTTCTATCCGCGTGGCGAGCCCGAGGATCGTACAACCCCGAGAAGGGCAGCCTCGGAGGCTGGCTCATGGGGATCACCAAGAACAGACTCATCGACGGCTACCGAAAAGCCGGTCGGCGCGTCGACGAAGCCGAGCTGAGCGAACCCGTCCAGCAGCGAGCATCAAATGACGAGCACAATCGGTTTGGTCTTCTTGCCGACCGCATGGTCCTCACAGCAGCGCTGAACACACTCCCCGCTCGACAAAAGCAAGTTCTCACTATGGCCTTCTGGGGCGATCGCACCCAGCAGCAAATCGCTGAGGACATCGACCTACCCCTAGGCACGGTAAAAAGCGACATGCGGCGTGGCCTGATCCGACTTCGAACAGAGTTGGAGCGCGATGATGTCTAGTCCCAACGAAAACACAAACGGATCGGAGGAGAACATGCAAGACCAAGAGATGCAAGATCGAGAGCTGCTTGAACTCCTCGACGAGATGAAACTTCGCATCGGCGACGACGAACCATTCCTCGACACTCCCCCGCCGTTGGTGTGGAGCAGCATTGAGGCAGAGCTCGCTCTTGAAGACGCCGCAGCAGCCGCTCCTGCACCATCCGCTTTGCGAAGCAATGAGAGCAACGTCACCTCTCTCGATCACCATCGCAGAAAGCGGCGACCGGTGGGGGTTCTTCTCACCGCGGTTGCCGCTGCGGTCCTTGCCGCGGTGGCAATCCCGGCGTTGCGCAGCACAACCAACGTGGTCGCCGAAGTTGCTCTCGATTCGCTCGAAGGAAGCAACGCCATTGGCAACGCGGTTGTGATCGACGACGGCGACGGATCACTTCGTCTCGACATCGAATTCAGCGGTGATCTCGTTGGCGATGAGTCTCAGTATGAGCTTTGGGTAATAGACTCTGAGGTCCAGGAGATGCACTCGCTCGGGCTGGTGGTCAGCACCGGCGACGGCGACACCCGGTCCTTCGATCTCCCCGAGGGCGTTGATATCGGCGACTTCCCGATTATCGACATCAGCCTCGAACCCAACGATGGCGTCGAAGCCCATAGCGGCGATTCGAAGTACCGAGGAATAGTCGACGCATAGCGTTCCTGCCCTATCGTTAAGGCATGAACGATTGGGACTTCGCCACCGCCTGGGAATCGATTGCAAGCATCCAACCGGACGAGTTGGCGCTTACCCACGGCGACTATGAAGTCACCTGGGAACAGTTCGAGCGCCGAGCCAACTCCCTCGCCCAATTCCTGCTGAATGAAGGCTGCGGCCAACAGGCGTCAGTCGCCTTTTACCTCTACAACGGCCCGGAGTACCTCGAAACGTTCTTCGCATGTGCCAAGGCGTCACTCGTGCACGTGAATACCAACTACCGCTACGGAGTCGAGGAACTGGCCTACTTGTGGGACAACGCCGACGCTGAGGCGGTCGTCTTCCACGGAGAGTTTGCCGACACGGTGGATGCTCTTCGCTCTCGTGTGCCCGCAATCCATACCTACCTCTGGGTTGATGACGGATCAGGAGCTTGCCCCGAATGGGCCACGCCGTATGAAATCGCTGTGGCCACGGCAACTACGAATACCACCAAGGGTCCGCACGGGCGCTCCGGGGACGACCTGGTATTGCTCTACACCGGAGGAACTACGGGCATGCCCAAAGGCGTAATGTGGCGCCAGGACGACCTCCTGATGGTCACCGACGCCAAAAACAAGGTGACGCTACCGGTCGACGCGGATTTCGACGCTGACGGGCAGTCGCCGGCAGTTATCCAGCGGGTACGAGAGCGTCGTGGACCCGCGAGTATTCCTGCCTGTCCTCTGATGCACGGGACCGGGCTCTTCAACGCATTCACCACCCTGACCCTCGGGGGTTCGATCACCACCCTCACAAGCCGCAAGCTCGATATCGCCGAACTGTTCCAAACAATCGAACATCGCCAGATCAAGAGCGCCTTCATCGTCGGCGATGCGTTCGCCCGACCGATGCTCGACGCCCTCAACGCCGAGCCAACACGATGGGATATCAGCTCCCTCCGTGTGTTGATCTCTTCTGGCGTCATGTGGTCGGCTGATACGAAGGCGGGGCTGATGGAACACAACGACCGGCTGCTGTGTGTAGATACCTACGGCAGCTCCGAAGCGATCGGCATTGGTTCATCGGTGTCGTCGAAGGAGGGAGCGTCGAAGACCGCCTCGTTCTCGCTCAGCAAGAAGTCTGCGGTGATCACCGAGGATGGCAGGATCGTTGAGCCAGGTTCGGGGGACATCGGCAGGGTGGGCGTGGCGGGCCGGGTCCCACTTGGCTATTTCAAAGACCCGGACAAGACGGCGGCGACGTTTCCAACGATCGACGGAGTCCGGTATTCGGTACCCGGCGACTTCGCCACAGTAGAAGCGGATGGTTCCATCGTGCTGCTCGGGCGCGGGTCGGTATGCATCAACACCGGCGGCGAGAAGGTGTTCCCCGAAGAGGTAGAGGAAGCACTGAAGGAACACCCCCTCGTGGAAGACGCGATTGTGGTCGGTGTTACCGACGCACGGTTCGGCCAGCGAGTCGCCGCTGTGGTCGCCACCAGCGACAGTGTGGAAGAGGCAACCATGATCGCCCACGTGAAAGAGCGCCTTGCGGCATACAAGGCGCCCCGTCACGTGTTCTCGGTTGATTCACTCGAGCGGGCCGCCAACGGCAAGATCGACTACAAACGTTGGACCGCCTACGCCGAAGACCAGCAATAGGCGGTCGCCCAGAGGCGAGCAAAGGGCGCGACGGACTCAGCCCACGCCCCAGTTGGAGAGAAGCTTCGCGAACTCCTCGGCGGGGTTCTGCGGCACGATATAGCCATCTTCGTTGTTGATCTCGTCCCAGTCGTCGCGCACGGTTTCTGCGGTGATCTCTCCCCCACGAGAGGTTCCCTGCGTGAGTCCCACGAAGAACTTGGCGATCGTGCCACCGGCTGCGGAATAGACCTGCCCGTTTGCGGGGCAGCTTTCGTGAGCCAGGTACATGACCAGTGGCGTGATGCGCTTGGGCTCGAGCTGCTCGGCCATGGAACCGAGGAGGTCTTCGGTCATCCGGGTGAGTGCAACCGGGGCTATGGCATTGGCGCGAATGCCGCGCTTGGCACCCTCGGCCGCAAGCACTCGTGTGAATCCGACCAGGCCCATCTTGGCTGCGCCGTAGTTCGCCTGGCCGAAGTTGCCAAGGAGACCAGAGTTGGACGAGGTGTTGATGACCACACCGCTGTTCTGCTCGCGGAATAGCTTCCACGCAGGCAGGGTCACGTACAGGGCGCCCTTGAGGTGAACATCGATAACCGAAGTGATCTGCTCATCAGTCATGTTGTGGAACGACTTGTCGCGGAGGATGCCCGCGTTGTTCACCACGATGTCGACCTGGCCAAACGCATCGATTGCGCTTTGAACAATGGCTTCTCCGCCCGCAATCGATGCCACAGAGTCGCCGTTGGCAACGGCCTCGCCGCCGAGCGCTTCGATTTCTTGGACGACCGCCTGGGCGGCACTCACCGAGCCGCCGGTTCCGTCTACCGCACCACCCAAGTCGTTCACCACGACACGGGCGCCACGCCGGGCAAACTCAAGCGCGTGCTCACGGCCTAGCCCGCCGCCGCCGCCGGTGACGATCGCAACCTTGCCATCAAAACCCAGATCAGCCATTTTTTGATACTCCTCGGTAACTGTTGAGCTACCGAGCGTACAGAGGCGATCCCGGGGTCACCTCATCCCGCGTTCCTCTAGGCGTCGACTGGATCGAGCTTGGGTGCTGGGGGTGTGCTGAGGAGGGCGCGCACATCGAGCAACAAGTCGGTCACCTCGTCGGAAGACACAAGCCTGCGCGACGTCAGACCACCGAGGCCAGCGTCGATCATGGCCACTGCTTCTGCTACTTCTGCGGGCTCAACTACATCGTTCATCGGATACTCCAAGCGAAAGGTGCGGAAAGGGAAGAGGTCGCCTCGCCAGCTAGTTCTCAGTCTACTGCAGTCTCTCAGCAGCTCCCGGTCGCTTTGCTTCCTGGCAGTTTCCAGGTCGACTTCCAACCGGTTCTAGACGGTTTCCAGGTCGAACGACCTAGCGCGCCACGCCTCGGACCACGGCGGCATAGGTGGGTATGCCTTCCAACTCAAGGTCGGACCAAAGCATGTCGATTCACGGGAACCTCCCCAATTGCTGACCATGACTGCCGCACCTTCCTCCACAACAGACTCGGTCTGGACCGCTGAAGACGAACGCTCACTCAGCCGGCGTCAGCGGGTGAATTCGGCTGCGGTGACCTTCTCGTCAATGCTGTCAGCGTCGGCGGTTGTCCTTGGGGCAGCCCTTTCTTTTGTGGCACTGACCGGTGGTGACTCATCTGAGGTTCCGACTGCACCGGTCGACCCGCTGGCGCTGGAAATCAGCAGCGAGTCTGTCGCCGGAGTGACCTACGAGAACGAGCGGATCGCCGCGCTCGCCGAACCCGCGCTCGCCGAGATCCGCTATCCGTGGCGGTCCGAACTGCAGGGCTGGTCGATTGCCTTCCTTGAACCTCGAGGTAGAGCTTCGGGTTACACCTGG
This sequence comes from uncultured Acidimicrobiales bacterium, assembly GCA_938029215.1. Taxonomy (GTDB): domain Bacteria; phylum Actinomycetota; class Acidimicrobiia; order Acidimicrobiales; family SZUA-35; genus JABDIY01. Next base: position 48,539 of record CALHFG010000015.1, on the reverse strand, counting down.
AGCGCGGAGCAACGGATGGAAGTTTTCGTTCGAGAGAGCGACGACATTGAGCGGATCGCTCGGGTCCTTGCGCACGAAATCGGCCACGCAATCGACGTAACCCTCAACACGCCCGACGAACGCCGGGCATGGTTGGCCGAACGTGGAGTTCCCGCTGACACGCCATGGTGGCCCACGAGCGGCAGTCCGGACTTCGAGACCGGCGCGGGCGACTTTGCCGAGGTGTTCGCGGCATCCCAGATCGGCGAAGAGGACTTCAAGTCCCGGGTCGAAAGTACTATCGACGATGGCGACTACGCACTTCTCGCCCAGCTTTCCTTGCGCGACGAGAACTGACCACCTCCTTCGGTGAAGGACCGATCAAAACGCAAACAGCGCGGGCCAAGGCCCACGCTGTTTGAACAAGTCGCAGACGATGTCTGCGTGAGAATTACTCGGTGGCGTCCTCTACGGCGTCAGTCACCGCGTCTGCTGCAGCATCGGCAGCACCGTCGACCTGACCGTCGATCTTGTCGGCAAGGTCCTTGACCTTGTCGATTTGATCCTCGAACTTGCCTCCGGTGGCAGAGTTGGCCATGTCGGCAGCCTTATCGATGCCGTCCTCGACGATGCCGCCAACGCTTTCGCGCAAGTCTTCGGCCTTGTCGGTGACGCCGCTGAGCGCGTCCTTAGCTTTATCAAAGATCCCCATAGCAATAGTCCTTTCGTTGGATCAACCTCCATCATGCCGGATTTTTGGGCGGTTTTCGGTGAAGTGACCCGTTGACGTATCAGAATGTTCTCTATGGCGACTTCCAAGAAAGCAGGAGAACTTCACGTTGGAGAGCAGGTTGAGCCGGAAAGTGGCGACCGAAATGGCGTCCCCGTCCTGCTCGACAGCGCCGACTTTACGACCCACGGGGTCATCGTCGGCATGACCGGGTCCGGTAAAACCGGTCTTGGAATCGTGCTTCTCGAAGAAGCGCTGCTGTCGGGGGTGCCGGTGCTCGCGATCGACCCCAAAGGCGACCTCGGAAACCTGGCGCTGACCTTTCCCAATCTCGATGCTGCGTCGTTCGAACCGTGGATGGATGAAGGTGACGCTCGAGTCAAAGACACGACCACTGCGGAGCTAGCCTCCTCAACCGCAGACCTGTGGAAGAACGGGCTCGCCGGGTGGGGGCTCGACGGCGGGAGCATCGCGAACCTCAAAGAGGCCGCAGATCCCGTCATCTACACGCCCGGCGCGTCCTCGGGAGTTCCGCTCGACGTTCTCGGCCGACTCGACCCGCCCGCCACCGACGATCCCGCAGCCCGACAGGATGAAGTCGACTCGACCGTAAGCGGGCTCCTGGGCCTCATCGGCGTCGAGTCGGACCCACTTTCGGGCCGTGAACACATTCTTCTGGCAAACCTGATCGCTCGGTCCTGGGATGCTGGCACGCCGCTCGATATGCCCACATTGTTGGGCCAGTTGCTAGATCCTCCGATCCGCAAGCTCGGCGTCCTCGACCTCGACACGTTCTTCCCGGCCAAGGATCGCCAGGCTCTGGTCATGAAGCTGAACGGGCTCTTGGCATCTCCCAGCTTTGCCGCGTGGGCGACGGGCGCTCCTATGGACCCACAGTCAATGTTGTGGGATGCCGACGGCAAACCACGAGCCGCGGTGGTGTCTCTGCGTCACCTCGATGAGAACGAGCGCCAGTTCGCTATCACGGTTCTCCTCAGTCGGGTGATTTCTTGGATGCGCTCACAATCTGGAACCGGCCAACTCCGATGCCTCATCTACATCGACGAAGTCATGGGACTCGCTCCCCCAACGGGAAACCCCTCTACCAAGAAGCCGATACTGACCCTTCTGAAGCAGGCGCGAGCATTTGGCGTCGGCCTGGTCCTGTCTACACAGAACCCGGTCGACCTCGACTACAAGGCCATCTCGAACGCTGGAACCTGGATGATCGGGCGGTTGCAGACCGAACAGGACAAGAACCGACTGGTTGATGGCTTGCGGGCGGCCGATGGCTCCATCGATATGGCTCAACTCGAGCGCCAGATTAGCGGGCTCGGAAAGCGTCAGTTCATCCTGCGCACCACCCGTAACTCCGAGCTCCCGTTGTTCACTACCCGATGGGCGATGAGCTACCTGGCGGGACCGATGTCGCGACAGCAAGTTACCGAGCTCATGGCCTCGAAGAACGCCGAACTATCTGCAGCATCGTCGCTTGCCGCAGCTGCGCCCACCCCAACCGACGATGGCAACACGGTCGGTTCGGGCGCTCCGGCGCTGGCCGATGATGAATCCACCGTGGCGCCCAAGGTGCCCGAGGGCACCCGCGTACGTTACGTACCCGCGGCTGCCCCCTGGATCGAAACGGTGGGCGGCAAACCAGGCAGCCAGAGATACGCGCCCGTCATCGCGGCTCGTGTCTCCCTGCTCTTTGACGACACAAAGTCGAAGCTTCGCCACACCGAAGAATGGGAAGCGATCGTTCCGGCGGGAGTCGATGGCTTCGACGTCGACTCGTTGACCGAGGTCGACTTTGACGACCGAGACTTCGTCACCGAAGTCCCCGATCAAATCAAGTACGTAGTGCCCGAGTTCAATCTCACAAAGACGGCGCTGAAATCGGTGGAGACCGGCATCAAGAAAGCCCTGTACGCCGAGGAATCAATCACCCTGCTTCAGAACACCGAGCTGAAACTGTACGGGCGACCAAACGAAACCCGAGATGCGTTCGAACTTCGCTGTCGGGCGGTTGCCGACGAGGGCAACGACGAAGCGGCTAACAAACTTCGCGACAAACTGACCACGCAGCTGGGTCGGATTCAAGACCAAATTGCGAAGGCAGAAGATCGAGTTCGCCAAGCAGAGTCCGACGCCGAAGGCCGCAAGCACCAGCAGCTCATCAACGTTGGGACCTCCATTCTCGGGGGTCTGCTTGGCGGGCGTAGTCGTGGTCGGTCGTTGGGGACCGCAGCTCGTCGAATGGGATCGGGCAGACGCCAGGCCGCGTCAGCTCAGAATCGTGTGGAGACCGCGATGAATCGACTCGACGAGAAGTACAACGACCTGGAGGAACTGGAGGCCAAGCTCGCCGACAGCTTGATGGATCTGGAAGACGAATGGACCGAAAAGGCCGAGGCGATCACCGAACTAGAAGTTGCCCTGGAGAAGTCCGACATCAGCATCGAGGATCTCATCGTGGCGTGGATGCCGGTGGGGTAGAGATTCCCAACGTCTACCGACAGAGCTCAACCCTGACGGTTGGAGCGCAACCAGGCTTGATGATTGGAGCCGGCCATGATCCTCGCCGACGGCCGACGGCCGAACCAAACGCCTACCAACAACGCCGGGCCCGAACTGGTGATACGTAATCTGATGCGATCAAATCCGGCGAGACCGGCGTTCGTCTGATCGAGATCGAGGCCGTGGATACCGCTCAGGTACGCGAGGCTCTGTTGCCGCACGTCTTGGTCGAACCCATTGACGTAGAGTCGGCTACTCGAATCAGCTGCGCCTCGAAGGGCCGAGAATAAGCTCGCTCCGCCCACCCGCCTGGCCGTGAACGCCCGGACGACCGAGGTCCCCGGTCGCAGTGCCACCTCGGGGCTTCCCATGGCTACTTGAAGCAGGTCGGTCAGCTGCGTGATGTCGGCTCCCTCAACAACGACGCCCAGCCGCAGTCGTTCCGCACCGATGGCAGGACCGAACCGGAATCTGCGGGTCTCCAACACGACCCAACATGTGGGATCGAGCGCGTGTTCGAATCGGAGGAACGTGGCCTCGTGGCCGATGAGCCCCAACGACCAACCTCGCAATTCGCCGGCGCCGATCCAAACCGGGACCGGGGAAGCTGGCTCGGACGCGGGTCGTACTTCTTCCCAGATCCGTTGCGCTTCTAGCAGTCGAGTTCGTCGCTGATCCTTCCGTCGCTCCATCGTCTCAAGGTCTGCGTCGCTGGAGGTCAGATCGCCGGAGAGCACCGAGGATGAGCCAGCCGATGCGCTGGTAGATGCTAGAGCTTCTTCGTAGGCTTGAACCGACCGGGTGAAAGCCGACCGAGCGTTCACCACGGCCCGGTAGGCGATGTCGGGTGCCGGTGGCCGGGCGATATGGCGAAGGCTGCGACGCCTACGACGATGCTGTCGCTCCGCCATCAATCCGTAGGCGAGCACCAAGAGCAAAACCGCTCCGAGTCCCACAATTGTCGCCCAGATCACCACGCCCGCGATCCTAGTCGGACCGCCCCACACCCGAGAGCGACCACAGCACCGTGCAGCTTGAGTTCGGCGCCTTCGCGTCGAGGAAGTGTCGCGAGGTACGCGTCGAGGAAGACGCGTCAGAGCCCCATGGCCCGTGCCGCAACGACGTACGGATGCGACAAAGGCGCTCCATCGAGACGCTTTGATTGTGATCGGCAGCTGTAGCCGGGAGCGCAGCGCTCTACGGGACCTGGCTTCTGCATTAACGGTCGCCAATACGTCTCAAACAAACTGACCGACATCTCTTGGTTTTCAGCCTCGTGACCGAAGATCCCGGCCATTCCGCAACACGTTGTGGCTTCAGCAGTCACGGTAAAGCCGCTCTTTGAGAGCAACCGACCATATTGAGCCGAGTGTTCGGGACGAAGGCTTGTTTCGGTGCAATGGCCAAACAGTTGCAGCTCACCATGGCCCACCCCTTGGGGCAACTGGTCGAGGAGCCCATCAAGCAACGTGCTGAAAGCGGTCACCGCCGTAGATGGGAAGGTGGGATCGATCGCAGGAAACTCGTGCTCGTGAAGCATGAATACCGCTGGTTCGAGAATCACCAATGGGACCTGGTGCCTGCTGAGCTTTTCAACCATTTCCCGCTGCTTTTTGACCGCCCGGGCAAACCTCTTTCGGTCACCTTTTACATGGTCGTATTTGCCGGATGGCACGAAGGGACCCATCGCAGGGCGTTCCCCTGCCGCGCGCAGAAGCTTGATCGCTGCCTCCATGACCGATGGATCGATGACGCAGGTGAACGCATCTGGGACGATGATCACCGTGGCGCCCGACAGTGGGTCACCGAGCCCCAACCGAGGAACCCCAAGCCGCTTCAGGCGTGCGCTGAGCGTGCCAGTGGGAACATGGGGAAGGTCCACAATTCCGAGCAGTTTGGCCATCACCGGAGCGGACAACCTTTGTCCGATTGCGACTGGCCCGGCGATCGCTTGAACGGCCGGTGCGAGCGACTCGAAGCTGCGGAGTACCCGTTGCCGAAGCGTGCGGGTGCGATCGGTCTCGGGCCGAGCTGAATAGAACCGAGACTTCATCTCCGGGATGTCAACCTGAACGGGACAGCGACCGGTGCAGGCACTGCACGACAAGCACTGATTCAGCGAGGCTGCAACGTCGGCAGCAAGATCATCGTTGTCCGGGTCAGCCGTCCAACTGCGAAGAAGGTCCGCCCGACCCTTCGGCGACAACCGTGGGTCGAGCGTCGCCTTATAGGACGGACACATCACCTCTGCCTCACCCCAATGATGGCAAAGCCCATTGCCGTTACAAGCGAAGGCGCTGTCGAACTGAACCCTCGTCGCCTTTGCAACAGTGCGGTCGCGATGTATCCGAAGTGGAACTTCGTCGATTTTCTTGATCGGCGCAGAGACTTCGTTGGGCGAGTAGAGCTTGCCTGGATTCAGCAAGTTCTGCGGGTCGAAGGCCGTCTTCACAAGTTCCATCCGGCGGACCAAATCGTCACTCAGATCGAGGTATTCGCCTCGGAAACCCCGACCATGTTCACCCCACAAAACCCCACCGAACCGCGACACCAGCGCGGCGACACTATCGGAAACGCTACGCACCATCGCTTCGTGTTCGACATCGTAAAGATCGAGCGCTGGGCGCACATGGACACATCCGACATCGGCATGGCCAAACATTCCATAGCTCAGTCCGTGACCATCGAGGACCTCTCGGAATCCCGCGACGAACTCGTCGAGGTGCTGTGGCGGCACGGCACAGTCCTCGACGAACGGAACCGAGCGTCGACCATCGACCGCCTGCCCCAGAAGCCCCACCGCGTCCGCACGGACCTTCCAGACCGCGGCGATCGAGCCCGGATCGTTCGTGATCGCCATATCCACGGCTGTTCCATGATCGGCAACAAGATCGCGCAACTCCGCGACCGGCCTGTCGCCGTCGAACTCCATCAACAGGAGCGAACCTCGAACTTTCGGGAGCAGGGCCTGAAGCTTGGGCCACGCCGGCGAGCCGGTTGCCAAACCGATGGTGCGCTCGTCGAGGCACTCAATTGCAATCGGGCCAGATGCTTTGAGAATGTTTGACTGCCGGATGGCTTCCTCGAACGTTGCGAACGCGATGACAGCCAGGCGCACGTCCCTTGGCAGGGGCGTAAGGCGAACCGTCAGTTCGCTCATCAATGCGAGTGTTCCCTCGGACCCACATAAAAGCTTCGTCATGTCGATCTCAGCGGCCGACCTCGCGTCGCCAAGGTTGTAGCCGGTAAACCCTCTCGGAACGTCGGGAAAATCGGCCGCCGTAACACCATTGGTCGCCTCGAGGACGAGCCGATGAAGATCCCCGACTCGATCGGTGCGAGCTGCGAGCCGTGCGGCTTCATCGATGGAAACCTTGCCGAAAGACCAGGGCGTTCCATCTACCAGGACTCCCTCAATCCCGAGGATGTGCTTGTTCGCTCTGCCGTACACCAGCGACCCTTTTCCAGCAGCGTCGGTGGACGCAACGCCACCGATCGTTGCCCGGGAAGACGTCGAGGTGTGGGGCGCGAAGAAGAGTCCGTGACCCTTCAACGCGGCGTTCAGTTGGCCCAAAACGACCCCGGGTTGGACGACGGCCACTCCCGCGTCGGCATCGATCGAAAGGATGTTGTTCATCTTTCGTTTGGTGTCGATTACGAGTCCGTTGGTGAGGCTCTGGCCGTTGGTGCCCGTTCCGCCACCGCGGGCAACAAGCTCGAATCGACCTCCCAGCTCATGGTTGGTCTTCGCAATTGCGACCAGGTCAGACGCTGATGTCGGAACCACAGCACCTTGCGGGCGCAGCTGATAAATCGAGTTGTCGGTGCCATATACAGCGCGGCTTCCAGCATCGTCGAAAACCTCGCCCAGGTATCCCTCGTTGCGAAGTGCAGCGCGCAATGGTTCGAGCGGAGACATTGCTGCATCATGCCAGCATGTGGTTAGATCCACTAACTCAAGAAGCCGCAAAGGGGAATCTGATGTCATGCTGCCACACCGAACTCGAACTCGCCCAGGGCGATACCGCCTTCAACGTCGATGCGTCAACCATTACCTACGGTGATGGATGCCTGAGCGAGGCGGGAGACATCGCAGCCCATCTTGGCATCAAGCGAATCGCACTGATGACCGACCCCGTGCTCGCCACCTCAGAGCACGTGGCGAAGGTTGAAGACTCGCTTAAGGCGGCCGGGGTTGACGTTGCGCGTTATGACGACGTCAGGGTCGAACCCACCGACGAGTCCTTCCAAGCCGCTACCAAGTTTGCGATCGACGCCAGGGTCGACGGGTTCATTTCGGTCGGTGGTGGCTCGGTGATCGACACAACCAAGGCAGCAAACCTGTACAGCACTCACCCCGCCGAGTTCCTCACCTACGTCAACGCGCCAATTGGCGACGGCACCCCCGTGCCCGGTCCCCTGAAGCCGCACATCGCCTGCCCGACCACGTCGGGCACCGGCAGTGAATGCACCGGCATCGCCGTCTTCGACCTCTTGGCCATGAAGGCAAAGACCGGGATCGCATCCAAGATGATCCGACCAACCCGGGCCCTCATCGATCCCTCCGTGACGCTCACGCTTCCGCCCAACGTGGTGGCCGCCAGCGCCTTCGACGTCCTCAGCCATGCCCTGGAGAGCTATACCGCCCGGCACTACCACGTACGTCCCGCACCTAGCAGTCCTTCGCTTCGTCCTTCGAGTCAGGGGGCGAATCCCTGGAGCGACCTGGGTTGCAAGGAAGCCCTCAAACTGATGGGCAAGTACCTGGTCCGCGCCGTCGATAGCGCCGAAGATGTGGAAGCACGCCATCAGGTCATGTGGGCCGCCACGCTCGCCGGCATCGCGTTCGGCAACGCCGGCTGCCACGTGCCTCACGGCATGAGCTACAGCGTCGCCGGCATGGCGAAGAACTTCAATCCGGACGGCTATCCCCTGGGCGAACCAATCGTGCCCCACGGCATGAGTGTCATCGTCAACTCGCCTGCGGTCTTCCGCAAGACCGCGGTGGGCGACCCGACGAGGCACTTGGAAGGTGCCCGCTGGCTCGGCGCGGACACCTCGGACGCATCTGATGCTGATGCGGGAGATCTTCTCGCTGACCAAATCGTCAAGCTGATGCGGGCCAGCAACATGCCCAACGGGTTGCTCGGTGTTGGATACGAGGCAAGCGATATTCCCGACCTCGTCAACGGCTCGCTCCCGCAGCGGCGCCTTCTCGACAACGCCCCGATCGACATCCAGCGCGAGGAACTCACCGAGCTCTACGAGTCGGCTCTCACTTACTGGTGACCCGATTGAGCGGGGCCGAAACCCACGCTCCATCAACCACGAGCGCGGCGGCCGCCTCATTTGCGACTTCGACGATCCGGGATTGCAGCTCGAGCCTTCGCTCGGCCGACATGCGCGCCGTTGGCGCCTGGACCGCAATTGCGGCAACCGCCCGCCCCGTGCCATCCAGCACCGGCGCTCCGATACAGGACACGCCGAGGATGCTCTCTTCGTCATCTGTGCTGAAACCCTGCTGCCGAACTTCATCCAACTCGATACGGAGCTCCTCGATCGTGCCGATCGAGTTGGGCGTTGACTGAGACAGATCCAGGTCGGAAAGCACTAAGGGGCCGTTCGGTGCGTCGAAGGCCAGAAGCGCTTTCCCCATCGAAGAGCAATGCACCGGAATGCGACTACCGACCGGCTGGTCAAAGCGCAGCGGGTGAACCGACTCGACGCGAATTGCCACAACGACGTCGGCATGATCGAGAAGGCCCAAGTTCACCGATTCGCCAGTCTCCCGGCCAAATCGTCGCAGGATCGGCAGCGCACTATCGACTCCGAACGCCTTTCGCCCGGCCTGACCAATGACGAGCGCACTACGGCCAAGCCGATAGCGCTCGGATCGCGGATCTTGCTCCAGGTAGCCCCGAGCTACGAGGGCTCGCACCAGTCGATGGGTGGTACTGGGGCTGAGCTCACACCGCTCGGCGATCGCAGAAACCCCCATCTCGCGACGCTCGAGGAAACACTCCAAGATGTCGAATGCTCTCGAAACCGCTTGCGTACCCGCCGGTGCGGTATCTGTAGAAGCTGCCATTTTTGTAACCCCTCTAAGAATGTGCCGATCGTCACCAGATTCGATTGACTTTCGTCCGCACCTATGCAAGTTTAACTCAGATTGGTATCGGCATTCCACTATGTGGAACGCACAGGGGAGGACACCAATTTTGTCGCCTCTTAGCGTTGCAGAGAACGGAACCACATGCCATCGCCGGCCCGTTGGCCATTTCACTAACTAACGAGGGGAACCACAATGATCCGTCCAACTTCTGCCAGGGGCAAACTGCTCCGGCTTCTGTCAGTGCTCTTCGCACTGGGGCTCGGTGCAGCCGCATGTACCGGCGGTGCAATCGATGAGAGCGCACCAGCAAACACCTCTTCCAGCGACGACGGCGATTCCGGCGACGGTGGCGATGACGGCGACGACGGCGAAGTCGAAGTCACCCCAACCCAGGGATCAGGGGAGGTCCTGGAGTTCACCGTCCAGACCGGCGTACCAGCCTCGTCGGTGTACCACGCAGAAATCGTGCAGTGGGGCGAGCGCCTCGATGTGATGTCCGGTGGACGTCTCAAAGCCGAGGTCGTGCCTTCCGGTGGTGTCGTTGGCGCCCTCGAGATCCTCGACGCCGTCGACGGCTCGGTTGTTCCGGTCGGCATGGCGTGGTCCAATTACTGGACCGGCAAGAGCGACTCCGCAGCACTGTTCTCCAACCCACCCGTAGGTTCCACTGGCATGGACCAGATGACCTCGCTGGCATGGATGTATGACGGTGGTGGCCTCGACCTGTACGAGCGCCTGTACACCGACGACATCGGCGTGAACGTGAAGCCGCTTCCGGTCTGCCCCATGGGTCCAGACCCCTTCGGTTGGTTCAGCGAGCCCATCACCAGCGTTGCTGACGTTCAGGGCCTCAAGTTCCGTTCACCCCCAGGCCTACCCGGCTTGACCTTCAACGAGCTGGGCTTCGAAGCCATCGCCATGGGCGGCGGCGACATTGTTCCTTCCGCTCAGTCCGGCATCATCGAAGGCGCCGAGTGGATCTCCCCCGCTGACGACCAGGCCCTCGGCCTGTCCGACGTCTGGGACAACTACTACCTGCAAGGTCTGCACCAGTCCACCGACATTGGTGAGCTGCTGTTCAACATGGACTGGTGGGACGCACTGCCCTCCGACCTTGAAGCCATCATCGTTGCGGCCACCCAGGCCACCATCGTCGAGTGCCAGACGCTCTCGATCACGGTGAACGCCCAGGCTGTTGCCGACTACCAGGCTCAAGGCATCAACATCTACAGCACCCCGCCAGAGTTCTACGGCGAGTTCATCGACGCATGGAACACGGTGGCTGCAGAACTTGAGAGCAGCGACGCCTTCTTCAAGGAGGTGCGTGACAGCCAGCAGGCCTACGCCGACGCGGTAATGCCGTACCGCCTCACCATCACCGAGCTCTACCAGAACATCGGTGAGACCTACTACCCGGAGAAGGTTGGCATCACTCCGTGACCTCAACCGACCACGAAGTAGCCGCTAGATACGGCGTCGAGGTCGATGAAGAAGCAGAGGGCATTGCCGAACCGTGGAATACCGACGGTGGCAATATCCCTTGGATTGCTGCAATCAGTGAGTGGACAGGACGAGCCGTTGCTTGGCTCGTCCTGCCACTCATGGCAGTCCTTGCTGGTGAGGTGATCTCCCGCAAGCTCTTTGGCCAGTCACTGCGCTGGGCCCAGGACATTGCGTACATGATCTACGCCACACACTTCCTCATCGGTTCGGCCTACACGTTGAAGAACAGCGGTCATATCCGAACCGACTTCATGTACCGCAATTGGAGCGTGAAGAAGCAAGCGTTGGCCGACATGCTCACCTACGCACTGGTGTTCATTCCCGTGATGCTCGTCGCCTGCTGGGTGGCGTGGGATTTCGGGTGGACGTCATTCGAGCGTCGGGAACGAGTTATTCAAAGTCCGTGGCGAGGTCCGATCTGGCCTCTGAAGATGATGTTGCCCCTTGGCCTCGGCCTGTGGACGCTGCAATCGATCTCGGAGCTCGTGAAGTCCTGGCGTGCGTACAACAAGGGAGAATGGGAGCCACCAATTGGAGGGTGAATTCATAGGGCTGTTGATGCTCTTCACGCTCTTCGGAGCGATCGTTCTCGGGTTCCCTATTGCCCAAACGCTGCTGGTAGTCAGTTTCGCCTTTGGTTTCTGGGCTCTGGGAGACTCCGTCTTCAATCTGTTCACGTTGCAGTCGTTCGGAACAATGGACGAGGTGACGCTGGCAGCTATCCCGCTGTTTGTCTTTATGGGATATCTGCTGGAACAGGCAGGCTTGATGGACCGGCTGTTCCGGGCGTTGCAACTGTCGATGGCAAACCTTCGAGGTTCGCTGTACCTGGCGGTGATTTCCGCGGCAACGATCTTCGCAGCCGCCACCGGAATCGTGGGTGCATCGGTGACCTTGATCGGCCTCATGGCTATTCCGTCGATGACCAAGAGTGGGTACGACACTCGCCTCTCCGCTGGCGCAATCACTGCCGGCGGAACGCTGGGCATCCTGATCCCCCCGAGCATCATGCTCGTGGTGATGGGTCCCCAGCTTGGTGAGAGCGTTCTCGACTTGTTTGCAGCAGCCATCTTCCCAGGATTTATCCTGTCTGGCCTGTACATCGCCTACACGTTGTTCCGGTCATTCAAGGACCCAACGTTGGGACCGCCGCTGGCGGAATCTGAGCGCACCATTCGCGGTGCGGCCCTCATTCCAGAGATCGCCCTCGGCATCCTCCCTCCGTTGGTGCTCATCGTGGCAACCCTTGGATCAATCCTTGGTGGTTGGGCCACCGCTACCGAAGCGTCCGCAATGGGTGCCCTTGGCGCCTTCCTGCTTGCTGCGGTCACCGGCAACATGAGCATGAGGATGATGACGAGCAGTCTTCGGGCAACGCTCTCCACTACCTCGATGATCATGATTCTTGTGGTGGCGTCGAACTTCTTTGGCGCAGTCTTCTCCACCGCTGGTACAGCCGGCTGGATGGCTGACGCCTTGGTTGATCTCCAACTGAACGTCTACATCATGCTGTTCTTGATCCTTGCGCTGATCTTCATTCTCGCATGGCCGCTCGAGTGGGTACCGATCGTCTTGATCTTCGTGCCTATTCTCCTCCCGGTCGTGGAAGAGTACGGAATCAACAAGCTGTGGTTCGGCATCCTCGTGGCGGTAACGCTGCAGACCGCGTGGCTCTCTCCTCCAGTGGCTCTGTCGGCGTACTTCCTCAAGGGTGTTGCCCCGCACTGGGATCTCAAGGACATCTATGCCGGCATGTTCCAATTCATGGCCCTCCAGGTCGTCGGTTTGGTCCTGGTGGTCTTGATCCCCGACATCGCCCTTTGGCTTCCAAGGGTCATATCGAACTAGCGATACGCAAGTTCTCTCCTCGGCGCACCCACCTGGTCTTACCAGGTGGGTGTTTCGTTTTTGCTCTGCCAACGCCCATTCTGTGACCAGGAAAAACAATACTGTCACACCCCTTCTGCATCATGAATACATGCAGCGCACCACTCACCTCCGCATCGCCCGCACCAACCCCTACCCGTGGGAACTCACCCCAGAAACTCGCCAGGTTGGCAAGGTTGGCCTCGCCCGGGTCCGAGCCGTCCTCGAGGCCAAGGTGCAGGGGCCTGCCCAGCAGGAACTCGCACTCGACTTCAGCTCCGAGCATGACCTTCGCCATCCGGTAGCTGCCTGACCGGGCACACTGGAACCGTGAAGGTTCTCCGTCTCATCGGTGTACTTGTGGTGCTCGCAACAGCTGCAGTTGCGTTCTTCATATTGACCGACGCCCCCGCCGACGCCCCCACGGCCACGCCAGCTGGAACTGCCACCGTCGAATGGGTGATCGACGGCGACACCGTAGATCTGATCGTTGCCGGCGAACAGGAACGAGTCCGTCTGATCGGGGTCGACACGCCCGAATCAGTAAGCCGAGATACCCCGATCCAATGCTTCGGGGCCGAAGCAGCCATGGCGTTGAAGGGTCTGCTCCCGGTTGGCTCTGAAGTGAGGATCGAACGAGATGTGGAACCTCGGGACCGATTCGGTCGGCTGCTTCTCTATATCTACCGGGTTGAGGACAACCTCTTTGTCAACGAATGGCTCGTAGCCAACGGCTTTGCCGACACGCTCTTCTTCGAGCCGAACATCAGCTATCGAAGTTCGTTCACTGATTTGCGGAACAGTGCGCGTTCTGCCCCGCTCGGTTTGTGGGCCTCGTGCGATGGACCCGATCAGCCAGTGGATCCTGACCGATAGCGTTGTCACCGTGTCCGACTTGCTGGAACGTCTCGGGCGTCAACCCGACGAACGATTGGTCATCATCACCGCCGACGGCTTAGGGGCATCAAATGCCGGAAACCAGGCGATCGCCACCGCGCTCGTCGCCCAGTCAGGCCGTCAGCCCCTCGCCCGGTCGACATCGATCCAAGTACCGTGTCCCTGGGCTCGCGGTGGAGCCGAAATTGGTCCCCTGGCTGCGGCCTTGGGTATCGAACTAACGCTGAACTCGGCCCCAGCGACCTACCGATGGGGATCCGTTACACATGCCCCCTCCCTCAGTGACGGGGCAGGCGCCCTGCCCGCAACTGTTGAGGACCTGCTTGAACATGCGGATACCCCCGAGCTAATCCGTGAGTGTCGTGCCCAAATTGGTCGAGCAATCCAGTGGGGCCTGTCGCCGTCGTACCTCACTTCACATCTGGACGCGTTGGCATACCGCCCCGAATTCTTCGATGTCTTGCTCGAGCTCGCGCTCGAGTTCAAGCTTCCCGTACGACTACCTGACCCGTCGATTGATCTTGGATTTGATGCTCGAGCACTGGCGAGGACGGAAGATGTAATGACGCCGGATCACACGATTCAGGCGCCCGCTGGCCGAGACGTCAGAGAAGCCGCATCGGATGCGCTTCGACAACTTCAACCCGGTGTCACCGAGATCGTGACCCGTCCCGCACAGGACTGTTCAGAACTACGAGCCCTAACCCCAAGTTGGGCCGCACGGGTAGGAGACGCGCACCTTATTACCCACGATTGGGCATTCCGAAGCTTGCTGCACCAGTCCGGTGCCGTCTTGACCGATTGGTCGATCTTCCGAAGCATTGCCCCGGGCTAAACCCAGGACTGACACAACGACCTCAAAACAGTGCCAATCATGGGTGAATCTGCCCAAATTACTACTCCACGCGACCCTTGTGTCTCTACGTGCGTCATGGTTGACGTCGATTTGCAAGATCGATACCTTCGGTTGCGACCTTAAGGTCCACCGGTTCCAGAACTTCTCCCCCCTCGGACTGAGCTTCATGACATCCTCCCGTTTCCCACGCGCACTTATGTTTCTGCTCGCGCTAGCCACTTCGCTGGCGGCTCTTGTAGGAGTCGCCTCGGCCGAGATCGACGACCAACCCCTCAACAACTCGTGGGGGGTGTCGGGTCTGGACAACGGCGTTACCAATGTCGACTCCCAGGTATGGGCGATCGAGCAAATCGGCAACGTCATCTACGTCGGCGGAATGTTCACCGAGGTCAAGGGTGGGCCAACCACCTACCCCCAGCCCTATCTTGCAGCGTTTCACGCAGATACCGGACGATGGATCGATTGGTGGCGACCGACAATCAATGCTCCGGTCTACAACCTTCAGGCTTCACCCGACGGTTCCCGGCTGTTCGTCGGCGGCGAGTTCACCCAGGTGAACGGGATATCGCGAAACGCGTTTGTTGCGCTGGACCCGGTCACCGCAGAGATCGATACGACGTGGCCCACCCTGGTATCGGGTGGCGGTCCGGCCATTGTTCGGGCCTTCGATTTGGTTGGCGACGACTTGTACATTGCCGGCTCGTACTCAACGATTGCCTTCAACGGAGCGCAGGAAGCTGCCTCCCAGGTGGCCCGGGTCAACGTAAACACCGGGTCGATCGACAGCACGTTCAAGCCGATCATCACCGGCGGCAGCGTCTGGGGAGTTGCTGCCAGTCCTGTCATGGATCGGGTATACATCGCCGGGTTCTTCGATGCGGTCAACGGCGACAGCAACCGTTCCGACGCCGCCGTGCTTGATGGGACCACCGGCGCACCGGTGCCGGGCCTGTATCACATTCATCAGAATTCCAACGTCAACGGACGCTACCAACAGGACGTCGTGTGGGCTGACAACAAGGTCTTCATCGGCGGCTCCCAGCACAACGTGCACGTCTACGACGAGGCAACCTTTACCCTCCTGCACACCCACATGACCCGCAACGGTGGTGACATCCAGGACCTCGAGGTCTCGCCCGACGGCCAGCGTGTGTACGTGAGCTGCCACTGCTGGAACTGGAACTATGAGTACGCCGGCCTTCAGACCTGGTCGACCCCCCATCCGGACTCCACGCAGCATCCGGTTCGTGGCGTCTACGCAATCGATGCCGCCACGGGTCACCATGACCCCAGCTTCTACGTTGATATGACAGGGCAGGCTGGTCCTTGGGGTCTGCACGTGAACCCGAGCGACGGTTGTCTCTGGCTCGGCGGCGACATGACGACGGTCAACAACGGCACACCGGTGAACCGTCTTGTTCGTATGTGTGATTCCAACGGCCCCGGGCCTGCGGCCGGACCTCAAATGACCCCGCCTGCTCCCCCGGCGTGCACAGCCACCATTAACGGGGCCGAGGTTGATATCGCCTGGAGCACCGTTGACTTCGCATCTGACTACGTAGTGTTCCGCAATGGCAGCTGGGCCGGCTCGGTGCCCGACCCCGGTACCACTTGGACCGACAGCAATGCACAGGTTGGTCCTTCCTATACCTATAGCGTCGCCACCCGATCGGGTGGAGTTCTGTCGAGCCCACCGGTTACCTGCGCACCAACGATCAATCTCGCCGACGTGTTTGCGCCGGTTGCGCCCACCAGTTGCACCGCAGTCGAAACCGCAAACGGCGAAATACAAATCGACTGGGTACGCGCCCCCAACGACAACGCCACCAACTTCATCGTCTACCGATCACGCAACGGCGGAAACATGTTCTGGGCCGGCAACATCCCAGAACCCAACACCACCTTCCTCAACACCAACGTCTCAATCAACAACACCTACGCCTACGAAGTACTCACCCGCAACGGCGACGAATCAGCCACCACCCGCACACCATGCGGCTCGGTGCTGGTTGGCGCCAACAGCGGTCCAGTAGCAGTCACATCGTGTTCGGTAGCTTTGGTAGGCGGGAACGGTCAAGTTGACTGGGTACGCGCCCCCAACGACAACGCTGATGCGTTCATCATCTACCGCTCCCGCAACGGCGGAACGCCGTCGTGGGCGGCACGAGTGGACCTGCCCGCAGCGACGTCGTGGACCGACAGCAACATCGCGGCCGGGAACACCTACACCTATTCGGTGGTCACCCGTACCGGTACCGCCAGCTCGGTAGCAACAGTCTGTGGCCCAACCATTGCTCCGTAGTTCGGTCACTCGTGGTGGGCTAGCGCGTCCATTGCGTCGATAGTGGCCAAAATGGCAGCCGTAGAGCCCGTGGGCTTAAGGTCGCCGCGCATGTAGTTGACCGCCAGTTTCATTTCGCCAGCCGTGAAACTCTCAGCTTGCACCTTGGTGAAGGGAAACTGACACTCCGCGGTACCGCTCGCAGGGCCAACAATTCGCCCATCTTCAACTCGGAGCGAGATCTGTACGGTCTTGCCAATAAGCAGGTCGGCGGTCCCATGAAGACCGGTCGCGGGCCGATCAGCGAGAGCGGCAACGGCCTGATCGAGCCACGCCTGATCAAAGCTCACATTTGGCTCCCGGCTTCCACGCCCTCGAGTAGATCGGTTTCATGCTGTCCCGACGGCACCCGGGACAGAGCCAAGATGTAGTCCTCATAGGGATAGGCCGCCTCGGAATGCTCATCGGGAAGACCGAACCAGAACTTCTCTGCCGGGTCGATCTGGGTTGCGTGGGCGAGGAGCGCCTTGGACCGGACATCGTAAAACCCCGCGATGTTGAACTGGGTAGAGATGCGGCCATCCATGTCGGGGCGCTCCCACCACCGCTCATCGTAGGGACTTTCCAGCCCTAGCTCGTCGTACTTAGCCTGCCACGCGTTGAGGCGGGCTCTTGTCCACATCGAGTAATACAGCTTCAACGGCTTCCATGGTTCTCCGGCTTCTGGATACCAGGCGGGATCCCCAGCTCGATCGAAGGCAGGAATGGAAATGTCGTGCACCATCAGATGATCCGGATGCTGGTACCCCTGCTGATCGTCGGCGTAGGTAATGATCACGTGTGGCCGGAATCGGCGAATCTCCGCCACGAACCGTCCGACAGCTTCATCGAAATCGGCTTTGGCGAAACAGTCGCTCCGGAAATTCGCCTCGCTTTCAGGCATGCCGGAGTCGCGATAGCCAAGCATCACACACTCGTTGTACCCGATCGCCTTCACCGACTCGGCCAGCTCAGCCTTTCGTACTTCGTGCAGATTGTCACGAACTTCGTCTCGGTCCATGGCCGGGTTAAGGATGTCGCCTTCCTCACCGCCCGTAGCGCAAACCAGGCTGGCCTCATGCCCAAGGGACACGTACTTCGCGATCGTGGGGGCGCCCTTGGACGCTTCGTCGTCGGGGTGAGCGTGAATACACATCAATCGGGCCACCCGGTGAGGATACCGACGCTGATCTGCTGCTCGCCCACCCTGGGAAAGCCAGTTTGTTTTGCGGCGCGCCAGCGGGTCGCCACAGCACTGCGGTACTCGGCTCCTCGTGTTTGAACTACAGTTAGTTGATGGAAAGCTCGACGCTCTGGGCCATTCTCTGGCTAGTTGCTGCCGCCGGCTTCGGTTTCGGCGAACTACTGATCACCGGAACGATCTTCCTGCTGCCGCTGGCCGCTGGAGCGGTCGCCGCTTCGGTTGCCAGTTTCGCTGGAGTCTCGTTGTTGATCAGCCTCTTGGTGTTCGTCATCGTGTCCGGCGCCGGGTTCTATCTGATGAAGCCGCTCATCAACAAGCTCGACATTGATCTCCCGAACCCCAAAGGGTTCGGCGCCAACCGTCTCGTCGGACATCAGGCCACCGTGATACGAGCCATTGGGACCGGAGAATCTACCGGCCAGGTAAAGGTCGGTGGCGAGGTGTGGACCGCGGTCACCGAGGACGGCAATTCGCTTGAAGCGGGTGCTGCAGTGAAGATTCTCGAAGTGGTCGGCAATCGCGTCGTGGTGCAGCCCGACTACTACACCGAATCCATGAAAGAACTGGGCCAGTAGCGCAAAAGTCGTTCGACACAATGGAACCGATACCCCTACCTGCACGTTCTTTAGTCAACTAGCGTCAATAGCACGCGAAAGGAAAGAGCAACATGCTTGAGATTCTGATTGGCCTTGCAGTACTCATTGGACTGATCGGACTGGTGATCGTGGCGACCGGTGTCCGGATTGTTCAGCCTTACCAAAAGGGCGTCGTCGAACGCCTCGGCAAGTACAAAGAAACCGTAGATCCCGGTCTTCGGATCATCGTTCCCTTTGTGGACCGGCTACGAGCAGTCGACATGCGCGAACAGGTCATCGATGTCCCACCGCAGGAAGTAATCACCCAGGACAATGTGACCGCGGCAGTCGATGCCGTTGTCTACTTCGAGCCCACCGATCCACAACGGCTGCTGTACAACATCAGTAACTTCCAGCTCGCTGTCACCAAACTGGCTCAAACCAACCTTCGAAACGTCATCGGCGAGATGACTTTGGATGAGGCCTTTACTTCTCGTGAGCGAGTGAACGGAGCCCTGCGCCAGATACTCGACGATGCCACCGACAAGTGGGGCGTTCGAGTCGTCCGAGTGGAAATCCAACGAATCGATCCGCCAGCCGACGTCATGCATGCAATGCACGAGCAGATGAAAGCGGAACGAACCCGTCGTGCCGTCGTCACCGAAGCCGAAGGCTCCCGCGAGGCTGCCGTTACCCGGGCCGAAGGCGAGAAGACCGCGGCCATCCTCTCGGCCGAAGGTCGTCGCCAAAAGGACATCCTCAATGCGCAAGGTGAAGCCGAGGCAACCCGACTACGAGCCGAAGCAGAGCGGTACCGCCAGAGCGTGGTCGCCGAAGGTGAAGCTGACGCCATCGATCGGGTCTACCGAGCAATTCAGGAAGCTGGCACCGACGATCGGGTGATCGCGATCAAGTATCTGGAGACCATGGCTCAAATGGCTAACGGACAGGCGACAAAGATCTTCCTGCCCGCTGACATGAGTTCGGCGATGGGAGCCATCGGCGGCATCAGCGAAATGGTTCGCGAAGCCGCTTCAGAGCCAAAACCGGCCGCTACTGCCCAAAGGACAGCAAAGCCGTTACCCGAGGCACCGAAGGCAGCCGAGATCAGCTCCTCGGTGACCCAGGCAGCGAAAGCCGCGGTAGCGGCGGCGCCGGCCGCCGAACCCGAAATGGTCTTGGACACCTCAAACGTGCCTCCTGCGCCGCGAATGACCCCTCCCCCGCCAAGGGGCTAATTCTCGCAGCTGAGCGCTCAGTCGTTTTGACTGGGCGCTCTTTGCGCTTTTGACCCAAGCCGCTCACGACCGTTAGAGCACCTCAAGCTCGATCTCGCCGGTGTCCTCGTCTTCGACCAGTCGCCATCCGGCCATCTCGGCCAACGCCTCCTGGCCTTCGTCGGGGCCGGTGGCCAGGATGTGGTCCCCCGCCTGGAGCTTTGCGACCCCACGCGGCCGGTACTGATATCGATCATCACGTTCGATAGCGAGCACCGCATAGCCCGGCTCCACCGGGAGGGCGAGGGAGGCCAATGAGGCACCATCCATCTGGCTTCCGCTCCCGATCGGCAACCGGAGAAACACCTCGTCGGCGTCGCCAAGCGCCATTCCCAGCACCGGATGGAGATCGGTTGATTTCTCCACCAACCACACCATTTGCTGCGCCTGGTCACCGATGTCTTCCGCGGCGCGACCCAACTGCAGCAAGCCTCGAAGTTGCGCCGGGTCCCCGGCATAGTCGCCAGCGGCCCGGAGCACCCAAAGTTCGAGCCGGTTGTTCATCTCATCGAGCCGATCTTCGAGGTGTCGAACCTCGGCGGCCAGACTTCGGTCCTGCAAAACCAGGGTGCTATAGGCGAGGCCGACAGCAACCTCGCTGAGGTCCTTCATCTCAACGAGCGTGTCGATCGCACGATCGAGGTCGGTTATTGCCGTACCGTCGTCGACCTCGGGTGCTCGCCACTCGGGCTCGCCCGCAAGCTCGCGAAGTTTGGGAATTGCGTCGGGGGACCCACGGAAGATCAACACGTCGTCAGCGCCCAACATGAAGTCGCCCTTGGGGTCCACGATCCAATCTCGTTCGCGCCGGATTGCCATCACCCGCATGCCGACGGTGGTGGTGAGCTCGAAGGCTCGCAGCGGCTTGTTTGCAAACGCAGAGCCCGGCTGGATCACCAGCCGATGGCTTACTTCTTCCGCTGCAGCCAAATCCTGAAGTAGCTCGTTTGGGATACCCAGCTTTCGCGTCACGATTCGGGTGATATCGACCGCGTCGTCACCAATGCGCTCCACCGCTGCGACCACCTGTAGCACCGCCGCCATGGACTCAGCCTCTTTCGGGTGGCGCACCGCCACGATGCAAAGCGCTCTCATGTCGTAGACAAGCTGGTTGAGCTTCGCTTCCAGACTTGCGACCTCGTCGGCCATGTCGGGATCGTTGAAGTACAGGGCCGCGTAGGCCAGGTCGACCATCAACTCGCTGGTGTCTTTTGCCTCAGCGAGCATTGTTCGCATGTTACGGCTGTCCATCAGGGCGTATGCCTTCTCTTAAGGGGCTGGAGCCGTGGTCGGCTGCCAGACCGTTGTCTAGTGCTATCACTCGTTCGGGTCATCACGCCACCTGCCAGACGACGACAGCCGCCACCAACGACAATGCGCCAACGACGTCGAGTGCCGCGGTAGCGAGTGGTATCCCGGTGTTGTCAGGATCCAGTCCGAACCTGACTGTTGCCAACGTGCCGTAGTAGGCGATGGCAAGAACGAAAACGGTGGCCGCCAGCCCGCCGGTGATCGCCACCGCGAGCAACATCAACAGTCCCGGGGTCTGCTGGTCTGCCACCACCGCGGTGAGCTGCGCAATGACTGCCAGCAATGCAAAGATCGGGGTCGCCAGAGCCGCCGTGAACGCCATATCGCTGCGAGCCTCAGCCGATGGGACGATGCTGAACTGCACGATTCCCAAGTGAACCTTGGTCGAAAGCCGGTTCGCCAGAATCCCGCCGAGAGCACCAGCAGTGCCGAGGTAGCCGGGTAGTAAGACAAGCAGCACCCAGCTGAGACGGCTCTCAGATGCTTCGATCGCAACGCCGGCCACCAGACTGAGGGCACCGGCAACAAGAAGAACCGGCAACGATTCAACCACGATGCGTTGCGCCATCTTCAAGTTGGAGCGAACCAGCCAAAGCGTGAGGACAAGCGTGATGGCCGTCAGCACCGTTGCTGTCACCAGCGTGGTGTCGCCACGCCGAACGAGAACAAGCGAGATCACCAGTGCGGGCAACGTGATGAGATCGCCAGCTGCGGTGACCATGGGTGCAACCACATTGTCCAAATCCAAATCCAGGCGCACCGCAGCAAACGTGAGCGCCAGCGTGAAGCCAAGGACCACGATCGACGCCAATATTCCGCCCAGAACCCCAGCTACGACGAAGTCGCTGAATCCGATTGGCGGCACAGCTCCGTTTCGCAAGAACAACGCCAGAACCTCGGCCAAAACCGAGATCCCCAAACTGGCAGCGAGAGAGTTGATAAGAACCGCCACAAGATTCTGACCCAAGACCGAGTCGAGCTTCCACGTCCAAGAGAACGTGCCCATCTGTATGTTCGTCGATAGGCGGCTACCAAGCGGACCGAACACGTTTCCGCGCAGACCGATAGCGGGCGGAATGAACAGAAGAAGGCCAGGTAGTGCGATGAATTGGTCCTCCTGCGACGCCAGGGTGAGCCCCGCAACAACACTGGTCACGGCACTGAAGGCCAATGCGGCAAGACTCTGACCCGCATCACCCTTCGCCGGTCCGAGGATTCCGCCCAGGGGTCGCCAACGAAGTCGGGGAACCGTGAGGCGGACCCGCCCCACCGACCTCAAGCGACGGGTAGGCACAGTCGCCGAGCCTAGTGCCGCCTCAACAGACGTTTGTGCTCTGAGCTGCCGCTTCGACCCGCGAAGGTCGACCCGAGCGGCACCGGCGGCACGACCGGACGCACTACTCTCAAAGCCGATGAGCGCAGGTCGTGGCAGGAAGAAGCGAGCAATTCGAGTCGGTCTGTTTGCGCTGGTCCTCGCAGCGTCATCGTGCGCCAGCGACGGCAAGGAACTAGCCGACCCTCTCCCCTGGCAAACCACCACCACCAGACCGCTGCCACCCACATCTGCGCCGGACCAGTCCCTGGGGATCGACGGGATGGAACTCACCTCACCCGACTTCGTCGCAGGAGCCGACGCACCCGCCTCGGCCACCTGCATCTCCGGAACCAACCTGCATCCAGGCTTTGAGTGGAATAACCTCCCCGAAGACACCATCGAGCTCGGGATCACGCTGAGCGACCAAACCGATCCAGAGAATCCACTCCTGCTATGGCTCATGGCCGGGCTCAACCCGGCCAGTGGGTCACTAGCCCAAGGAGATCTCCCACCAGGGGCCTTCGAAACCCTCAACGACTATGGCCAACCGGGCTGGGGCAACCCCTGCCTCGAGTCCTTCAACACGGGCCGACGAGACCTTCAATTCCGGCTCTACGCGCTCGATCGCAGCAGCGACATTCTTCCCGGAGCGCCCGGCAACACCGCATGGGATGAACTAGCCGCCCGCTCGATCGACTCGGCCACGATGCTCATGCGAATCAACGCAACCGCTCCGTAGACACTGCGGTTTGCTCGCCTCTCGTGGTGCCAGCCCGCAGCTGAGCCGAGGCTTGTTCTGCCCAGTCCCGACTCGGAAAAGTGACGCCAACGCCAGACGGCGCGGTCTCGCACCCATCGAGAAAGACCATCCAGTTCTACAAGAGAGAAGCTGTCGTCGTTCCAAGCCGGGACTGTGCAGATAACCCGGCGGCATCCCGGGTATCCGACCACTCTAGGTGAGAGTTAGTCACTCAAACAGAGCATTTCTTCCTGCCCGAGAACCGACGTTAGGCTCACCTGGTGGTAGCCGATGAGTTCAGTGTTCATTCGGTGCCCATTTCGCCCGCCTCAACGGTGCTGCTGGTCGATGACCGACCCGACCTGCAAGTCCTCATGGTGAAGCGCACCGGTCGAGTAGCGTTCGCCCCTGACGCATGGGTGTTTCCCGGTGGCCGTGTCGACCCCGAAGACCACGATCCCCGCCTGTTTGCTGCGTGCCAGCACCTCGACGACACCTCTGCCTCAGACCGACTGGAACTTCCAAGCGGCGGATTGGCGTGGTGGGTTGCGGTCGTACGAGAGACTCTCGAAGAGGCAGGGTTGCTGCTCGGCGAAACCGACGGCATTGATGTGCCAGCACTGGCGGCTCGAGTTCGCCGAGATGCCCGGAGTTTTCCATCCATAGTTACCGAGCATGATCTTCGTTTCGATTGTTCGCTTATCCAAGAAGTGGCGCAGTTTGTCACCCCTCTCGGACCACCACGCCGATTCGATGCCCGTTTCTTTGTCGCCCGCATGCCCCAAGGACAGCAACCTGTCCACGATGGAGGCGAAGTCGTTGACAACGACTGGATCCGACCCGCCGAGGCGCTCGAACGCTGGTCGAGAGGCGAGTTCAACATGATCTCCCCGACGGTTCGAATGCTTGACTCGTTGAGCACATTCGATTCAGCCGATCAGGTGATGGCGGTCGCCGCGGAACGCCGCGAGTACCAAACGATCCGAATCCGGGACCATGAGACCGAATACCGAGCGGTCGTTCCTGGCGACGAAGGATACGAGACGGCCCGAAGTGATATCGAAAAGGGTCGGATTCGGCTTTACCGGTAGCGCGTTGGCACGTTTGCCGAACGAAGGAACCTAGGTGCGTCGCTTCTGAGCACCCTTGAGCAGACGTAATGCCGCGGCCCCGGCCAACGCCATCTCGCTGACCGACAGACCAGACCCACCGCTGCTTGACGGCGCTCCGAATTTGGCGGCCATGTCGTCGCTTATAAGACCTCTCCGATTCGCAAACCGAAGAGCCACGCCGGCAACCAACACGACATCCCCCATTCGTGTGAGAACCGGGAACCGGCCGGCCAGCCTGTTTCGTACAAAACCCATAGAGTCACGCTAGCGCGAGCTCCGCCGTGCGGGGATCTCGCGTCCAACCGAGCCGGCTCCGAGCACCGCAAAGACCAACATCGTCCACCATGCAATCTGATAGCTGCCGGTGGCATCGATGATCCAACCAACCAGCGGACTGGAAATGGTCAGACCAGCGAGAAACGCCAACATCATGACTCCGGTGGCTCGACCTGACAGCTGGCTTGGGACGCTCTTGATCATCGCCAGGTTGGCCACAACGTTCCAGGCAGAAAGCGTAAACGCCTGAAGTACGGCCAGTGGGTACAAAATCCAGCCTCCCACCGTCTCGGCGGCGAGCAACATGCCAATGGCGCAGGTTCCGCCGATCGCCATCACGAAGAGCGACCGACGCAACGGAATCGAAGACTCCGCAGCACGTCCCCAGATCAATCTGGCGAGGATTCCGACGATTCCTTGAAATGCCACAACAGCTCCAGCTGCGGCGACAGAGAACCCAAGTCGTTCATTGGCAAAGAGCGGAAGAAACCGCCCTATCCCGCCGGCCGCCAGTCCGAGCAGCAAAGCATAGGCAGTGACCTGATAGACGAACGCCGGCAACGGCTCTTTGGAGACGATCCCGTCATCGGACGCGACCGGTGCTGGTCGCCGATGAGTGTCAGCCCCGAGCATTATCCATGCAATTCCGCCAGCGACGATGCAAGCGAACCCGATTCCCACCAGACCCGACTGCCAGTTGGCCCCAAACGCGGGCATGCCAAGTCCTGCGAGGAAGATGGCCAACTGAACTCCGGACTGCTTAAAGCCGATGACGAGCCCGCGCTCGTCGGCGTTCAGCCGAACGGCAATGAGCTTGTTGGTAGCCGAGTTGCTCCAGCCCTGCGGAATGCCACAGATGAATGAGGCGATGATGAGCATCAGGAATGAACTGGCTGCGCCGGTGAGAGCGATTCCTACGCCGCTTGTTGCAAAGACCAGCACGGTGCTCAGCTTGGGTCCGAGATAGTCGGTCAGTCGCCCTAGTCGTGGCGCGAGGACCGCTCCAACGCCGGTGTTCGCCGCACCGAGCCAGCCAATGTCGCCGCGGGAGAGACTGAACTCTTCGATAATGTCTGACGCCAAGACAGCGATGGTGAATAACTGAAAGGTGGAAACCACCATCGCCACCACCATCACCACGGTGAGCGGGATCGTGGAGCGTTTCACCGACGTAGTCTGCCGCTGATTCGTGGCCGCGGGGCGCTGCTAACGAAAGTCTCTCGACATGGACTTGCTGCCAAGTATCAACGGATCCAGTCGTTCGGCCACAACGTTTACCACCGGTGTTCCGCCAGTTTCGGTTCGTTCCAGTCGTCCCCGGACCAGCAGTGCTGGATGGTTGCGAGCCACCCTCCGGTACCGCGCCCAGCAGCCGACGCTAATCACAACGTTCATCAAACCAGTCTCGTCCTCGAGACTCATAAAGGTGACGCCCGATGCAGTTGCTGGACGTTGACGATGGGTTACCACTCCCCCGATCATGACCTTCTTGCCCTGTGCCATTTTCGGCAGGTCAATCGCCCGGAGGGCACCCATTGAGTTCAGGTCATCTCGAACAAAGATCGTCGGATGCCCTTCGGGAGCAATCCCGGTTGCCCACAGGTCAGCGAGGGCCTCTTCTTGATCTTCCATGCCAGGCAGCTTTGGGGCATACACACCGGTAACGATTCCAGGAAGTGTTCCCGGACGGCTTGCCGCAGCAACCGCTCCAGCGGTCCAGAGAGCTTGACGACGGTCGGAACCAAGTGAATCAAAGCAGCCTGCGGTAGCCATCGCTTCCATTTGTTCCTTGGTAGCTCCTGACTTTCGAGCCACCTCTTCGATCGACCGGTACGGCCGGTTCGTTGCAATCGTCTCGGCAAGGTCGTCTCCAATTCCGCGAACCGAAGACATCCCGAGCCGGACTGCGAAGCCATGATCCCACTGATGCTCCCACGTTCCTCTCCCAAGATCGGAAAGATGTTTGGGAGGAGACACAGACTCACGAGAGGCACACAGATCCGAATCAGCTCCTGACTCATTCACATCGGGTGAAAGGGTCGGAACACCGTGACGCCGAGCGTCCTGAACAAGCGAGTGAGGTGAATAGAACCCCATTGGTTGGGCGTTGAGAAGCGCAGCACAAAACGCCGCAGGATAGTGAAGCTTGATCCAACTGGAGGAGTACACCAAGTAGGCGAACGAGATCGAGTGGCTCTCAGGAAAGCCATAGTTGGCAAACGCCACCAGCTTCACCCAGATCTGTTCCTGAATGTCCGGTTCTACTCCCTTTGCGGCCATTCCTTCACAGAGCCGCTCCTTCAACCGAGTCATACGAGCCACACTCCGCTTGGAACCCATGGCTCGCCGCAACTCATCTGCTTCGGAGGGGGTGAAGCCGGAGACATCGATCGCCATCTGCATCAACTGCTCTTGGAACAATGGAATACCCAGCGTCTTCTCCAACGCAGGTTTCAGGAGAGGGTGAAGGTAAGTGACCGGCTCGTCACCGTTGCGCCTGCGGATATATGGATGGACTGAACCGCCCTGAATCGGTCCCGGACGAATCAGGGCTATCTCAACGACCAAGTCGTAGAAGTTTCTTGGCTTGAGACGAGGCAGGGTGCTCATCTGAGCTCGGGATTCGATCTGAAACACACCGACGGAGTCGGCTCGGCACAACATCTCATAGACCTCGTCCTCTTGAGGAAGTGCAGCGAGGTCGATGCGGGTGCCGTGATGTTCCTCGATGAGGTCGACGGCGTAATGCAGCGCACTCAACATTCCGAGGCCAAGGAGATCAAATTTTACCAATCCGGCGATTGCGCAGTCTTCCTTATCCCACTGCAGCACAGTCCTGTCCTGCATCCGACCCCATTCGACCGGACACACCTCGATCACCGGACGATCGCACATGACCATGCCGCCGGAATGGATACCGAGATGACGCGGCAAGTCCTCAAACTCCATTGCAAGCTCGATGACATCGCTTGGCAACTCCAGACGATCGTTTTGCCTTTTTGGCTCATTGGCCGGGCCATGGCTGTAGCCGTGACTGGACTTTTCTCGACGGGGCACCACGGGAGCGCCAGCCGAAGCTCGCTCGGCCTTTACCTGACTCTTGATGCCGGTCCACGCGTCGATACTTTTGCTAAACGCATCCTGTTGACCTTGCGCATACCCCAGTGCTTTGGCCGCATCCCGAACCGCAGATCGAGAACGGTAGGTGATCACATTCGCAACCTGAGCTGCATGGCGTCGTCCATGCTTTTCATACACATACTGGATCGCCTCTTCACGCCGATCTGATTCAATATCGAGATCGATGTCGGGTGGACCGTCCCGTTCTGGGGCCAGAAACCGCTCGAAGAGCAACCCGAGGCTCACGGCGTCTGCTTTGGTTATGCCAAGGACATAGCAAACAGCCGAATTGGCCGCACTCCCCCGACCTTGGCAGAGAATGTCGCTTTTGCGACAAAACTCGACGATGTCCCAGACGACCAAGAAGTAGCCCGGAAATCCGAGATGTTCGATGAGGTCGAGTTCATGGTCGAGCTGCGCCCATGCACCCTCCACGTACTCTCCTCCCCGTGGCCCATACCGAAGCACCCCGGCTTCTTCCACCAGGTGGCGAAGAAAGGCCATCTCGTCCATGCCTTGGGGGGTGTCGTACGGAGGGAGTTTCGGCGCAACGAGTGCAAGGTCAAATGCACACTCCAACCCGAGTTCTGCAGCCATCGCAACCGATCCTGGGTAACGACTAAAACGCCGGGCTTGCTCTGCACCAGATCGAAGGTGCGCCCCAGCAGAGGGGGGTAGCCATCCAGCCATATCATCGAGCGACGTCCTGGCCCGAACCGCGGCCATTGCCGATGCGAGCCGATGCTTTGCTGGTGTCGCATAGTGAACGTTGTTGCTTGCGATGACCGGCAGGTTTCTCCGACCCGCCAATTGCACCAACGCGTCGTTTCGGGCGGAGTCGAGAGGTGAGCCGTGATCCCAAAGCTCCACTGCCACACCATCGACACCAAAGAGGTTTACTAAGTGCTCCAGCTCACGGTCGGCCGCCGCAGGACCCTCGGCTTCCAAAGCCGAGCGAACAGTGCCCTTTCGACACCCGGTGAGGGCCATCAAGTGGCGAGCTTCACCTGGCTTGAGCCACCGGTCCACATCCGAAAATGTCATGTTTGGAGCACGCTTCTCACCGGCCAACTGAGACTCGCTGATCACTCGGGCGAGCGCGGCATAACCCAATGGATCTTTCGCCAACAAAAGAAGGTGAGATCCGTGGGGATCAGGCTCGGGAATGACCCCTGACTTCTTTGGTCGTTCGACACCGAGGCTTAATTCGGCTCCAAACACCGTTGGAAGTCCAACCGCTCGGGCCGCTTCGGCGAAACGAGGTACGGCATAGAACCCGTCATGATCGGTGATCGCCAATGCCTCCAGACCCAGACGGGCAGCTTCTTCCACCAGTGCCTCAGGGTCAGATGCTCCGTCGAGAAAGCTGAAGCTTGAATGGCAATGAAGCTCCGCATATGGGGTGGCACCTTTGGTTCTCGTTGTCGAAGATTCATAGCTGCTTCGCTTGCGACCCCACGCGGGACTGTCGCCGCCGTTGGCCCACTCGGGAAAGTCAGACTTCTTCTTTGGAGTTGCGGTCGCTGGCGCGGGCCGGTCAGAGAGTGTGCGCTCAATCTCCTTCCACGGCATCGGTGGGTTCATCCATCCCATAGGACCGAACACCATACCGAACATATGTTCGCCTTGGCAAGAAGGGGGTGGCACGGAGGACATTAGGCTGAACGGGTGACCGAATCCAACGGCCCCGAACCCATCGACATCATCAGTCCCGCCACCGGCGAGATCACCGGACACGCCGATCGAACGACGATCCACGCTGAGGGTCACTGGCATCAGGTCTTTCATTGCCTCGTCCTCCGACCTAAGGAGGGCACGATCGTGCTTCAGCGGCGAGCTCAAACAAAGATGGCCTTTCCTGGCCTTCTCGACCTCAGCGTGACCGGCCACCTCGCATCGGGTGAGACACCACTGCAGGGCCTGCGCGAATACGAAGAAGAGTTGGGAGTCCCCATCGCACCGGACGTGCTCATCAGCCTTGGGACGCGCCTGTTGGCCGACGACAACGGCGAGGGAAGGAACCGCGAAATGGTCCACCTTTTCTTCGTTCTGGACGACCGTCCGCTCACCGACTATCGCCCTCCAGCTACGGAGGTCGACGGCCTCGTCGAGATCACCGCGGACGACTTCCTCACCATTCTCTCTGACCCCACTGCAATGGCGACCTGCTCAACCACATCATCAGCAGCGCCCACCAAGCCCTCGCACCAATCGATCAGCCAACGCGACCTCGTGGAAGGATCTGATGGCTACTGGGTAGTTCTCGCAGTTATGGCAAAACGGGCCCTATCAGGCGAAACGCTACTTGCGATCTAGCCAAGAGAGTCCGGTTCCGTACCCCATCAACCACCAGCCGCGATAGGTCCCGAGACGGCTAAACCGAGCTCCCTACTGTTTGCGGTGCGGTCCGTAAGTACCGCTCAGCGCTTCGACCACCTGATCGGGATCCTCCTGGACCACCCATTTGGAGGCTCTCCAGTAGTCGCCGAGGCCGTTCTTCATTTCTGGTGCATATACCTCGCCCCGAAAGATCATCTTGACCAAGTACTTGAAGTCGATCGAATTGACGATGTAGCGACGGCCATCGACCATCACTTGGCAGAAGAACGACGCCTCCAGCTGTTTGTCGGGCATCAGCGGCGCGCCGTGAGAAAAGGTATGCATAAGGGCCACCGGCCGAGACCGCCCCCAGCCGCCGAGTTGCAACAAGTATCGGCCCCCGTCGGCGGTCATGACAAGGGCTGCTTCGCTATTGGTTGGATCACCAAAGAGAGCATTGAGCCCTCGCTCGGCGGCGATTCCAACCAACGGAAACCACGAAAGCATGTTGGAGAGCCAGAAGCGCCATTTCTCCCCGGCAAGGTCGTCGCCGACCTCGCGCACCCGGATCGCGACAACCGCAGCGCTGGTGACCCCGGCTGCCTCGAGCACGGCGTCGGATCGTTGCGTCATCCGAATCGTGGGAGCGACCATGGGCCAGTATGGCACGAGGTCTCTGAATGGGCCTCGTCGGCTCACGAGATGCCCAGAATCCAGCAAGAGCGGGTGACGGGAATCGAACCCGCGTATCAACCTTGGGAAGGTTGCGTTCTACCATTGAACTACACCCGCTTGAGACCCAGGGGCCGTGGCTTGAAGATAGCAGGCGCTACGCGAAAGTGCCCTAGCGGTTAGGTGCGGATAAGGCTGAGGGCTTCAGCTCTCGAAGCAGCACTGTCCTTCAAGCACCCACGCACAGCCGACGTCGTAGTCATCGCCCCCGGCTTTCGCACGCCCCGCATCGACATACAGAGATGTTCAGCCTCGATAACGACCATGGCCCCATCAGCACCAAGCCGATCCATCAATGCGTCAGCTACCTGCATATTGAGACGCTCCTGGACCTGCAACCGTCGAGCGAATCCATCGACCAATCGTGAGAGTTTCGAGAGTCCACAAACCTTGCCCCCCTCGCTGGGGATGTAGGCCACATGTGCCCGCCCAATGAAGGGCAACATGTGATGCTCACACAACGAGGCAAATGGGATGTCTTTGACGATCACGAGTTCGTTGTGGTCAACATCGAACTGTTTGTCCAGGTGTTTGCCAGGGTCTTCCTGGTATCCGCCGAGGATCTCGTTATAGGCCTTTGCAACCCGCCTTGGGGTCTCCAACAGACCATCTCGATCAGGATCTTCCCCGACCGCAATAAGAATCTCCCGAACCGCCGCCTGGATGCGGTCGATATCTACTCCTGTACTAGCTGAATCACTGGCCACACGTCAGTATGTAGTTATGGCACGGCACTTCCCTCCCCCGAGGGAACGCGAGATCGAATCACTCATCGATCTCAACGCGTCGCGGCCGATCCGCCGATGGCAGTTCACCGGCTCCCCAATCAAATGGACCGTGGCTTTCTCAATCGGATATGTCATCCTCTTAGCGGTTTCGGCTCGGTGGCTTGAGCCACCGCAAGGATCCGCAACGTTCGTTCCAGCTGCGGGAGTGCCTGTTGCCCTGTCGATCGTCTTGGGACGCAAGGCACTGGCGCCGGTGTTTTCCATGGTGGTCCTCACCGAGGTTGCCGTGCGCCAGCTACGCGAGGAATCGTTGATCGACGGGGTTCCGTTCGTCGCTGCTCGATTGATCACCACCTTGGTCGCCGTCGTCCTAACGGTGTGGATCGAGGCCAACTACTGGCATCGGCCCGCCGTCCGCACCGCGACGTTCTGCGGTGCTGCGTTCATCGCCGCTGCCGCAGGAGCTCCGGTGGCGTGTTGGGCAATCGGGGGCCCGTCGCTCTGGACCGATTGCGTCGTCTGGACCGTTGCGAACTTCTCGGGCATCGTCCTGGTCTCGTCGTTGGTTGTGGCGGTGCTTCAACTCCGTCCGTGGCATTCGGCCAACTACTGGACCCGGCTGTCGGGCTGTGTCAGTTTGGCCGGAGCAGGCATAGCGACGATTCTGGCGGTCACCAGCGGCTCAGTGGCCTTCTTGCTTATCGCCGTGCCACTGATCATCCTGTCCGCCGCCATTGCGGATGTACGACTCGTGCTCGTCGTGGCCGCTGCGATGGTTGCAGTTGTGTCAGCGGCCCAACTCACCACACAGGTCGGGACGCTTGATATTGCCATCTCCGAATTGGGGCTCGCGTCAGGGCTCGCCGTCCTCGCAATGGTGACGGTGATGATCGCAGGCATTGCGCTGCAAAATCGATTCGTCGAGAACGAGCTGTCGGCAATTATCGACGCTCTCCCGCACGTCGGCGCCACCATCGACCGGAACTACAAGGCCCGGCGATTCATGTTGCCGCGCCCCTACCGTGAGCAGGGTCTTCAAATGCCCGAGGGCATCGCTCTCGGCAGTTTCGTACACCCCGGGGACCTGGATCGTGCCCACCAGGCAATCGACGACGCTCTTGTTGGCAAGGCAGGCGAGCTTCAGATTCGAGTGAACCTTTCGAAGATGGGAGCGCGGGTCTTCAACGTGAACGTCGCCCGGGTAACGCGCTGGCGTGCCCTCGTCATTGCCAACGACATCACCGAAGCTCAAGCTCTCGAAAGGGAACGAGACTGGCAGGCAGCCCGATACCGGGCGATCGCTCAAAGCCTTGGCGAAGGTCTCGCCGAGGTCGATATCCGAACCAACCTCGTTGTCTATGCCAACCAGAACTGGGCGGACGGCCTAGGTGTTTCGCGAGATGCTGTCATCGGCAAGCGGCTCTCCGCGCACCTGCCCGAGACGGCCGAAACTATCGACCTGCGCCGCCGCCTCCGGCAGCCTTACCTGGAACCGTTCGAATTCACCTACGTCCATCCCGACGGCAGCCGCCGATGGATCCTGATGCGAGCCGCCAGAATCCATCGGCCGGACGGGGGCGGATCGCTGCTCGTGCTCGGCAACGACATCACCCAGCTACGCGAGGCGGAGAGACGCCGCCTCAAGATCGAAAACGAACTCACTATGGTTGAGCAAACCGAGCGCGAACGGTTTGCCAAGGCGCTGCACAGTTCGCCCATCCAAATGCTGACGGCCGTTGGCCTACAGCTCGGCGCCATGCAGGGAGCCGACCCGGACCGGTCCAAAGAACTCGCTGATCTAGAGCAAGTGGTCGGAGATTCAATTATCGAGCTACGAGAGATCGTGGGCTCGCTCGTGCCGCCCGATGCATCCGGCGGTCGAGTCATCCAGGCGCTGGAACACTACTTAGACCGCATCGGGATTAACCGAGATCGCGTACGATTCAACGATCTCACCGACGACCCGCCCACAGGTCAAATTGGCCTCGTGACGTTCGGTATCGCGCGCGAGGCACTGATGAATGCGCTCTTGCATTCAGGCGCAGGCGAGGTGGTTGTTCGACTCACGGAGACAAATACTTGCTACCGCGTCGAAGTGCTCGACGACGGCATCGGGTTCGATCTGGAGTCCGAGCTCGGCACGAGCGGTCACCTAGGACTGCGCTCGCTGTTTGAGTACGCCGCAACCGTTGGGGGAAACTGCGAACTGAATTCGCCGATCAGCGGTGGAACCCGCGTGTTTGCTGAGCTCCCCAAAAACGGTGCCAGTCGCTCGTCGGTCACCGGTTCGCCGACGATCGTGTCAACGGCTTCTCAGGAGGCGGGATCGGACCGGTACGCTACTCCGAGTGAGTTCAGGTGAGCGGGCGCTCCTTTCAGCCGTAGCTGCATACCCCCGAATGGTGGTGGCGTTTTCGGGTGGGGTCGATTCAGCCCTGCTCGCCGTCGCCGCCCGAAAGGCGCTGGGACGAGAAAACGTCCACGCGGTTACCGCAGACTCGGCCAGCCTGGCCAAGGGCGAGTCCGATCACTGCCGATCGCTCACCGACACCTGGGACATTCCTTGGACCGCCGTGGCCACGCAAGAATTCGACGACGAGCGTTACCTTCGCAACGATTCAGACCGCTGCTTCTGGTGCAAGACCGCATTGATGGACGCAGTCGAACCCATCGCCGCCGACGCCGACAGCGTCATCGCGCTCGGGGTAAACCTTGATGACCTTGGCGATCATCGACCGGGCCAACACGCCGCCGCCGAGCGCGGCGCAGTCTTCCCCCTGGTTGAGGCGGGGTTGAAGAAGGATGACATCCGCACGATCGCCAAAAACTGGGGTATCGAGGTGTGGGACCGGCCAGCGATGCCCTGCCTGTCGAGCAG
Source organism: uncultured Acidimicrobiales bacterium (assembly GCA_938029215.1). GTDB lineage: Bacteria > Actinomycetota > Acidimicrobiia > Acidimicrobiales > SZUA-35 > JABDIY01. Next base: position 14,173 of record CALHFG010000015.1, on the reverse strand, counting down.
AGTTCCCTACGGAACCGGTGTCACCGTGGCTCTCATTAGCCGGATCGATCGGGCCGAGGCTTCGCTGCGGTCCTTGGGATTCAATGACGTCCGGGTGCGGCACTACCAAGACACCGCCCGAATCGAAGTTCCTTCATACGAACTCGAGCGAGTCGTGGCGCTCGCCGAAGAAATCAACGCGTCCGTCAAGGCGGCGGGCTACACCTACGTAACGCTCGACTTGGCCGGGCTGCGATCGGGCAACCTCAATGACGCACTCTCCTGATCTTCGACTCGACGTACAGCGCAGCCAGCGCATCGGGATGCCCGAGGCAGTGCTGTGCGAGTTCAAATCGGTCGAGCAAACAACCGCTGCAGTTCAAGGGCTGCTCGAGACGGGCGATGCCGTGGTTGCTACCCGAGTGACCGAAGCACAGCGCCCCGAGCTCGACGCGTTAGAACCCACCATCGTCGACCTCACCACCATGGCGTGGAATCCCAGGCCGGCCACGGGCCGCTCGGTTGCCATTGTGAGCGCCGGAACCTCAGATGTGCCGGTCGCATCCGAAGCAGCTGTCACCCTCGCCGCTCTCGGACACGAGGTGCGCCGGGTGACCGACGTCGGTGTCGCTGGCCTTCACCGTTTGCAGTCTGCAATCCCCGAGTTCGAACAAGCCGACGTGATCATCGCAATTGCAGGTATGGAGGGTGCACTTCCCACCGTGCTTGCGGGCCTTACGGGGATGCCGATCATCGCTGTTCCGACTTCGGTGGGCTACGGCACCGCATTCGACGGGATCGCTGCTCTGTTGACCATGATGGCCAGCTGCGCTCCCGGTATCAGCGTCGTCGGCATCGACAATGGTTACGGAGCAGCTTGTGCCGCCCACCGAATCCTGGGGCGATGAAACACCTCTGGTTCGATCCAACGTTCGGCGTTTCCGGCGACATGATGATCGGCGCCTTCCTCTCGCTAGGCGTCCCCGAAGACCAGGTCAACGAGAAGCTGGCCCAGCTCCAATTGGATCTCGCGGTACGCAACACCACCGAACTTCGCTGCGGCCTACACAGCAACCGAGCGATCGTCGAAGTCCCAAGCGAACAGCATCACCACCGCACCTGGAGTTCGATCGACCAGATGCTCGCAACGGCCGACTTGCCCGAGGCAGTAGTAGAAGGCGCCCGCAGAACATTCCGAAAGCTCGGTGAGACCGAGGCCGCTATCCACGGCACGTCCATCGACGAGGTTCATTTTCATGAAGTCGGCGGTCTCGATGCGATCGCAGACATCGTCGGCGCCTGGATTTGCTGGGACCTCATGAAACAACCCGGGGTGTCGGTCGGGCCATTCGGGTTGGGGTCGGGGACCGTGATGGCCGCTCACGGCGAATTGCCGCTGCCAGCACCCGCCGTCGCGGCGCTGCTCACGGGCTGGCAGACTCGCCCGGTCCACGCACAAATGGAGACGGTCACGCCCACCGGTGCCGCCATCTTGACGACCATGGCATCTACCCAGACACTCTCTCCGCCTGCCGGGCTGGTTCAGGCCACCGGCCGGGGAGCGGGAGGGAAGAATCCAAGCAATCACCCCAACGTGGTATCGGTCGTCGAGCTGACCACCGGCGAGGCCGGAGCTGTCGAGCAAATGCTTGAGCTCAGCACCAACGTCGACGACGTGACTGCCGAGGTTCTTGCCTACACCGTTCAACGCTGTCTCGACGAGGGCGCCGCCGATGCGTGGACTACACCGATCACGATGAAGAAGGGACGGGCAGCGGTAACGCTGACGGTGCTCTGCGACGCAGCCGACGCGGCCGGTCTTCGTGCCGTCGTCATGAGCGAAACCGGCACTCTCGGCGTACGGCAGGCAACTGTCGACCGTTTTGCCGCAGCTCGCCAGACGCAGACGGTTCAGGTTCGCGGGCACAACATTCGAATCAAGGTTGGCCCGCATGGCGCCACGCCAGAGTTCGACGACTGCGCCGTGGCTGCTCGAGCGCTCAAGGTTCCGCTGCGACAGATCCAAACCGAGGCTCTCGACGCGATATAACTGCGGCATGAAAGCTGCCGTTCTCAACCAGATCCCGGGCCACCTAGAGATCGAAGAGGTCTCGATCGGATCACCCGGTCCGCGCGAAGTGCTCGTGAAGACTGTGGCCGCGGGCCTGTGCCACAGCGATCTGCACTTCATGGAGGGCACCTACACCACCGACGTGCCCGCCGTGCTGGGGCACGAGTCAGCCGGGATCGTGGAGGCTGTCGGCAGCATGGTGAGCTACGTCGAACCCGGTGACCATGTGATCACCTGCCTCGCAGCATTCTGCGGGCATTGCGAAGACTGTTTGGGTGGCCACCCAGCTCGCTGCCAACGCAAGGGCGCCGACCTCGTTCGCGGACCCGGTGAACCCTCTCGCCTCACCCGCGGCGACGAAGACCTCGGCCAGTTCCTCCATTGTTCTTCCTTTGCCGAACAACTCCTGGTCCACGAACACGCGCTGGTCAAGATTCGCAAAGACATGCCCTTGGAGAAGGCCGCCCTGATCGGGTGCGGCGTCACCACCGGACTGGGCGCAGTGTTTCGGACCGCCCGGGTCGATCCGGGCTCCGACGTTGTCGTGATCGGCTGCGGCGGAATCGGCCTCTCAGCAATCCAGGGGGCCAGGATCGCAGGAGCGAACAAGATCATCGCCGTCGACATGAACTCACCCAAACTCGAACTGGCTCAGAGTCTCGGCGCGACCCACGTGATCAACGCGTCCGACACCGACCCGGTGAAGGCCGTGCGCGAAATGACCGATGGTGGTGCTCGTTTCACCTTCGAGGCCATCGGGCTCAAGCAAACCGCCGAACAGGCCTTCCAGATGCTTCGAGTCGGCGGCCAAGCGACCGTGATCGGCCTCATCCCGCTGGGCACCAACGTTGAAGTCCACGGAGTAGAGCTGGTCAACGAGAAGATCCTGACCGGCTCAAACATGGGGAGCACACAGTTCCGCACCGACATGCCTCGCTATGTCGACATGTATATAGATGGCCGTTTGAAGCTGGACGAAATGATCAGCGGCACCATCAGACTGGAAGACATCAACGAAGGCTTCGCCGCCATGAAGACCGGCACCGTTGCCCGCCAAATCATCACGTTCTAGCCGTTTGAGCTAGGTGGCCAGCAGCGCGTGGGAGGTAGCGTGATCCCATGACAGACATGACGTATCGCAGGTTGGGTCGAAGCGGGCTGAAGGTGAGCACGCTGTCGTATGGATCCTGGGTCACCTTCGGTGGCCAGCAGGGTCTAGATGCGGTAACCGAGTCGATGTCTGCAGCCCACGACGCCGGCTGCAACTTCTACGACAACGCCGAGGTGTACGCCAAAGGCGAATCGGAAACCCTGATGGGACAGGCGCTACAGGAGTTCGGCTGGGACCGCCAGAACTACGTGATCAGCACCAAGTTCTTCTGGGGCATTTCCGACGATGTGAACAATCACTTCACCCTCAATCGGAAATATCTGATGAATGGCATCGACCGTTCGCTCGAGCGCCTCCAGCTCGACTTTGTGGACCTTATCTACTGCCATCGAGCCGACCCCGAGACCCCGCTCGAAGAGACCGTCTTTGCAATGCACGACATCATCACCTCGGGCAAGGCCCTGTATTGGGGAACCTCGGAATGGTCCGCCGACGAGATTCGCGGAGCATATGAGATTGCCGAGCGGCATCACCTCCACAAGCCTGTGGTGGAGCAGCCCGAGTACAACATGCTGAATCGGGACAAGGTGGAAACCGAATATAAGCGACTGTTCGAAGACATTGGAATCGGCACCACAATCTGGAGTCCACTGGCTGGTGGACTTCTGACCGGAAAGTACCTGGACGGCATTCCCGAGGACAGCCGAGCCACCCTCAAGGGCCATGGCTACCTGAAGGATCGGGCCGAGGAAGCAGAAGCCATTGCGACCATCAAGCGCGTTGTAGAAGTAGCCAAGGAGCTCGACTGCACTCCGGCTCAGCTTGCGCTCGCGTGGTGTGCAGCCAACCCGAACGTTTCCACCGTGATTACTGGCGCCAGCCGTGCCAGCCAAGTGGTGGAGAACTTCGAAGCGATCAAGGTGCTCGACGCGGTCACACCCGAACTCGTCGCCCGCCTCAACGGCGAGGAAGCCGCGTAGGCCGTAGGCGAGGCGAGAGCCCCCGGAGGGACAAGAATGTCTGTAATTCATGTGGATAGGCCCTTCGGGGACCTTCAGATCGAGGGCCACGAGATCGTTGGCCCGGATGATGAACGGCTGGGCGACGCGGTTGTTGCGTTGGTCGGAGGCATCACCTGGGATGCGGCTCGATTCGATCGTGCTCCACACCTGATCGGATTGTGCCGCACCGGAATCGGTTACGACGCGGTCGACCTGGCCGAAGCCACCCGTCGGGGCATTGCGGTGACCAATACCCCTGATGGGCCGACCGTTTCAACGGCTGAGCATGCCATTTCGCTGATGCTGGCGGTCACCAAGACGTTGGGCCCTCATGCAGACCGTTTGCGGTCCGCAACCGGCCAGTACGCGGCGCACAGCACCGCCATGGAACTCGATGGTCGGACCCTGGGACTGTTGGGATATGGCAGGATCGCCCGCCGCACTGCGCGGATCGCTCGAGGCATCGGAATGCGCGTCATCGCCCACGACCCTTTCGTTTGGTCAAGCGACGACGACACGGAGTTGGTGGAACTCGACGCCGTGTTGGGCGAAAGCGATGTGTTGTCGCTGCACGCTCCCATGGCTCCTGACACTGCCAACATCATCAACGACGAGTCCTTGGCGAAGTGTCGGGAGGGAGTGGTGATCATCAACTGCGCTCGCGGCGGTTTGGTCGATACCGAGGCACTGGTTCGAGCACTGGACTCAGGCCACGTGCGAGCCGCCGGTCTCGATGTCACCGAACCCGAACCTCTGGACCCGTCACACACCTTGCTCGATCGACCTAACGTCATCGTGACACCACACATAGCGTCGTCCACGGTTGAGGGTCGGCAACGCATGCTTGACCAAGGGGTCGAGCAAGCCCTGCTGATCCTGAATGGCCTCAAGCCGACCGAGCTCGTCAACACGGACCTGCTGTCTCCTCATTGGAACGATCTGGAAGCCTGATCCGATACTGGAGCCTTGGAGCTGGTCTTCAACCATGAGACAATGAGCTAGTGCTTCGCCGGCTGTTGTTTGGATCGTTGTTCTTGACTTCGGTTGCTGCCTGCTCCGGTAGCGGAAACGCTCTCAACGTCCCTGATGGGGTCAGTGCACATGTTGTTGACGGCATCGCCGTCGTTGCGGTGCGCGATGGGGGGACGGTCACGGTTTTCTTGGCTGGCGACCGGCGGCAGGAAGTCCTGCTGTGAGCGCTATCAACTGCTGACCACCGCCGAAGGTGGGTCGGCATGGTCACTGGATGGCGTCAAGCGGGCCGGGCCTTCACCCTCGGATCTCGATCGGGTGGCATCGTCGGTACAGAACGATGGATCGGTTCTTGTCTTTATCGACGAAGTGATCGAGGCGGAGGATCTATCTGAGCTGCAGGACTCTGGAACACCGTTTCGACCCCAGCTCGGGCCACAGTGGCCAGAACGCTTCAAATCGCCCGCGGCATACTGCCCAAGCGATGTGTAGCTTTGACGATGGACTCAACCGGTTAACGCAACACCCGACTCCAATCTAGCTTGGGGCTGGGTGTTGGGAATCAGCGCTGCGTCATACTGGTCCGGTGGCGATTTCGACAGTGCTTCTCGATCTCGACGGTGTCGTTCGGCACTTTGACCCGCAACACCTGGATCGAGTCGAGGAACGGCATCGTCTGGAGAAGGGGTCACTTGCTGGTGCGGCGTTCGCCCCGGAGTTACTTGATCGGGTGGTGACAGGAAAGATCGGTCGCAACGATTGGGTGACTTCGGTCGGCCGTTCAGTCGGGAGCCCTCGGGCAGCTGAGGAGTGGTTATCTACGCCGGGTCGAATCGACTGGGAACTCATGGGCATCGTTGATGAACTCAGGAGCGAGGGGCTGATCGTTGCAGTCCTGACCAACGGGACCGATACGATCCCGGCCGAGATGGAGGCGTTCGGACTTGAGGACCGTTTCGATGGGATCTTCAATAGCGCGGAGATTGGTTTCGCCAAGCCAGACAGGCGTGCGTTCCTGCACGTTTGTGATCGTCTGAACGTTGACCCAGAAAGAGTGTTCTTTACCGATGACACTGCCTCGAAATTGTCTGGGGCGACCGAGATAGGAATGATCGCTGAGCTCTTCCTGGGCCTTGACCGCTTCAGGCAACACCTCAGCCAGTTTGTGCGATGACAACGACCGGGAACGTGAACTAGGCAGGGGCCGATACCGCGCTCCCCTGCAGGGCTGGAGGTCGTTGTTATATGCGGTGTTATCGCACGTTCCCGAGTGGTTCGGATTGTAGTGTTTGACTTGATATACCTAACTTCGGTATATGTAGGGGTGTGGCGATCAACGAGCATCGATTTCTTATTCTGACGGCTCTCGCCAACGGGCCACGTCATGGCTACGGACTGGTAGCCGAGATAGAGGCCCTTACTGATGGAGCTCAGCGTCCAAGGGCCGGCTCGCTGTACCACGCTCTTGAAAAACTCGAGAGCGCGGGCTTGGTGGAGCAGGACCACGATCAGATTGTGGATGGGCGTCTCCGTCGCTACTACAGGCTCACCGAGATTGGTGAGGTTGCCCTCCGAGACGAGGCAGCCAAGCGACAGAAGGTTGCGTCCGAGGCCCTCCGGAGGCTCGCATGAGTTGGTACAACCTGTGCCGACTCCTGGTCCGGTGCCTACCCACCCGCGACCGGCTAAGACGTGGCGCTGAACTCGATGGTGTACTACACGAGACCCAACTCGCCGTTGGGGTTGGCCCGAGGGACGCCATCTCGATGGGAACACTGGTGGTCAGACGCTGGGGCTCCACGGCGGTTGAATCGTTGCCCCTGCTGCTGTGCGGTCTGCCCATCGCGATCTTGCCGTTCATGTTCATAGCGTTCGTCTACGAGACCCATTTCAGGCCATGGGATCTGATGGAAGACACTCCTTCTAGTGACCCGTTTGCGCACGGACTTCGTTGGGCTTATGACAACTTGTTCGTGATCCCTGGAGCGCTGTGTGTGATCGTCGGGGGGCGGTGTATCCAGTACCTCCGGCGAGGGGACTTCTGGTTCCCCTCCCTTGTGGTTTGCATTTCGTTGATCGGAATGAGTCAGTCCAGCCTCTTCATCGAGCGCACCGCATGGGAGTTCCGGAACCTTCGACCCTCCGATGTCGACTCGGTCTCTGGCTGGTCCATTCTGATGGCGGTTCTATCGATCGGACTCCCAGTCGCCTTCCTGGCCATCGATATCTTTGTGTCACGTAGATCGGGGCGGCGTCCGCTCGACCCGCTCAGGTGCGATGGCAGAATGACCGAACCAGTACTCCCTTCCGTTCATACCCACCCGCAGCGCTCCGTTGGCTGGATGGTTATGAGTATCGGTCTCGTGTTCGCTGCAATGGCGGTGTTTATGGCGAGGGGGCTGGTTGGCGCTTATCGAGCCGCAAGCAACTGGGACAGGACAGGACCTGATCCTCTGGAGGACGTGATGGCGGTCTGGGCGATGATGACGTTGCCCGGTTTGGTGGCCCTCGTAACTATCGCCCTGGCGTTGAATCTTCTTGCCGTTCGAAGTTCGTCCAACGTCAAGCCGATGTCTCTGAGTTCGACGGAGACCGAGGTCTAGTGGTTTCGCGGATGGCAGCTACTTGCTTGGCCTTTGCTGTGCTCGCGGGTGGATGTACGTCGGCAACTCCATCAGAAACGGGTGCTGAGCATCTTGAGGCGGCGGGAACGACCGGCACGGTTTCGGTTATCACCAGCTCAAGCCAACCCACTACGACCGCTGCGACCGCTGCGACCGCTGCGACGACGTCATCGACCGCCGCTCCACCTTCGATTCCGCCGGTCCCAGAGCCCGGAGAACCGCTCGCTGAGCCAAGGCTGCTCACTTCTGTTGTGGACGGATTTCTTGTGGCAGCACAGTCTGCCAGTGTTCTGTTATGGATGGAGCCCACCACCCGGAGCGTGCCCGGCTGTGAAGCTGACACCGATCCTGCTTCCCGGTTCTTTCGTCAGGAGCTCACCTCCGGTCGTGAGAGGACGTTGTTCGAGCAGACTGATGATGAACGCTGGTTTCCGATAGTGCATCACAGTGGTCGGGTAGCGCTCCTCACCGGGTGTGATGCCAATGGATGGCTCGACGGGGTCGGCACACTCGAGCCCGATGGCAGCTTCAATAAGACTCTTCGGGGAGATCAACTGGTCTTCTACGGGAACAACGCCCCGCTGAGCGTGACCTGGACCGCCGACGGAGAGATCCTGTTCCTGAACTCATGGCACATCAATGGCCGCACAGCGGAGATTATCGACGGACCAGAGTCCGGTGAATCTGATCGGGCGGTTCGGGCGGTGTTGGCCGGCGAGACACTAGTCCTCGAGACCGGCACCGGTGAGGGTTTGACGTTCGAGTTGGTATCCGGCGACGGAACCGAAACCCTGAACGCCGTTGAGGGCGACGGCTGGAACCTTCCAGTGGAGATCGCCGGAGATGGAGCCAACGCCGTAATCCGATTTACCGAGTTCGGTCAGGTAGAGGGCGCCCGGTCAGTCATCCTCGGAAGCGTGGGATCCGTCGAGTTGGCTGGCTTGGCCTGGTTCGCCCCGTCAGGCGATCGGATACTCATCCAGCGTGACGACCTCCGGTGGGACATCGCTGACCTTAACGGTGAAGTGGTCCACACCCTGCAGTTGTCGGACCCCGCAGGCTGGGTGGAGTGGACTCACGACGGACGCGGCCTAGTTATTCAAACAGCCCGATCCGAAAGCGAAGCGTCAACGACCGTGTCCTACACCGACGTGCCACCACGGTCCTCGTGAAGCGACGAACGCCTACTAGTTGTGTCCGGTGTTATCGCACGCCAATTCGGGAATCATCGATGCAGAAGCATCGTAGGAATGTCAGATCCGAAACTCGGATGAGGCTCAACTAACTGAGTCACGTTGAGTCGACGGCGCAGAGCGAAATCCCCGGCGTTGTCGCCTGTGCGGAAAGGGCCGAACTCGCACGGTTGGTCCGTGCTCAGGCTGGAGATTATGTATCGGTGTTATCGAACGGTGCGATCGGCTCAGGCTCACAAGGAATCGACTCTGCTGCAACGGTCGACCGCCCTCCGCCGACCCAGGAGATGACGCAGTCGTCAAAGAGCACTCCGTCGACGCCATCAAGGTCGCCTGTCATGTAGTGCCACAGGTCGTCGCCATCACATGGGTCTCGATGGCTTGCAGGCTCACCGGTAAGCAGGGTGACCTCACCGAAGGTAGCCACCTGCCCTTGAACGATATTGCCGTACGCAGCACAGAACTCGGTCTCTCGATTGGCTGTTCGATACAGACCAACCGCTGAAGCGATGACCGCAGCGCAGACTGCAATGGCGACAAGTCCACGGCCCATGCTTTACTGTCGGCGCTGGCCTTGCTTGCTTGACCGGTTAGAGCTACTACCGGAGCCAGCCGAAGCACGGCCGACAGTCTGATCGACCGAAGCTATCGCACGGCCGGCCGCTATCACCTGTGCGGGTTGGGCCGAACCAGCACACCCGCCTTGGCTGGAACGAAGTGATTGTGTCCGGTGTTATGTGGCGCATGTCAGTATGAACAAGTATGATGTTCGGTATGGCCGTTGAACGTCTCACTGTCTCACTCGAAGCAGAACTAGCGATTGCTGTACGCGATGCTGCAGATGCTGATGAACAGAACGTGTCGGCTTGGCTTGCCGATGCAGCCCGTCGACAACTCGCCACCCGCGGCCTTCGAGAGGTCGTCGCTGCCTGGGAACAGCAACACGGTGCCTTCACCGAAACCGAACTCGCAGACGCACGCGCCCGCATCAAGGGATGACCACCCTCGTCCTCGATGCTGGGGCTCTCATAGCGCTGGATCGGAACGACCGCTCGGTTTGGGCAATGCTGCGAAACGCTGCCGACGACGCGGACGACGTCTGTGTTCCAGCTGGCGTGATTGCTCAAGCATGGCGCGATGGCGCCCGGCAAGCACTCCTCGCTCGAGCCCTTGCACACTGCGATGAGGTGGCGCTCGACGGGACGCTGGCTCGGGCTTCGGGTCTTTTGTGTGGACAGGCTCAAATCTCTGACGTCGTTGATTCATCCGTTGCTGTGATCGCAGCTGCTAGGGCTCGAGGTGGACCCGTTGTGATTCTCACGTCAGACCCGACAGACATCAGGCGCCTCCTCCAAACACTGGGTGCAGAAATCCCGGTTGTCTCCGTCTAGAGCAGACAATCGGTCGCGTCGGTTCGAAGTCGGTGATCATGCCGGACGTTGTCGCTCAGGGCTCCGACGGAGAGACTTTGCAAACCTGGTAGTTCAAGGTGCAGCAGACACAGATGCACCTATCCATGCATCAGACCCTCTGATGTAGCGTTCAGGTATGAATCGATTTGCGCAGATTCTGGCGACTCTGTGCCTTTTCGCCAGTTCGTGTGCAGCGGGCTCTACATCGAGCACATTGCCTTCGGGTCAGCTTCAACTTGCTCGGGCGACTCGTAGCGGAGTCACTTTCGACACCAGTGGCTCAGATACATCACTCGAGTTCGTTAGCCCTTCTTCCCTGCTCATCCGATCACACGGTTGCGGAACGACCCTCGACTTCAAGATCGAACGAGACGTGCTCGTCGGTGGTGACTACGGAGGGGCAGCGATCGAATGTGAACGTGCTGGACCGGACTGGGAGCCCGAACTGGAAACTATGATTCTCAGCCGCTCGCCGCTCATTTCATCGACCAGCCAGTCTGTCACGCTGACGTCTTCCGACTGGACAGTGACGTTCGATCAGACCGCCAACAGTGAATTGGCTGGCCTAGACGTCAGCGACACTCGCTACCTGGGATCAAGATCCTCGGATGCGGGCCTAGATGCCGGACTTGTTTCCTTGAGTTTCGTCGGTGACGGACTCGTAGAAGTAGATGTCGCTGGGTGCAAGGTGTTCGCCGGCGTCGCATCAGTCCTACAAGTGAGAGCTCAGCCACGAGAATGTTCAGAACTGACTGATTCTCAGGAGGTCCTCTTGGACTTCCTTACCCAAATCCCGGCGGTTGATGTCAGCGTCGACAGGATTCGCCTCGACAACGGCGAGGTATGGCTGGAACTCGAACCAGTCTGACTCGACAGAGTGCCGTTTGCGGACTGAGTGGAACGCTCGTCGGAATTCTCACAGACAGAGCGTTTCGAATGATCAAGTTGTCAGGGGTAGTGGGAACTCGCTTGCGGGAAGTTGGCCCCAACCGAAGACTCAGACATCGGCGGGACGCCAATGTCGTCCAGCGTTACCGCATAGGCGGTAGGGGCCGATACCGCACACCCCGGGTGGCGCGGAAGGGTTGCTATGACCGGCGTTATCGCAACGGTTTTCGAATGGTTCGGATGCGATCCAAGTTGACACCTCAGCCTGCAGCGGACCCAATCAACTAGACCACTTTCGACTCTGGTAGGTGCCGAAATTGGTTGTGTCGACCTCATCCAGCCGTCAAGATGGGCCAGTGCAGGCACGCATCGACCTCGACGAGGCAGCCCACCAGATCACGATTCGTCGGGCCGAATGGGTGGCTGCCGGACTTACTGTGAGCCAGACAACCTGGCGGGAAGAAGGCGAATTCCCACCAGTCCTGAAAACCGTTCGCCAAGAAATAGCCAACCCCGACTCGATCGGAATTCAGATCACGAAGGACAAGCAAGAAGGGTCCGTCGTCCTGTTCAAAGGAGGCTGGGCTGATCTGCTGTGGTGGTCTGGTGCGTCACCTGAAGATTGTGTCGAGGAGGCACCAGGATGGGGCAACTGGCTGGACATCGAGGACTTCGCAGTGGTTCTTGACCGCCTCGGTTCAATGTTCAGCTGACAGCCGAAACTACTGCGGCGCCGAGGGCGCTGAAATGGGGCGTAAGTCCCTTGAAGTGGGTCAACACCGAAATCCCGGTCACAGTCCCGTCCACAACGTCGACCAAATCGTTGGAGTCGAAGTCCACGAAGACTCCGGTCAACCTAGGTAGCGCACCATCAAGTAACGACTCCAAGGCCCAGAACCCATTCTTGGACCGTAGAAGATCTCCTCCAAGACACCGACCACCCGAGCCAGTGGGCAGGACACCGGCAATATCGACTAGGCCGTACGGGCCGAAGTAGCACACCCCGGGTGGCGCGGAACGCATTGTTATGACCGGTGTTATCGCACGGTTTTCGGATGGTTCGGCATGAATCGAAGTTGACACCTCAACGCGCAGCAGCCCCCAGGGGCAGTCCCTCCTGTTGTCGCAGAATCGTGTCGTCATATCCGGTGTTATCGCACAGGGATCGGTTGCGCAGTGACCGCGGGCGGTGATCAAGTCACGAGACCGGGTTGAAGATGTGAGTGCCGCCGGGCCTGGACTGTGTCAGACGGTTCTCCCCGTACTTACAGAGTGTCGAGATTCTTGCCGTCATAAGAACATGTGGATCTTGTCGAGCGTGCCTCGGTGTTTCGGACGGCTGCTCCGAACCGTGTTGGCATCTGTCCTGCTTTGTGCTTTTTTGCTGTCCTGTGCAAGTCCTACGGATCGACTCGCTGCGGTCGAGAACCAGCCCATCACTGACGCCACGTTGCCGTTTGGGGAACTTCCGACCCGCGAGGTCTTTCGCGGCGAAATTGCCAACGGGTTTGGCGCAACTACGCCGTCGTATGTGAGGTTGGAATTTGTCGTCCCCGAGAACCAAGTCCAGGAAGCAGTTTCACACCTGGCTGCTCTCGCGGAGCTTGATGGTTGGGAACCAATAGAGGAACCAGCCGATGATCCATATTCTGGCACTCTGGTCTCATCGCACCGCGGGCGCAAAACAGCCGAAGGATGGAGAATGAGTCTCTCGATTCGGCCGGGCAGGGAAAGCGACGGCTCGGTCCCTGTCAGCCTTTTCGTTCAATCCACGTTTGAACAGTAGAGGCTACGGGGGAACGGACAATCGCCCTAATCCGCCGGCCGGTGGCCCCGCCGTTTCGACATGTCACGGATATCGGAAGAAATCTGGTTGCCGCCAGCATGACCGCTCCACAGGGCGGCTATCGCCTACGGCAATGGGGCCGAAGTCGCACACCCGACGCGTAGTCGAGAACGGGATTATGTCCGGTGTTATCGGACGGATTCCGAGGAGTCATGAAATCGAATCCAAGCTGCCACCTCATCACGCAACAGCCCATTACATGTTCAGGGTCAATGGTCAACTTGAAGGCAGCCAGGTTTCGCCGATTGGAGCCGATGAGTTACTGGGCACTACCTCTTTCGGCGCTGCCTCTGGTGTTTGTTACCGGTTGTGTAGCCGACGTGCTTGGCGAATGTCCGGAATCGTGTTCCTTTGGCGTCAGTCTTGTTCTTGAGGACTATGACGGCGATCTCAGCCGCTTGCATATCGAGCAGAGCGAGCGTGACGACCGGGGTGCAGGAGCGGATGAGAAAGACTCCGGCGAGCGTTCTCGAACTAACTTCGGCAAGAACTACCAATGGGTTTTCCATACATCTGGTATCGCTCCGGAACAGTACTGTCTTGCTGATGACATTGAGATCTACGCCGAAGAGGACCTGGTTGCGGTGATTCCGTCGGGTACTTGTTTCGAGAGACGGGCGGAGTTCCGATTCAGCCCTCTCGAGTAGAGAAATCGAGAACGATCGTCCTGCCTTGTTGTCTTTGGGACGGGCCACGATTCGGCGTATCGACCGCCCGCCTTGCCACGGTTCAACCTCGGTGGCAAGAGCGAGAGCGAAGCCGGACATACCGAGCAATACCGTCGAATCCAGCATCGCCGAAGCCACTATCGCATAGGACAATAGGGCCGAAGTAGCACACCCGACACCTCGTTGAGTGCGGGATTATCGCACGGTAGCGAACGATTCCGCAGAGCCATCCCAAGCTGGTGCCTCATCGTGCAGCAGACCCGCTTGTGCTGGTCTACAAGTCATCCAACTGCTTCTAGTAGCCAATCAATGGTTTCTGGAGCGAGGTGATGGGGAGGGCTGTCTCTAAGCGTTCGGAGATCTCGTGAGACATCCTGTGGATTGGTTGCGGCAAGATCGAGGATTGCG
>CALHFG010000014.1 GCA_938029215.1 uncultured Acidimicrobiales bacterium | reverse complement strand
GCGTTGAAGTTGTTGGTCTGAGCGCTGGCGATGCCGTCGACACCCCAGAAGTTGTTCAGCGGCTGATCATCGATCTCGGCGGCCGCGGGTTGTCCGGAGAAACCGAACACAAAGACGGCCAGCAGACACAGCAACGCCGTGATTGCAGCCTGAAAACTGAATTTCTTGATCATCGTCGACTCGCCCATCATTAATCTCCTTCGGCACCAGCTCGCCAGGCAACCGCAGACCCACGCCGGGCCCGCCACCATCTTAGAAACTACTGAGAGGAACGCAAGGGGATCAGGAGCGAAGTTACCCGTGTTGTTTTGGTCACATCGGCTGGTAGGCCGACCCTTCCGGAGCGTCTACCCCTTGACCGAGCCCGCCAGTAGACCCTTGACGAAGTACTTCTGCAGGGCGAAGAAGACCATGAGCGGAACCGCCGACATCACGAACGCACCGGCGGTGAGCAAATGCTCGTTGCGGCCGAATTCGCCTACGAGTGCAGCGATGCGAACCGTGAGCGGCGTGCTGCCACCACCTCCGGCACCCAGCATCGTGGTAGCGATCAGGTAATCGTTCCAGGTCCAAAGGAACTGGAAGATGGCGAATGCGGCCAACACCGGAATCGAAAGCGGGAGAACCAAGCGCCAGAAGATCGTGAAGTGGTCTGCACCGTCTATTCGGGCGCTTTCGAAAATGTCCTTGGGGAGCGACTTCATGTAGTTATGCAACAGGAAGACGGCAAATGGCAACGCAAAGCCGATGTGGGAGAGCCATACCGCGTTGCTCGTGCCTTGTAACCCGAGGTCGGGAATCAGGGTGATCGTCTTGTCGGTGAATGGGATGGTCTGGTGGGCTCCACCGGCATAGGTCTGCAGCAGTGGAAGCAGCGCCACCTGGTTAGGGATAGCCAACAGCGAGACGAGCCCGATAAACATCAGCTCGCGGCCCTTGAAGTCAATCCACGCAAAGGCGTAGGCCGCGAACGCTGCGATCGCGATCGGGATGATCGTGGCCGGGATGGCGATGGCGAAGGAGTTGACGAAACCTTCCTTCAGGCCACCAGCAGCCTGTGAATTCCACACGGTGCTGTAGTTGTCCATCGTGAGTTGATCTGGCGTGGTCCGCCAGAACACGCTTGAGCGCTGGTCCTCACGACCTCGGAACGAGTTGACGAACAAGCTCAGTGTTGGCGTGGTCCACAGGATCACGATGATCCACAGAATCCACGAGGGAATCCCCGAGAGAAACTTGTAGACCGTGCTCACAAGGCCTGTCCGGGTTGACCCATCGGTCAGGGCCTGCATCCGCTCTTGGTCTCGAGCTACATCGATAGTGGCCATTGGTATCAGCCCTCGTGCTGGAGTCGGCGGACGTTTACGAACACGACCGGGACGACGGAGATGAATAGGACGATTGCGAGCGCTGAGCCCAAACCAACCTCGCGGTTGCTGAATGCCTGGACGAACATCTCGTTCGCGATGACTTGAGACTCAAAGTTTCCGTTGGTCATGACTCGCACGATGTCGAAGACTTTGAGCACGGTCACGATCAAGGTGGTGGTAACCACGCCGATAGTTGGGATGATCTGGGGGACGATGATTCGCCAGAAGATGTTGCTGTCGGTTGCGCCATCGACCCTGGCCGCCTCGATGAACTCGCTGGGCACTGCCTTAATGGCGGCACTGAAGATCACCATGGCGAAACCGGTTTGGATCCAGATAAGGATCAACATCAGCCACAGCTGGTTGTAGGGCAAGTCGGTGGAGAAGAAGAACAGGGTGCGATCGCCTGCGGTAGCGCCCACTCCCCCGAGCCGTCCATCGAAGAGGCGCCAGGCCAGCCACAGAATTGGCAGGGCCATGGCGATGCCGCCGCCGACCATGCCCGAGTTCGCACGCGTGTATCCGGCGTAACTGATCATCAAGAACCCCGCAACCACGCCGAGCAGCGCGAGCGCACCAAGCCAGTTCCAATCCGACATGGCAAAGTCGCCGACTTTGAGCCAGAGGTAGTTCAGGACACCGGTCTGCGGACGACCATCGGGTCGGGCGATGAACATGAAGCGCCAGATAATGGCTGCACCAACGAACGAGATGGCCAACGGCATGAAGATGATCGACTTGGCGACGTTCTCCAAACTTGCTCGGTCGGCCAAGGCTGCGATGCCGAGCCCGAGCACGGTGGAGACGATGGTGACGGTGAAGACCCACCACAGACTGTTGAAGATGGTGCCTCGGAACGACGCGAAGAAGGCGGTGATCGCCAAGAAGAGGCCGAAGGCAAAGACACCGCCGTGACCACCGGCGAGATCAAAGCTAAACGGTTTGGCCGCAGTTGCCGCGCCGCCGGACTTGCCCGCAAACGCCATGTTGGTGAAGGCCGCATAGAGCAACCCCAGGCCGGCGGCCAAGAACAGCAGAAGGTAGGCATAGCGCCACAGCGGCGTGCTGACCGCGTCAACGATGTCGCCCTGGGCCGACTCGGATCCGCTGGACCGGATGAGCCGGAACTGGAACAGGGCAGCCAGCAGCGCAAAGATGCCGAGTCCAGGGACCAGAAGGCTCGAGCCCGACGCCGAGGCCCCGGAACGCCGGCCGGCGAGGAAGGCCATTCCGGCTGCGACCAACACCATGGTGAGACCCAGTGCGAAAGGTGCCGAGGTGAACAGGCTGGGAATCGTGCCGTTTTCGAAGTTGGTCCAGTCGCCGATGTCGAAACTGCTGGGGTTCGAGAAGATCCGATCGTAGTTTTCGAGCCCAACAAACTCGGTGAAGCGTCCTCGCACGCCTTCACGACGAACGGTGTCGGTGAAGCTTAGATAGAAGGTGCGAATCAACGGGATCACCAGACCCACGCTGAGGAAGAACATGGCGGGCGCCAAGAAGATGGGGCCGCGCGAACGGTTCTCAATATTGGTGCGCTGGGTCTGGGTCGGCAGCTCGCCGGCACCGAATCGGGCTCCAGCCAGGGCACCGGCCACCAAGCACGCGCCGATGGCTTCGGATCGGGGACCGCCTACACCAGTCAGCACGAACGCGCCGATGATCCAGCCGATCAGGGCTCCGGAGATTGCCCCGGTGATCAGGTTCTTGCCTCGTATGTAGTTGATGCCTACCCCTACCGCGGCCAGGAGGGCGGTGGCGATCAGGAATTTGGGCACTTCCATCCGTGGCGTCACCGACCGGAAGAGGAATCCACCGAGAATCGCACCGATTCCGGCACCGGCAGCAGCTCCAACCGCCAACCGAACCGGCTGGTTGAGCTTCGAGAGTGCGAACCCGAGGGCTCCCACCAGAATCGCACCCAAAAGTGGCGTCCAAATGATGGTGATCGCAGTGTCCACCGGAATTCGTTCGGCATAGAACAATCCCCACAGGGCGCCCATCGTGCCTCCGACGGCGGCCGCAATGGTGGCGTATCGACGCGGCTCGTCTCGGGGCGTCCCATAGGAGTAGCCGTAGAACGCAAAGATCACCGCGCCGATGAGAACTGAAAAGATGAGAAGGGTGAACGACCCGTTGTTCACGAGGCCGTGGAGGCCATCGGCAACGGTTTCGCGACCCTGCACCCATTGGATCAGACGGTTTCCATCGAGCAGGCCAAAGGTGACGAAACCAATGACCGCACCGATGAGGGTCTTGAACAAGGTGTAGTTCTTCGAGGCCTGATTGAACAGGATGTTGGTACCGACGAAGAGCACCGCGCTCACGGTGACGGCGAGAATTACCGCCCACAGCGTGGAAGCGAACTTCGAAGACTCGGGTGAGTTGAGAAACGAGCTGGTTCGGCCACCGAGCAAATAGAAGAACCCGAACACCGTGGCGACAATCCCGATGCCATCGGCAACCAAGTTCCGAGTCCCGTAGTCGAGGTCAAGCGTGGCATCTCGTTCGGCCAAGGCCTCGGTTCCCCCCAAACCAACCCGGGACCGCACCTCCCGCACGCTCTGAGCGAGCGAACTGTCCTGGACACCCACAAAACGTTGTGCGAATGTTCGCACCACCAGCCCGAAAACTCCAGCTAGTAGCAGGGTTACAACAAACCGCCCAATAGTTTCAAGAACACTCATTCCTGCCTCCCTAGGGCAGAAAGTGTGTCATACCGCACACTTAGCGCCAACTTCCGAAATATGTCGATTCAGTGACCGAATTGGCGTAAGTCCTTAACGCCAAACGCGAAGGAGCGTCAGCCAGGTAGCTGACGCTCCTTTCGTTATTTGCTAGGAACCGGCGATCCGATTCCTAGGAATTAGTTGCTTGGCCAGCTGGCTTCGATGGCGTCGGCGGCTTCCTGAGCCGTCTTGTCGCCATTCACCGCTGCGGTGCCTTCGGTCCAGAAGCTACCGGAGCCAACGGCTGCGGGCATCAGGTCGGAGGCGTCGAAGCGAGAGGACTCAGCGCCGGCGAAGATGTCGAGGAACGACGCTTCGAGGTCATTGAGGTTCCCTGCGTCCCAGCCGTTTACGGCCGAGAGGAAGCCGGAGGTGCCGGCGGCGTCGGCGGCCTGGATGGCCTGACGTTCGTTGGCGTACTCGGCGCTGGTCATGTACTCCATGACGGCCCATACCTCGGGTGCGTCACGGAAGGACGAGACGAGGGTTCCGGCCACGAGGAGAGGCTTGGTGCCATCAACGGTGGGGAAGTAGAACGCATTGACTGCGCCTTCGCTTCCGTCGTTGGCCGGGGTGCCCTCGGGGAAGTTGCCAGCAAAGAAGTTTGCCTGACGGTGCATCATGCAGGTTCCGTCAACCAGTGGTTCCGCGTTCTCAGCGAACGGGGTGGTTGCAATGCTGCCACCGGAAGCGAAGACCATGCCTTCGGTGTTCCAGAGGTCGAGGATCTCTTGCATGACCTCAACGACGCGAGGATCGTTGAAGGGGATGTCGTGGTTGACCCACTGGTCGTAGACATCAACACCGTGGAAACGAAGCATGAGGTCTTCCATCCAGTCGGTGAAGGCCCAACCGGTTGCGCCACCGGACTCGATACCCACGCAAAGCGGGGTGTTGCCGTCTTCGATCATGACGTCGGCAAGAGCCTTGAAGTCATCCCAGGTCTCGGGTACTTCGTAGCCATTGGCCTCGAAGCGAGCTGGCTGGTACCAGACGAGTGACTTGAGGTCGGCCTTGGAAGGCACTGCGAAGACGTCGCCGTCTACGGAACCGAAACCGGTCCAGTCGGGTGACCAGTTGGCGTTGGCGGCTGAAACGGTCGCGTCGGGAACCTGAACCAGGAATCCGTCACGGGCGAAGTCAGCGACCTTGCCGGGCTGGGGGAAGATAGCGAGGTCCGAAGCGGTGCCGGCCTCAGCCTGCACGCCGATGTCGTCGGAGAACGAACGGGAACCGCTGTAGGTAATGGTCATGTCGTTCGCGGCAGCGTAGACATCGAGGGCGCCTTGGATTGCGGCGATGTCACGCTCGGAGTTCTCCGGTCCGGAGATGGTCACCGTGGTGCCAGAGAGATCGGCCATTGCGCCGTCCTCTTCTTCCATGGCGTCATCTTCTTCCTCCATGGCATCGTCTTCTTCTTCCATGGCGTCATCAGACTCTTCCACGGCTTCAGTTGTTGTGGTTTCTTCCTCGGTGCCGTCATCACTGGCGGCATCGTCTCCGCTACATGCAGCTGCTACGAGAGCAAAGGCAAAGAGCAGAGCCATGAGGCTCTTAAAGTTGGAAAGGCGCATGCGTCCTCTGTCTTTCTGTTTAGCGATACTCAGTAACTGAGCTCTCCCCACAGACCCGCCCGCTCGGGCGATTGACGCCCGCTCGGGCGACGATCTGAGACCCACGTTTGTGAGCGAGTTGAACGGTAGAGCCATTTGGGTGCCCCTGCTAGGTCACGTAGTCAATTCGTAACCCGGTGACACAAACTGTCATCTCTCAGAAATCCCGCAGCATCGCCTTCTGAACAGGAAATTCCCGAATCCGACATGCGACGGATTCGGGAACTCCCCAAACAGCAAAATTGTTCGAACGACCGAGCGGCAAGGCCGGCTATGGGCTCAGACCTTGGTCGAGAACTCACGCAATTTGGCGTGAAGCATACGCTCCTGAGCAAACAGGTCGTGCTCGATGTGATCCGGATTATTGAACTGCGGTGCCTTGAAGTAGAACGCCATCCAGTCCTGGATACCGCTCTCTCCGCTGCGGGCAGCTAGATCCATGAACAGCGCCATATCAAGGACGAGCGGGGCCGCCAGAATCGAGTCACGGCAAAGGAAGTCGACCTTGATCTGCATCTCGTAGCCCAGCCACCCAAAGATGTCGATGGCGTCCCAACCCTCTTTGTTGTCGCCGCGAGGCTTGTAGTAGTTGATTCGAACCTCGTGCTCGATGTCGCCGTAGAGCTCGGGGTTGTTCTCCGGCTCGAGAATCGACCCGAGCACACCCAGCTTGGAGACCTCCTTGGTCTTGAAGTTCTCTGGGGCGTCGAGCACCTCGCCGTCGCGGTTGCCCAGAATATTGGTGCTGAACCAGCCGTTCAGGCCCAATTGCCGGGTCTTCAGACCGGGGGCGATAAGGGTCTTCATCAAGGTCTGGCCGGTTTTGAAGTCTCGGCCACAGATCGGAACGTTGCGCTTTTCGGACAGTTCAACCATCGCCGGGCAGTCGACGGAGAGATTTGGCGCTCCATTGGCATACGGCACACCGCTTTGCAGCGCGGCGTAGGCATAGATCTGGCTGGGGGCAATGTTGTCGTCGTTGTCCTTCAGGCCCTGTTCGAAGGCTTCGAGACTCTGATGTACGTCCGACTGCTCGCTATAGGCCTCGGTGGAACCACACCACACCATCACCAAACGATCACACTCTTTCTCGGCCCGGAATCGCTCGATGTCGTCCATCAGGGCCATCGCTTGATCCCACTTGCTGCTGAGGTCCTTCACTCGGACGCCCTCCAGCCGTGACACCCAGCGCTGGTCGAAGACCGCATCCATGGCAACGACACCTTCCAGCTCGGAGGAGATTGCCGCAAGGTCGGGACCTTGGAGCACGTTTGCCACCTGGGCGGCTTCGAGGGCATTGGCCGAGATGGGATCCCACCCGCCAAAGACAAGGTCATCTAAGCCCACGGTGGGGACAAAGTCCTTGATCAGAGGCTTAGCCGAGTCGGGGTCGGACGGATCCACTTGGATCCGTCCCATCTGGGAAAGTGACCCGATCGGGGCGACACTTCCCTGACGGGCGGCAACGACGCCGGCGATAACGGTGGAGGACACGGCGCCAAGTCCGGGCATCAGAATGCCGAGGCGACCATTGCTGGTGGGGGCGATTGGTTCAGTCATGATTCTGAAATCTTAGATAATCTGAACGTTCTGAACCGACAGTTAAGATATTCTCATCATTTGTCGAAAGCTCGATGATGCTTGACCTCCCCCAAATCTCGCTCCAACAGCTCACCTATCTCGTGGCGATCTCCGAAGAGGACAGCTGGGCCGAGGCTGCCAATCGGTTGCATGTGACGCCGTCGGCACTCTCACAGGGAATAGCGGAGCTCGAGCGACGCTTGGGAATTGAACTGTTTGTGCGAGACGGGCGCCGTCGACTCCCCCGAGCCGAAGCCAAACCGGTCTTCGACTACGCCCGATCCGTGGTCGTGCAAACCGAGGATCTTGTGCAGTGGACTACTACGCGGCTAGCCGGCCGATCCGGTCGCCTTCGCGTGGGAATGATCGACGTTGCGGCGGTCCATCACTTCCCCGACCACCTTCGCCGATTCACCAACGAACGAGCCGACGTTCAACTGGACCTCGTTGTCGCCCCTTCCTCCGAGCTCGTCAATCGAATGGTCCAAGGCGAGCTCGACCTCGCCGTAGTAGTAGAAACCCCCGAGCCCACCGCTGGCCTGGAGGCAATACCTCTACTCACCGAGCCGCTGGCGGTCTACCGCCCGCCCGGTCCTCGCCCGCCAGGCGGTCCCGCAGGCTGGGGCCCATTCGTGTGCTTTCCTGCTTCGTCGCACACACGATCACTTATCGCCACCGAGCTCACCAGTCTGGGCGCACCCTTCGACGTGGTCGCCGAATCCCACCAACCCGAGGTCCTTCAACAGATGGTGCAACTGGGCATGGGCTGGACCGTGCTTCCCGTCAGCCAGGCAGAACGGGGCCCCGAACCTCTCCTGCGTGCCCGCAAACGGCCACTCTTCTTCCGGCGATTGTTGGCCGTGCAACGCAAAGACCGCCTCGATCATCCAGCCGCCGACGCGTTGAGAGAACTCTTGGCCTCCGCCACCTGATCGGGCGGCAGGTACAGCGGCTAGCTATCCGCAGCCAGAATTGCCGCACCCACGACGCCCGCATCGTCGAGCCGCTTTGCCAGCCGCAGCTCGCAGACATGGTTTCCGAACCCACCGAAATACTCTGAGGCGGAGATCCGATCCAGAAAGTCCTGACCCAAACGGTCGACTACCCCACCGCCCAGAACGACCAGTGGAAGATCGAGCAGCGTGGCCATCGATCCAATGGCACTCGCCAACGCCTGGACCGCTTCCTCGATCAGTTCCAGCGTCACCTTGTCTTCGGCCTCGATGGCCTTGGCGATGAAACTGCTCTTGATCCGGCCATCACCCGCCAGCCGAACCAGTTCGTTCTTGTCTCCTGCCGCATGACGACGCCGAGCTTCCGCCTCGAGGCCCGCTCGCCCGGCATAGGCCTCCATATGGCCAAACTGACCGCACCCGCACTGACGACCACCCGGATGAGTGGTGAGGTGCCCGATCTCGCCCGCCATGCCGCGTTCGCCCGCGACCAAACGATTGTTGAGGACCAAGCCACCCCCGACGCCGGTTCCGACGAACACCGTGGCCATATCTTTGAAGCCCTGACCCGCACCAACCCGGTGTTCAGCCAACGCCCCAACGTTCACATCGTTGCCGACCGCCACCGTTCGGCCCAGCCGTTCGCTAAGGATTCCGGCAACATCAACAGGTGTGTCCCAGCCGTTGATGTTAGGACAGAGTGTGACGACACCACTTTCGGTCACAAGCCCCGGCACACCGATACCGACCGATTCGGCGCGGCGATCCGGATCCAGATCGTCAACCACGGTCACGATCTTGTCGAGAACATCTGACGGACCAGATTTCGGAGTCGGCTTCTTCACCCGACCCTCGGACTTGCCGGTGACAGGATCTACGAGCCGGGCGAGGATCTTCGTCCCGCCGAGATCAACACCGATTATTTCAGGCACAGGGACCCCTTGTGAGTTGCGAGACGGTTAGTTGCGTGGACGACGAGGGTCATCCGTAGGCGGACGGCCAGCGCCAGCCTCTTCAACAACATCGCCAAGATCCCAGTCGAGCTTTATTAGTTCCCGCTCCGCGTCACGGTTCACCCGAAGCTTGTTGCGATTGAACTGCGGGTCGTGACGAGGGATCAGAAGTAGACGGGCATTCACCCTGCTACGAAAGGCCTCAATCATCGCTGTGTCGCCGTAATTGGCCCGAATATCCCAGTGGGGAGCGACGGGACCCAGATAGGTAATGACCGCATAGGCCACCGGCTCGGCAAGTTCAGCTACTTCAACGTCGCTCATTTCCACTATGCTAGTGGCGTTCGAGTGGTTGTGGAGCTTGATCTAGACGCTGATTTGCACAGGGATTCCCCTGGTTTGTCCAGTGTCATAGGTCGCCGTACCCAAGAAATTCCTAGGGAATTGGAACCAGATGACAACTTCAGACGTCAGTAGCAGTATGGAAACAACGTGGATGGCGCTAGGCAACTGCAACAACCACCCCCCGTCGGTGTTCTTCCCCAGCGATGGTGTCGGGGTCGAAGCAGCCAAGAAAATCTGTGCTTCGTGCCCGGTAAAGGACACCTGCCTGGATCATGCGCTCGATATGCGTATCGACCACGGCGTATGGGGCGGAGCCTCAGAACGCCAGCGTCGCCGAATCCTCAAGAGCCGCCGCGTTGCGGCCCGCGCCGCACAGGAAGCGGCTGAAACACCGGTTGAAATGGACGTCTTTCCCGTTCGTTCCTAATGGCTGAGCCTGCCGAGGGCGGCGCAGCCAAACCACTGAGTAACGAGTCCCCCAGCGCGGAGATTCGCAATACCCTCCTGACCCCCGGTCTCGGCGGGCAGCTAGACAACGACGCAGTAGAAGCCAAGATGCGCAGGCGTCTAGCCGGCGCCAGTTCCTGGCGCGGCTTCTTCATCGAAGTCGCGACCAAACTGGCGTTCCTCGCCGTGCTGCTTCTCGTGGTGTGGGCCGTCAGCCTCAGCCGCTAGCTGTTACTCGCCGTCTTCGACTGTTACTCGCCGTCTTCGACGGGTAACACCGGGAACGAAAACATCTCGTCGGCATCAAGTGTGAACGGCGCCTGAATTCGGGGACCGTTCGCGGCAAGCCCTTCAAGGAAACCGGGTGGTGGCTCTACCGGAGGCAGACTGCCAAGAAGCGACGAAATCTGCTCCTCCCATGGCTCCTCAGAGCCCAAGGACCAATCGATGTTGTATCCCTCACCCGGCCCCTGAACGCTCATGACGGAAGCAACTCTTCCTGCTCGGCGGTCTCGGCCCGCTCAGCCTGCTCAAGAGCGGTCCGCAAATGAGCCCGACCTCGGTGAATCCGGCTACGGACCGTCCCCAGCGGAACGTCTAGCGCCTCGGCAATCTCCTCATAACGGAACCCCACGATGTCCTTGAGAACGACCGGCACTCGATACTCCGGCGCCAGCTGACTCAATAGCTCCTGGAGATGGTCGGGCAGCGTCTCCTGAGCAAGTTCGGCATCGGCACCGGCAGATCCTTCGATCACACGATCGGGATCCTCGGGCAATGCGACCGTTGGGCGGCGTCGCTGCTTACGAACACGATCGAGGAAGGCATTGGTCGTGATACGACTGAGCCATCCCTCGATGTTTCCGGGCTTGTAGTTGATCAGTCCCCGTTGCACGCGAAGGAGGACGTCTTGAACGACGTCCTGCGCATCGTGATGATTACCGGCCAACCGGTAGGCAAGTCCATAAATGAACCGCCCGTGCTCTTCAGCCACTTCCTCCCACGTTGGGACCGAAGTAACCTCAGACAGCTTTATCGGACTCCTTAGCGGTTTCGCCGGTGGCGCCGCTTTCGATTCCGTCCTTGAATTCCTTTTGGGCTCGTCCGAGATTACGGGCGAGCTGGGGGATCTTGGCACCTCCGAAGAGCACCAGAACCAGAACCAGAATGATGATGAATTCCCAGCCTTGAGGTCCGCGCATGCGATCCTTCTCCTTTAAGAGTGTCTCTCCATCGTACACCCGAAGAACCGGGCTCGACAGTCGGTTGTGGCAGTTACGCAGTTTCCCCAGCCAGAGCGGTCGCCCGAAGCGCCCGTTCCTGGGCCCGCTGACGGCGGATACGGCGACGCTCGCGCTCGCTCATGCCACCCCAGATTCCGAACTTTTCACCGCTTGCAAGCGCATACTCGAGGCAATCGTCCTTGACGACACAGCCACGGCAGACCTCTTTAGCCTCGCGTGTGGATGCCCCTCGCTCGGGGAAGAAAAGATCAGGGTCAACACCGAGGCAGTTGGCGTAGGCCTGCCAGGAGGTGTCGATCATGAGTTGTTTCCGTGCCATATGAAAGCGTCCTTGTGGGTGTATGGACCCGTGAGTTGGTCCGATAGTGGTGTCGTCCTAGAGGGCGAACACGACTCCTCGGGCCGCGGGCGCGAGGGACAGAGAGCATCTATCCCCCACCACGGTCCGACGAGACGCTAGGCTCGCCGTTGCTTGCTCCGGTGTAATTACACCATTGTGATACGGAGCTGGCAACCCCGAAAGCCCCATTCTTTGGGGGTTTTTTGGATTTATGCGCCAGATTCGCGTAAATCGCGTCCCTGCGCGAACGTGCTACCACAAGCAGTGAGGACTCGTTTCCCCTTGCGTCCACTCGCCTCCAACGGAACGTGGCGAACGCTCACGAGGTCCTGAACGTTCACTGGGCTCGATGATCTCGGATTTGGTCGGGTCGCTGCCGCCTCGCTTCGCTCAAACAGCCTTTGATACCGAGCTGTGCTGCCTCGCTGCGCGTCGGCAACGTAGATCGCTGGCCAAATCTCGTACCCTCACTCTGACGGAGGATCGTGGGGTTGCGGCTGCGCCAGCAACGCAGCACGCACCGCTGGGCGAGGCAGCCCGCAGGCCAGCGAAACGACTCCGGGTGAGTCAGACAACAGACCCCTCAGCGAACGGCAAAGACTTCTACAGCGTTCGCCACGCACCGCCCAGGTGGAGTGGAGCGAGGAGATTCAGTATCTGATGCGGAAGCTCGATCGGCCGGCCACGGCGTCTTTGTTGAGTCGTTTGGTGAGATGCATGCCTTCGAGCAGGAACTCGATGGCGCTGGCTCGTTCTTCGGCCGAACCACCCGGCACCAATGCCTCAACCGCATCGGCGAACGCCGGATTGTCCGCCACGATCTCAACATAGGAAGATGCCGGGATGTCATCGCCGGTGCTCACGACGGTGTCATCGTCGAACGCCTCGGTGATCTGATGGACCGCTCCCCCACCGACCCGTTCCCGGAATTCCTCCACCAGCGCCGCATTCAATAGGTGGTCCAGAATCTCTTCGTCTCGGCCCTCATCGAGCGACTCGATCTCGATCTTGCCGGCGCTGGAGGGGAAGATGGCGTCGAGGTCACAGACGCGAGGAACGGCAGAAGCCTCACCCAAACGCAACGCTCGAGCGGTTGCGGCGGCCACAAGGGTCTCGGTGTTGGAGACGCTCATTCGCACCGACACACCTGATCGCTGGTTCACCTGTCCGCTCCGGCGGGCGAGGTGGGTGAATCGCACGATGACGTTAGCCATAAAGTCCGGGACCGAAACCGGGAGCCCACTGTCGGGAATGAACGCCTCCTGTTTCACCACCGAAGCCTCTACGTCGAGTTCGTAGGGATAGTGGGTCCGAATTTGGGCGCCGAACCGGTCCTTCAACGGGGTAATCATTCGACCACGATTGGTGTAGTCCTCCGGGTTGGCCGAGGCGACCAGCATGACGTCGAGCGGCAACCGAACTTTGTAGCCGCGCACCTGGACGTCTCGTTCCTCGAGCACGTTCAGCAGACCGACCTGGATTCGTTCCGCGAGGTCCGGCAATTCGTTGATCGCAAAGACTCCCCGGTTTGTTCTTGGAACCATCCCGTAGTGAAGGGTCAGTTCGTCCGATAGATACCGGCCCTCAGCAACCTTGATCGGGTCGACCTCTCCAATCAGGTCGGCGATCGACGTATCGGGGGTGGCCAGCTTTTCTCCGTAGCGGTCCGACGCCGGCACCCAGGCGATCGGGGCGTTGTCGCCCTCGGCCTCTACGAGATCTCGGGCGTGCTTCGAGACCGGATTGTAGGGGTCGTCGTTGATCTCGGATCCTGCGATGATCGGCATCCACGGGTCGAGCAGGCCCGTTAGAGAACGGATGATCCGGGTCTTGGCCTGACCGCGTTCGCCCAAAAGCACCATGTCGTGCTTGGCCAGCAGAGCGTGCTGGAGCTGAGGGACGACCGTGTCGTCATACCCCTGCACGCCGGGAAACATCGTGGTCCCGTCAACGATTCGAGCCAAGGTGTGTTCGCGGATCTCGTCTTTGATCGGACGGCTTTGCCATCCGGCGGCTCGGAGCTCGCCGAGCGTTGCGATCGTCGGTTCGGTCTCGTCCAGCCAGGGGTTCGATGCCATCGCCCGCACCTTAACGCCGCCGGCCCGAGTTGCCGAAGTCGGGACGAGATGCCCGACCAATGGGTTTGGCGACCGCTGAGTTACGGTGGCTTGATGGCGCACCGGTTTCGGTATTCGAGATGGGACGGATCTCAGACGGGATTCGATCTCGACGCGCTCGACCTTCTGGATCGGATGTCTGACCATCTGGCCCGAGACGGCGACCCCTTGGCCGCGCTTCGTCGGTTGATGGAACAAGGAATGCGCGATCGCAACGGTGAAGAGATCGAGGGCCTGCGCGACATCATCAGCCAGCTAGAGGCAAAGAAGGAAGAACTTCTCGAGTCTGGCGATCTAGGTGGCGTATACGCCGAGATTGCCGAAGCGCTGGATGAAATCGTCGAACGTGAACAGCAAGGTCTCGAGGATCGGCAAACCCTGGCGGACTTTCAGCTGCATGACCCCTCAAGCTCGGAAGAGGACCGACGAAACGCCGACCTTGCCCGCGAGTCCACAGCGTCGAAACAGCTACAGCTCGACATGTTGGCCGATGACCTCGCCCAACGGGTGCAGGGCTTGCAGAGCTATGAATTCGAGAGCAACGAAGCGCAAGATCAGTTTGATCAGCTGCTCGACAAGCTCCGGCAGGAGATGATCAACAACGCGTTCGACCAGACCAGCGAGTCGATGCAGAACATGACCCCCGAGGACCTTGGTCGGCAACGGGAAATGATGAATGCGTTGAACGACATGCTCGAACAACGCGAAATGGGTATCGAACCCGACTTCGAGGCGTTTATGGAAGAGTTCGGCGACTTCTTTCCCGGCAACCCCCAAACGCTCGATGAGCTGCTGGAGCAGTTGGCCGACCAGATGGCTGCGGCCCAAGCGATGTTCAACAGCATGTCCCCCGAACAGCAGGAACAACTGCGAAGCCTGATGGACAACCTGCTGCAGGACATGGGCCTTCAGCAAGAGATGGCCCGGCTGTCTCAGAATCTTCAGAATGCGATGCCTGATGCAGGCTGGGGTCAGAGCTACCAGATGATGGGCGGCATGCCCATGGGAATGGGCGAGGCCCAGAACGCTATGCGCCAGATGGGCATGAGTGATCGCATAAGCAACTTTCTCAAACAGGCGAGCGACCCTCGTTCGCTGTCGGAAGCGGACATCGACGGTGTTCGCGAACTGCTGGGTGATCAAGCCGCCAACTCGTTGGACCGCCTGGCGTCGATGGCCAAAGATATGGAAGACGCTGGTCTGATCCATGCCGAGGGCAACCGTATGGAACTCACTGCACGGGGGGTGCGCAAGCTCGGTCAGAGCGCACTAAAGGAACTGTTCGAGAATCTAGATGCAGGCATGCTGGGCGGTCACGACATCGACCGCGTGGGCATCGGCCACGAACGCAGCTATCAAACCAAGCCCTACGAGTTTGGCGATCCGTTCAACCTCCACATCGGAAAAACCGTTCGGAATGCCGTGCAACGATCTGGCGGTGGTACTCCGGTGCGACTCAGCCCCGACGATTTCGAGATCGAACAGACCGAGCAATCCGTAGCGAGCTCCACTGTTCTCCTCCTCGACATCAGCTACTCGATGGTCTGGGAAGGCAGGTTCGTTCCGGCCAAGAAGGTTGCATTGGCCCTGCAGACCCTGATCACCGGTCAGTTCCCCAAGGATTACTTTGGGCTTGTTGCCTTCAATCGTGAGGCGGCCGAAGTGAAACCTCAGGCTCTGCCAACGCTCGACTCCCCCGAGTCCCAGGGCACCAACCTTCAGCACGCGCTGTTCATCGCTCGACGACTCCTGGCCCGCCAGAGCGGTACCAAGCAGATTCTGTGCATTACCGACGGCGAGCCGACCGCCTGGACCGACGAATACGGCTCCCACTTCAACTGGCCCGATACCTACTACCAACAGCGGTTGGCACTGGAAGAGGCCCAACGCTGCACCAAAGCGGGGGTCACGATCAACACCTTCATGCTGGGCGACTCGCCGGGCATGGTGCACTTCGTCAACGCGATGGCCCGCATCAACAAGGGGCGGGTCTTCCACACTGATCCGTGGGATCTCGGCAGCTACATCCTGCAAGATTTCCTGAGCGGCAAACAGCGAATCGTCTGAGGTGCCGATTCACGCCTCGCACCCGCTGCGGGGGTCACTGCATTCGATCTGTGTCATATGAGTAGGCTTGCAGCATGGATCTCTCGGGGCAGTGGCGGGTGGCCCGGCTCGACGCGGACCTCCAAAAGCGTGGCGCTGATCCCGAACTAGACGATACCGAATGGCCCCAAATCGAGGTGCCTGGGCACTGGTCGACGCACCCGACGTTTGCACTCAATCGCAATGCGCTGCTGCATCGTCGGCGGTTTCAAGCACCAAAGCCGTCCGAAAACGAGCGCGAGTGGCTCGTTCTCGAGGGAGTTCTCGCCGAAGGCGACGTGTGGCTCGACGGCCACTTTCTCGGATCGACCGGCGGCTACTTCGTCGCCCACAATTTCGAGATCACCGACGCCCTTCGCGAACGTCACGACCACCTGTTGGCAATCGATGTTGCTTGCCCGGCCCCGGGCGACGGTCCAAAACAGTCGCTCACCGGATCACTGCAAAGCGGTCCGCTCGCCCCACCGATCTCCCCTGGGGGGATCTGGAGGCCAGTCCACACCCGCACCACGGGACCCGTCGCCATTCGTCATAGCCGACTGCTCTGCACCCAAGCGACCGAGACTTCGGCGACGGTCAGAATCCGAGCGGTCCTCGATGCCCTCCACGCGGGCGATGTCCGGATCGACACCAGCGTGCTTGGCCCGCAGGGACAGACCAACGGCAGCGAGTCAGCCCTTCACACCCTCAGCAGAGGTGAAAATCGGCTTGAGTGGACGATCTCCATCGAGGATCCCGAACGGTGGTGGCCGTGGTCTCTCAGCCCGACCGACGGTGATCAGCCCCTGTACGACATCGGCGTCACCGTCCGCTCCGAGGACGAGGACGGACAACCGTTGGCGGTGAGCGACAGGCGATTCTGGCGAACGGGCCTTCGAACCGTTTCGGTGAAGGACTTTGGCTGGACGGTCAACGGCAGGCGGCTCTTTGTGAAGGGCGTGAGCCTGGGTCCACAATCGGCCACACTCGCCGCCGAACCCGCGCATCTGATCGCCGACGATGTAGACGCGGCCAAGGAAGCAGGACTGGACCTCATCAGAGTTCACGGCCATATCGCCCGCCCGGAGCTCTACCAGAGGGCGGACGAACTGGGGGTGCTGCTGTGGCAAGACCTTCCGTTGGTCGGGACCTACAGCACCAACACCCGACGGCGAGCCCGCATGGTCGCTCGCGAAGCCGCCGACCTTTTGGGCAGTCATCCATCGGTTTCGGTGTGGTGCACTCATGAAGAACCCAATGGACCAGTCGTTCCGTCACCTATCAACTACGGCGACCCGCTCGCCGGTCTGGCCAAGCGTCTGAGCAAGCATGTTCTTCCTTCGTGGAATCGAACCGTGCTCGGTCCAACATTGCGGCGCGAGCTGTCGAGCTCGGACCCCTCTCGATCGGTGATCATGAGATCTGGCACCGTTCCCGGACTCACGAGCTCCACGGCGTCGGACCCACATCTCTGGCTCGGATGGCACACGGGCAAACACCAAGACCTCGCCGCCCTCTTACGTAGATGGCCACGGCTTGGCCGCTTCCTCGGAGGCTTCGGCTCCCAGTCGATGCGTGTGCGGGACTGGCCTGGCACCTCGCCTTCTCACGCAACCGCCGAAGAGGAATCGTTCGAGCGGTACCTCCCCCGAAGCGCGTACGTTGATGGGGCCAGCTGGGCTCGCGCCACCCGTTCCTATCAAGCCGACCTCATCCGATCGCAGATCGAGACCATACGACGCCTGAAGTACCAGCCCTCCCAGGGTTTCTGCGTAATGGCGTTGGTGGACGCCGAGCCCGAAGGTGGCTTCGGACTGCTCCAAACGGACCGCAGCCCGAAGCCGGCGTATCGTGCAGTGACCGACTCGTGCCGGCCCGTGATTGTGGTGGCCGACGCGTTGCCTACCATCGTCACACCCGGGCGTCGCATCTCCATGGAGGTGCACGCCGTCAACGACTTCCATCGAGTGCTCAAGGCCGCCCGCGTCACCGCAACAGCGACCATCGGAGATTGGCAACACAAGACCACCTGGCAGGGCGACCTGTCGGCTGACTCGGTTGAACGAATCGGCGCGTTTACCTTCGTTGTCCCAGCGATCCACGACCTCGTTGCGGTAACGATCGAACTGCAGGCGGAAGGGTCCGAAGACAGCGACCCGGTGGTGGCCTCCAACCGGTATCAGAGCGTGGTCATCCCGCCCGCCGAAGACACCTCGTCGCAGCCGATCACGTCCTGATGCCCGCCGGATACTCGGGTACACCACTACCCAAGAAACTGGGAATCAAAAAGGGCCATCGGGTGAGCGTTCTCACCGAACCGGACGAGCTCGCCGAACTCCTCGGAGAACTTCCCTCGGTCACCTTCTCTAGCCGCCTGTCACGCTCGGCCGATGTTGTTCTGTCGTTCCAAACTCGTGAGAAGGTGCTGCGCCAACGGCTCCCCAAGATCGAAGCAGCCATCCACCCCGATCGCATGGTTTGGTTCGCCTGGCCCAAGAAAACCTCGGGTGTCGACACCGACCTCAGCGGCGATGTTGTGCGGGCCGCGATCCTTGAAACATCGCTGGTCGACGTGAAGGTCTGTGCGATCTCCGACACCTGGTCGGGGCTCAAAGCCGTATGGCGGAAAGACCTTCGCTAGCCAATCGCTACAGTCGCATCAAAGAATTGCAGATCGCCCGGTTTCGGGCGCTACGTTCAACTGTGGAAACCTGTTCCTGTATAGCGATATTGATCGCGCACCCTGGAGAAATCAGTGGCCGCACCAACCACCAATCGCCCCTCGGGCCCACAAAAGATTCGCACCCGCGGCAAAGAGCTGCCGTTCCCACTGAATCTGTACCAGACCTCGGTCGGGAAAAAGTGGGTGATGGCAGTCACCGGCCTGATGCTCATCGGCTTTGTGCTGGCGCACATGTTCGGAAACATCAAGCTGTACATCGGCCCGGTCGCCGAAAACGGCGTCTGGGAATACGACATGGACGTCTATGCGCATTTCCTGCGTGAGCTCCTCGTGCCGCTCTTTCCTCATGGCTGGGTGCTGTGGATTATGCGCTTTGGCCTGATCGGCGCCTTTGGCCTACATATCCACTCCGCCTACAGCCTGAGCCTGCTCAACCGCAAGGCGAATCGAACCTACCAGTCCAAGCGCGACTGGCAAGCCGCTAACTGGGCCAGTCGAACCACCCGCTACACCGGCACCGTCATCCTGGTCTACATCGTCTTCCACCTGGCCGACTTCACCTGGGGTCTCCTCGATAGCGACTGGACCCACGGCCACGTGCAGGAAAACGTTGTACGCAGCTTCAGCAACCCAGTGATCGCCCTCATCTACATCGTTGCCAACATTGCCGTTGCGATCCACCTCTTCCACGGGGTGCGAAGCATGTTCCAGACGCTCGGGCTCAACAATCCCCGGTTCGCCCTTATCCGTCAGGGCCTGCAGTACGGCATCGCCGCCGTCGTGCTCATCGGCAATCTCAGCTTCCCTCTCGCAGTTCTCACCGGCCTCGTCGATGCCGATGACCCCCGTATCGGTCAACCAGTCGAAAGCGCAGAGAGCGAGTAGCTCCGCGCATCGCATAAAGGAAACAAAGCCCATGCTTCCCGATTCAAAAATCCCCGACGGCCCGATCGAAGATCGTTGGGATAGCCACAAGTTCAATATGAAACTTGTGAACCCGGCGAACAAGCGCAAGTTCAAGGTGATCATCGTCGGCACCGGCCTCGCCGGCGCGTCGGCTGCCGCCACCATGGGCGAGCTCGGCTACGAAGTCGAGGCGTTCACCTTCCACGACACGCCTCGACGAGCCCACAGCATCGCCGCCCAGGGTGGTATCAACGCCGCCAAGAACTATCAGAACGACGGCGACAGCGTTTACCGACTTTTCTACGACACGGTCAAGGGTGGCGACTTCCGTAGCCGTGAGTCCAACGTGTACCGCCTGGCTCAGGTTTCGGTAGACATCATCGATCAGTGCGCAGCTCAGGGTGTGCCGTTCGCTCGTGAATACGCAGGGCTGCTCGCCAACCGTTCCTTCGGTGGCGCCCAGGTCAGCCGCACCTTCTATGCCCGAGGCCAGACCGGCCAGCAGCTACTGCTCGGCGCTTACCAGGCACTGATGCGGCAGGTGAACACCGGCAAGGTCAAGCTCCATACCCGCGAAGAGATGCTCGACGTTGTCGTCAAGGACGGCAAGGCGGTCGGCATCGTGTGCCGCAATCTCACCACGGGCGATGTCACCAGCCATTCCGCGCATGCCGTCGTGCTTGCGACCGGCGGATACGGCAACGTGTTCTACCTGTCGACGAACGCCATGACCTGCAACGTCACCGCCGCGTGGCGGGCCCATCGCAAGGGGGCGTACTTCGCCAACCCGAACTTCACCCAGATCCACCCCACCTGTATCCCCGCAGCAGACGAGTTCCAAAGCAAATTGACCCTCATGTCCGAGTCGCTTCGAAACGACGGGCGAATCTGGGTGCCCCGTGATCGAGATGAGACCCGACGAGCCAGGGACATTCCTGAAGCCGACCGCAACTACTACTTGGAAGAGAAGTATCCCGCATTCGGCAACCTTGTGCCCCGAGACGTGGCGTCGCGTAACGCCAAGACCGTCGTGGATGCCGGCTACGGAATCGGCCCTCTGAAGAATGGCGTCTACCTGGACTTCAAGCATTCGATCGAGCGCGATGGCAAAGACACCATCGAAGCGAAGTACGGAAACCTTTTCGAGATGTATGAACGCATCACTGGTGAGGATCCGTACAGCACGCCGATGCGCATCTATCCGGCGACGCACTACACCATGGGTGGGTTGTGGGTCGACTACAACCTGATGACCACCATCCCCGGGCTGTACGCAGCCGGCGAGGCAAACTTCTCCGACCACGGCGCCAACCGGCTTGGCGCCTCCGCGCTGATGCAGGGTCTGGCCGACGGCTACTTTGTGCTCCCCTACACCATCGGTGACTACCTGGCCGACAAGTTGAACACCGATCCCGTGTCGACTACCGACGACGTGTTCGTCAGCGCGGTGGCCGAGGTGAAGGGTCGAATTCAGCAGTTCCTCGATATCAAGGGCACCAAGAGTCCCGACTACTTCCACCGCGAGCTCGGCAAGTTGGTGTGGGACTACATCGGCATGGCCCGCAATCAGAACGGACTCGAAAAGGCCATCGGCGAAATCCGGGCGCTTCGCGACGAGTTCTACAAGGATCTCAAGGTGTTGGGATCCAACAACACCATCAACTCGAGCATCGAAAAGGCCGGCCGCGTTGCCGACTTCTTCGAACTGGCAGAGCTGATGGCGCGTGATGCGCTGGACCGTGAAGAAAGCTGCGGCGGCCACTTCCGTGAAGAGCACGTTCTCGACGACGGCGAGGCCAAGCGAGACGATGAGAACTTCCAGCACGTCAGCGCATGGCAATGGCACGATGCCGACACACCCCAGACCAAGCACGCCGAAGAACTGACCTTCGAGTACGTGATCCCGTCCACCCGTAGCTACAAGTAGAGATTCCGTTTACATGTCCAAAACACTCAACCTCAAACTACGTGTCTGGCGACAGGCGGGCCCCGATCAGCCCGGCGCCTTCGCCGAGTACGACGCCCACGGGATCCCCGATGACGCGAGTTTCCTCGAGATGCTCGATGTGGTGAACGAACGTCTCATCGAAAAGGATCAGATTCCAATCGAGTTCCCCCATGACTGCCGCGAAGGTATCTGCGGAACCTGTGGCGTGATGGTGAACGGCCAAGCGCACGGCCACGAGCGCGCCACCGCTGTCTGCCAGCTGCACATGCGCAAGTTCTCCGACGGCGACACGATCGAGATCGAGCCCTGGCGAGCGGCCGCCTTCCCGGTCCTTCGAGATCTGGTGGTCGATCGTTCCGCTCTGGATCGGGTCATTGAGGCCGGTGGCTACATCAGCGCCAGCACCGGCAACGCTCGTGACGCAAACGAGACGTTGATCCCCAAAGAGGTATCGGAGTCCGCAATGGACGCTGCTGCCTGCATCGGTTGCGGCGCGTGCGTTGCCGCATGCCCCAACAGCGCCGGTCAACTCTTCACCAGCGCCAAGCTGTGGCATCTCAACAGCCTTCCGCAAGGTCAAAGCGAACGGTTCAAGCGCACCGAAGCCATGGTGGAGACAATGGAGGATTTCTTCGGGTCCTGCACCAACCATGGCGAGTGCACCGAGGCCTGCCCGAAGAGCATCAGCCAGGACTTCATCGCCTTCATGAACCGGGATTACATCAAGTCAAAGGTGTACAACCGCAAGCTCGCTGGCCAGAAATAGCCACCGACCCTGCCTGGGTAACCTCACCCAAACATAGGTCGTGAGCCTCACGAAAGGCCCATGGCCAACGTTGTATTCTTGTCAATTGTGATTCCTCAGCCGGTTCTTCAGGTTCTGCGTGGCTTCTTTATGGGAGCCGCCGACATTGTTCCCGGCGTTTCGGGTGGAACCGTTGCGCTGATCCTGGGCATCTACCGGACCTTCGTCAATCAGATCCGCGCCGGCGCACATGCGCTCAAGCAGCTGGTAACAGGCGATTTCAAAGGCGGATTCGACTCGCTGAAGGCAATCGACTGGTTGTTCCTCATCCCGCTAGGTCTCGGCATCATCATCGCGTTCGCGGCCCTTCGGGGACCGATGAAGATAGCGATCGAAGAACACGCCGAGCTGACCGCTGCAGCGTTCTGCGGGCTGGTGCTGGCTAGCTGCTACCTGGTGTGGAAAGAGATGAAGATCCACGATGGCACCCGCATCGCCGTGATCGTAGGAGTCGCCATCGCGGCCTTCTTCTTGCTCGGATTCCAGAACGGTGCAGTCAGCAACCCAAACCTACTGTTCTTCTTCGGCACCGGTGCAATCGCCATCTGCGCGATGATCCTCCCTGGCATCTCCGGCAGCTTCATCATGCTGATGCTCGGAATGTACGCGGCCGTGCTCGACGGCTCGATCCCCGAGCTTCTGGTGTTCCTTATTGGCGCCACAATCGGCCTCGGCTTGTTCTCGACCGTTCTCAACTATCTCCTTCAGCAATACGAGCAGACGGTCTTAGCCGCCCTCCTCGGCCTGATGATTGGAAGCTTCCGCGTGCTGTGGCCCTGGCCCAACGGCGTTGGCTACACCATTGAAGAAGGCGAGATCGAGACCACGGTTCGTGGGACGGGACTGGAACTTTGGGCTAACACCGGCGACTTGGTAAAGGCATTGGCCCTTGCCATTGCCGCAGCCGCGTTCACGATCGGCATCGTGCAGATCGCCTCCCGGCTAGCGCCACCGGTGGACAGCGAAGAACTTGTCAACGCCTAACGCTCTCTTTGAGGCGAGACGGCCCCCTGCTGCCAGCGAGGCGTGGTTCGAGGCGCACCTGACCATGGCGACAGGCGGGCAGGGTTCGGTGGTTATTTGGTCGTCCATCCATCCCGGGAAACAACATGCCGAACAGTGTTGTGTCGTGTGGCCGGCTAGCGGAAAGCCGGTTGTGATGATCGAAGCCGATGTGCCGATTCCGCTTCAGCGGTGGGAGTTCAGGACCAGCGCTTTGTGGGTCGAGCAGGTATGTGAGACCGCTCACGAGCACTGGTCCTACGGCTTGGAAGCCTTCGCCCTCGAACTCGACGATTCGACCGAGCTAATTCGTACCGGTTTCGGCACCCGGGTTCCGCTGGGTTGGGAACTGGACTTTTACCATTCGTCGTCACCCCGCTGGTTGCTCACGGGGGCGCAGCCGCTGGAGGAAGCGGGGGCCTACACCCAGCCCGGTCGGCTCACGGGTCTTCTGCTCGATGCTGACGGAGAACACCCATGGGACGGGGCAGCCCAGCGCTGGCATTGGTGGGGCACAGAACCCCTTTCGGGAGCCGGGATTCGGCGGCATGACCAGCCGTCGGCGCCTATTGAACAGCTGCATCTGCCGTTGACTCAAGGGGTGATGATCCTGGCGCGCAGTCATGAGGGTCTGAGCTTGACCAGCGCACCGAGCCTGACCGCGTAACGGTTGGTTTCAGTCTGGTTCACAGCGGTGGAGGATGCTCTGAGCTGGACCTGCGGTGGGTGCAAATCGCCCTTGCATCGCCGCAGGTTCAACCGCGCACCTCGCAGGCACACCGATTTTCCGCCGCAGGCACACCGATTTTCATAGTGTCGGAGTTTGGTAGCCTCTTCAGCAGTGTCTGAAACGTCGAATAATCTGGATTCAACCGAGGCAGGCCTTCGGCGCCTGAGCCAGACGCTGGCCGATGCTCCCGTGGTCTATGACCTCGATGGCGCCGACGAAGCGCGCGATATCTCGACCGAGCTTCGCAATCAGATCGACGACTACCTGATTCCTCGCATGAAGCGCCTCGACGCGCCCCTGCTGGCGGTGCTGGGCGGTTCCACCGGAAGCGGCAAGAGTACGATCACAAACACACTGGCAGGAGCGGTGGTCAGCAAGTCCGGAGTCATCCGTCCCACCACTCGTGCGCCCACGCTCATCTGCCACCCCGATGACGCTCCATGGTTTCTTGCCGGGGGCGACGACAACGAAGGGGTTCTAGCTGGTCTGGCCCGGGTCACCGGCGACGGCGACCCGACAGGCAACGTTTTAAAGGTCACCGAGGTGGGCACGATGACGCCCGGTTTGGCCATCATCGACGCGCCCGATATCGACTCGGTCGCGTTAGAGAACCGAGACCTCGCCACCCAGTTGCTGGCCTCGGCCGATCTGTGGCTGTTCACCACCACCGCGGTTCGCTACGCCGACGCGGTGCCGTGGGACTTCTTGCGTCGGGCTCGCGATCGCGGAACTTCCCTTTCGATCATTATCAACCGGATTCCGACCGGGGCTGCCCCCGAGGTCGTGCCTCATTTGGCCGAGATGGTGGCGAAGGAAGGCTTTGGCGATATCAACATCTTCCCCGTGGAAGATGCAACGCTCAGCCCAATCGGTTTGTTGCCGGAAACGTCGGTCACCGAAATTCGTGAGCATCTTGATTCCTTGGCGGCAAGCGCAGAAGAGCGTGCTGCCATTATTCGCCACACCCTCGATGGCGCGTTGCGAAGCGTGCCCGTTCGAGCCCGCACGGTCCACGCCGTGACCGAGAAGCAGGACGAGGCGGTAGCCGAACTGAAGTCGGCGGTTGACCATCATTACAGCAGCGCCCGCGACGATCTGTACGACGCGCTGACCGGTGGCACGCTGTTGCGAAACGAAGTGTTGGATCGGTGGCAGGAACTGATCGGCGTCAGCGAGATTTTGGCTCGGCTCCAAAGCTTCTTCGGACGGCTTCGAGATCGCGTGACCTCCGCAATAACGGGGCGCGTCTCCGATACCGCAACGGTGCAGGGTGAGATCACCAACACCTTGGAGCAGCTCCTCATCGATCTGGCCGACGAGGCTGCCCTCAGTTCTGTGGCCGCATGGCGCCAACTCCCCGGTGGTCGTCAAACATTGGCGGCCGACACCGAGTTGGAGCGAAGCTCGGTAGAGCTCCGCTCACGCGCAGCTGGTGAGATTCGTGCATGGCAAGCCGACGTTCTTGATCTCGTGCAGGAGTCGGCTCAGGGCAAGCGGAACATCGCTCGGGGGTTGGCGTTTGCCGTGAACGGTGTCGGTGTGGCACTGATGATCTTCGTGTTCGCCCAGACCGCAGGCGTTACCGGCGGCGAAATCGCCATCGCTGGCGGTACTGCGACGGTGAGTCAGACGCTCCTCAATGCCATCTTCGGTGAGCAGGCCGTTCGGGACCTTGCCAACACCGCCCGGCAAGCATTGCTGGACCGGGCTGGTGCGTTGCTCGACACCGACGCCAACCGCTTCCTCGAAGCGTTGTGGTCTATGGCCGGTCCGCCCGAACAGAGCGAGGATCTCCACACCGCTATCGAGGCCCTTGAGGCAGCGTTGTGAACGAGCGGGCGACGCTCTTGACCGGTTCGAAGGCGGCGGTGGCCAACCTTCCCGACCGTCTACACCACCTCGAACGAGCCATCGAGCTCGCGCGCGGTCGCCTCGACGCAGAAGTCATTGGCTATGCCGAACATGTGGTGGGCAAGGCCACCGACCGGCTGAAGTTCGGCACCCATCACAGCGTCGTCGCAATGCTGGGAGCCACCGGCAGCGGCAAGAGCAGCATGACAAATGCGATCCTAGGGTCCGACGTTGCCACCACCGGCGTGCGTCGACCCACAACGTCTTCAACCTTGGCGTGCACGTGGGGTTCAACCGATTCCAGCCGGCTGCTCGACTGGTTAGAGATCAAGAACCGCCACACCGTCACCGATGGCTCCACCGAGCTTGACGGGTTGGTGCTGCTCGACGTTCCCGACCACGATTCGGTTCAGGTGGAGCACCGGCTCGAAATGGAACGGATCGCCGAACATGCCGACCTGTTGCTTTTCGTTACCGATCCAGAAAAGTACGCTGATGCCGCCCTGCACCACTACCTCTCATTGTTGAGCCGGCACGGTGCGGTCACGGCCGTCATTCTGAACAAGGCCGACACACTGACCAACGATGAGCTTCAGGCGTGCCGAACCGACCTGGCCCGATTGCTTTTGGCCGATGGCGTCGGAAACGCCACCATCCTCACCGCGTCGGCGACCACCGGCTTGGGTGTTCCGGAACTGAAGAAACTGTTGGCAGACCTGCTAGCCCAACACGAGCTGGCGCTCGCCCGGCTCGATGCCGACGCCACCGTGGCAGCCTCGGATCTTGCCGCCGAGGCTGGACCGCCGGTGTCCACCTCACTTCCCAAGGACGTGGTCGACAATCTGGCTGCCGAGCTCGTGGGCGCGTCTAGCCTCGAAACGGTTTCTGGTGCGGTTGCCAAGGGCTACAAACGTGACGCGGCCAGTGCGACGGGTTGGCCGGTGACCAAATGGGTTCGCAAGCTGCGACCGCACCCACTTCGGCGTCTCCACCTAGGTTCGGGGTCCAGCGGTCCCACCACGATGCCAGCGCCGAGTCCGGCCAGTTCGGCTCGGGTCAGCGCCGCGGTTCGAAACGCGTCCGACGCCGCCACCGCCCGACTGCCCGAGCCCTGGCCCACGGTGGTGCGCAATGCGGCCGTGCCCCACACCGATGCGTTGCACGATGCGGTGGACAGCACGATCGCTCGGTCGGTTCGGGAACGTTCAAAGAACTCCCCCACTTGGTGGAACGGCGTTCGGGCGCTTCAGGGGCTGGTCTTTGTCGCGATGATGGTTGGAATCGTGTGGCTGATCGCCCTGGCCGCCGCTGGCTTCTTCGCCTTTGGCGACATTCCCATCCCGACCATCGGACCGATCCCGGTGCCCACCGGTCTCGCCCTAGGCGGGGCGCTACTTGGCTGGCTGATCGCACTGATCGCAGGAAGATTCGCGGAAGTTGGGGCAAATCGGCGCGCCCGCCAGGTTCGTAAGGATGCGGCCGAGAACATGGTGTCGGTCGCTCGAACTCACGTGCTCGATCCCATCGAGGCCGAGCTGGCGTCTCGCCGCCAACTTACCGATGCGCTCCGCGACGCCGGTGCTCGATGGCCGGAGGGCCTGGAATGATCTACCTCAGCGACGAGTGGTTTGCCCACGCAACTTCGGGCGTTGCCGATCTGCGGTTCGAGCCCAGCGATAAGTCGCCGGTGACGTTCAGCTATGTCGTCGACGGACTTCCCGATACTCACCCCAGAGCTGGCCAAACCATCCGCTATCACATCTCGCTCAAACCCTCCGAAGGCACCGCGGTGCTCGGGCAAGGAGAAGATCGGGGCGACGTGCAGTTCGTGCTGCAGTACGCGACTGCGCTCGACGTCGGTAGTGGCAGTCGCAGCGGGAGCCGAGCATTCCTCGACGGTGATATACGAGTCGGCGGCGATGTGGCCGTTCTCATCGCTCGGTCGAACGAGCTCGAGATCCTGCAGTCTGCCCTTCCCACCCCGGCGGTACGCGATGCCTGAGCTTCCCGAGGTGCAGGCCCATGCCGAGCGGATGACCGCGGCACTCGAGGGCAAGACACTTCAGAAGTTCCAGCTGCTTAACTTTGCTTCGATCAAGACGTTCTCACCTGCGCCGGACGAAGCGGTCGGGTCTCAACTGGTGTCGGTCACTCGGCGAGCGAAGACCCTGCAAATGCGTTTTTCCAACGGGCACGTCCACGTGATTCATCTGATGCAGGGTGGCCGCCTTCGCCCAGACCCAAAGCAAACCAAGAAACCGCGGCTCGGCTTGGCCCGTTGGGTTTTCGACTCTGATCCTGAAGCATGGCTCTTCACCGAAGCTGGCAACGAGCGGAAGGCAGGCATCTGGACCGTCGACGGCGACCCCGAAGGTCAACCGCCGATCGCCGAGACCGCGCCGGACTGCACCGAATTTGA
Source organism: uncultured Acidimicrobiales bacterium (assembly GCA_938029215.1). Lineage (GTDB taxonomy): Bacteria > Actinomycetota > Acidimicrobiia > Acidimicrobiales > SZUA-35 > JABDIY01. Next base: position 112,353 of record CALHFG010000014.1, on the reverse strand, counting down.
TCTCGCTGCGCTGACGGAGCTGTGTGGCCGTCACAGCGGAAGAGTTCACGGCCTGTTGCGAGATCAGCGCAAGATCGCTGGCCTCGGCCGAATGCTCAGCAACGAGATCTTGTTCGAGGCGGGAATCTCGCCGTTTGCGAATGCGTCGAAACTGTCCGAGGAACAGCTTGGGTCATTGCACGAATGGATGCATGCCGTCGTTGCCCGATCGATCGAACACGAACGGACGCTCGACGACATCGGCAAGAGTGCCGACAGGCCCAGCAAGGTGCACAACCGAGCCGGCGAACCGTGCACAAACTGCGACGACACGATCCGGACCGTGGAGTACCGCAAGTACACCGTGTACTACTGCCCCACCGATCAGACGGGCGGAAAGATTCTCGCCGACAACACCACGAGCAAGTTTCTGAAGTAGCTAGCCGCGGTAGGGATACTGGTTCCTGAATTCGTCAGACGCGGCGATCCAGCGGACGACTTCCCCTCGGGTTGTGCCCGTGCGCAGAATCTCCAGCCAATAGTCGAACCCGTCTTGGTCATAGTCACGACCGAGGACGTTGCGGTACACGCTGGTCAGAAACTGTCGGTCGTTGGTGCCGTTGTAGTTGTTGGCGTATTCCTGTGAACCGGTGAAGAAGTCCGCGATCTGGGTGAGGTTGAACTCCTCGCGAACGTCTAGCCAATACTGCGCCCCGTTCACATCCGGCTCACGATCAAAGAATGCTCGATAGAGGCGAAGCACATCGCCATCGGTGAGGGGGTCGTAGTCGGGTGAACGAACCAGCTGATCCATGTTGGTTGCGTCGCGCATCATCGCCGGCAGCATCTTGTCGAAGACGTTTATCGTGAGCTGCTGAATCGCGGTGTTCTCAAGCGACGGATAGTCGGGGTGACCGAGCCCATAGCTCCATCCCAAAGTTCCGGTCGCAAAGACCCACGACCCGGAGGGTGCCTCATAGAGAGAGGTGCGTTGGATGTTCTTTTCCGAGTCGGGACATCTGGGTTGTGCCTGGTCCAGACAGTGGAACGGCGAAGCCGTGAGAAAGATCTGGTTGGTTGTGATGGGCCCCGGATGATCGGGATCGACCCCGTCGACTTCGTAGCCAACAAGGTTCTTGCGATGCACGTTCTGGGCGGGACCGAGGCGGGTCTGGTTCTCAACCCCCGTGCCACGCCATAGTTCCGAACTTGCGTTGTCGACGACCATCTGTCGATGGTCTTCGCTGAAGGGTCGAAGGTATTGCACGCCCAGCAGTTGCTGTTCTGGGCGACCCTGGTCGCGCCATCGATCGATGCGGTGTCTGCGCTGACTGGCAATCACGCGATGCCCAACCCCGGTCGTCTCCGATGCCAACAGTTCGATTCGCCAGTACACACTGTTTGCACCAAAGAAGACGAGATCGGTATCGCCCTGGTCCCGTGCGGCATCGGCTGCGTCGTACATGGCACTCGTCCAGTACTCGTCGTGACCGACCGAGACGAAGGCCCGGTAGTCGGTGAGCCTCGCCCCATTGGTGTGGGTGTCGATGTTGGTGGTGTAGACCGCGTCGTACCCTTGCATCTCAAGCCATCGAATCGTGGGGTAGTCGAAGTCGAAAAACTGGCCAGCACCGCTTCGTGCATAGGGTCGGTCGAACGTCACCTGCTCGGCTCGTTGCCCGTCGGAACTGTTGTGGTCATACAGGCTGGTTCCAACAGTGCCGTGGGGGAAGTTGTTGTAGGCCTGGTAGGTCGTGTACGGAAGCTGGACCAGTACGTCGGCCGAGCGTGCGTCGTCGCGCACGACGAACGGGATGTGGTTGTCGAAGCCATCCTGACGAACCAGTTTGGCCAGGTAGTTTCCGCTGACCCAGGATGATGGAACGGTCAACGACGCCGAGCGCGACCAGTCGACCGTGACCAAACCGGTCAAAGAGTTCTTGATTGGCCCAGCCTGGGACGTGCCGTCGTAGGGGCCCATCGTGATATGGAGGCGCCCCTGAGCGCCGTCGGCGACATCGGCGCCGTACCAGCCCATTCGGTAGATCTCGATCGAGAATGGTTGAGGCCGGCTCACCGAGACGTGGAAGTCGATGCGGTCACCGATATTGACGCTTGTCGCGCTGGCATAGCCCTTGATCTGAAGATCGACGTCGTTGGCTTCGTTTCGCAGTTGCCAGCCGTCGCCACCTCGACGTTCGTTCTCTGCCACCACCGGGTTGGCTGCGTTCGCGGCAACGTGTGGTACTCCCACCAAGCTCGCGACCCCCGAAATCAAAACAGCTACCCACACTCTCACCACACGTGAGATTTTACGTATGAATCCCACCAAGAGTGATAGGCAAACCTCGTGGGGTTACTCCTCGGGGAAAGACACCAGAATCGCCGCGTTCGCGATGACGATGGGATCCTTCACCCCATCGGCGGGAACGTCGAGCCCGCCGAGCACCGGTTTGACGGTGACCGAGCCATACGGAAGCTCGGCTGCGATCGCCTCGAGGTCAAGCGCCGCGGGGTCAGCAACGGCAATGACGGCCTCGATCTGCATGTCGTCACGGCTCTTGCCGGCGGCATTGAAAAAGTTCAAGCTGCTATGCCGGATGGCGTCGGACACCGCCCGACGAGCCGCCTTGGTGTAGTCGTTCCCGTGGACGTCGACGCCCATTCCCATTTCGGTTACCCATCGAACTGTTTTCATTGCCTTCTCTCGCCTTCTGCTCTGCGTGACGAACGCTCTCGTAGTCCTCGAGCGGTCTCACGTCACTACTCACTGATTCTGTCGGGTCCTTCCGGCCTCGCTTGCTGGCGCTGCGGCAACGGTTCCCAGCAACCCTTAGACCAGGAATGCGACGATCGGGGACGGGTCTGGCTTGTTGCAGCGAGGAACGAGATGCAACAAACGGACCCGTCCCCAAGCGTTGCATTTCGCCGCGTTGCGCGGGAGCGATCAGATAAGGCCGAGACCTGCGACGGTGTCGCGCTCGGAGGCGAGTTCGGCGGCTGAGGCGTCCATGCGCCCGCGGCTGAAGTCGTCGATCTCCAACCCCTGAACGATCTGGAAGTCACCACCCGCACACGTGGAGGGGAAGCTGTAGATCAGACCCTCGGGAATGCCATAGGAGCCGTCGGAAACGGTAGACATCGAGACCCAATCGCCCTCGGGGGTACCGAGAGCCCAGTCGTGCATGTGATCGATGGCTGCGTTAGCAGCCGAGGCAGCCGACGAAGCACCGCGAGCCTTGATGATCGCACCGCCACGGGAGGCAACGGTGGGCAGGAAGGTGTTCTCCAGCCACTCCTGGTCGTTCACCATCTCGGCCGCGTTCTGACCGTTCACCTTGCAGTGGAACAGGTCGGGATACTGGGTGCTGCTGTGGTTACCCCACACGGTCATGTTGGTGATGTTGGTGATCGGCTCGCCCACCTTTTGACCCAACTGTGTGAGGGCCCGGTTGTGATCGAGGCGTGTCATGGCGTGGAACTGGCGAGGATCGATGTCGGGCGCAGAGTTCATGGCGATCAGGGCGTTGGTGTTGGCAGGGTTACCGACGACAAGAACTTTGATGTCCCTCGAAGCACTCTCGTTGATCGCCTTACCTTGGGGCCCGAAGATGCCGCCGTTGGCTTGCAGTAGGTCGGCACGTTCCATTCCGTCGCGACGGGGCATGGCGCCAACGAGGAGCGCGTAGTCGGAGTCGCCGAACGCCACGTTAGCGTCGTCGGTCTTCACAGTTCCGGCAAGCAACGGGAAGGCGCAGTCGTCCAATTCCATTTCAACGCCGTCTAGGGCTCCCAACGCCGGGGTGATTTCGAGCATCTGAATGATGACCGGTTGGTCAGGACCCAGCAGTGCGCCGGACGCGATTCGGAAGAGAAGCGCATAGCCAATCTGGCCGGCGGCGCCGGTAACGGTTACTCGAACTGGGGGTTTAGCCATGCGTCCAGCGTAACGCCTGCTCCATCCCAACGCCGAAGGCGAACGGCCCTGTTATCAAAACTACGAGGCGGCGGTGGCCCCAACCCAGGCGGCATGAAGTCGCTGGTAGATACCCGGCACGGCGACCAGTTCAGAGTGCGACCCCATCTGCGCGATTTCTCCGTCGTCGAACACGATGACGCAATCCGAGGCCTCGGCCGTCGAGAGGCGGTGAGCGATCGACACGACGGTCCGACCTGCCGAAAGGCGCTGAATGGCTTGGGTGAGCGCTGCATCGGTTTCGGGATCGACCGCACTGGTGGCCTCGTCCAGGATAAGGAGCCCGGGATCGGCGAGGGCTGCCCGGATCAAGGCCACCAGCTGTCGCTCCCCCACGCTCAGGTTGTCGCCGCGCTCACCGGCCTGGCTGTCCAAGCCCTCGGGAAGTCGAGCAACCCACCAGCCGAGTTCGAGCCGATCGACCGCCTCGCCGATCTCTCGGTCCGAAGCCCCCGGGCGACCGAACCGAATGTTCTCGCCAATGGTGGCATCGAACAGAAACCCGTCCTGGGGAACCATGCGAACCGTCTCCAGCCGCGACTGCGCTGACAGCTCGCGAACCTCAACCCCGTTGAGGCGGATCGATCCCGACTGCGGGTCAGCGAGGCGGCATAGCAACTTGGCAAACGACGTCTTTCCCGATCCGGTTTCGCCCACGATGGCCACGTTCGTACCGGCCGGAATCTCCGCCGAAACGTTCCTGAGCACCTGCGGCCCCACCCGGTAGGAAAAACTCAGATTCTCAACCTCGATCCGTACCGGGCCACCCGGTGCTATGACCCCAGGGTCAGGATCGGCAACGTCGACGGGTGAATCGATCAAGTGGAGAACCTTCCGCCACGCCGACACCGCTCCCTGGGTGGTGTCCAACACCTCGCTCAAGGTCGAAATGGGACCTGCGATGAGCGTGACCAGGAACAACGATGCCACCAGTTCGCCGGCCTCGATGCCCAGTTGGGTTCGATAGCGGAGCCCCACGATGAGTACCACGCTGAACGACAGGGCCGCGAAGAAGTCGGAGATCACAAACACCAGCGACATGTACTTGTTGGCGGTCAATTTGGTGCGGTACCGATGGTTGATCGATTCGGTGAGCGCACCGGCTTGGCGTTTCTGGATTCCGTACGCACGAATGACCGCAGCCCCAGTAACGGCTTCGCTGAAGGAGGAAAGCATCGCTCCCACCGCGGTTCGATGCTGGTCGTTGGCGGCCAGCTGTCGCCGTTGCACCCAACGGATCAGCGGCAGGGCAGGCGCAAACGTGACCGCCACGAGAATCCCCAGGGGCCATGAGTACACCGTGAGGATCAACAGCATCCCCACGATCAAGATCGGGCTCGTAACCCAGATAAAGAACCCCCACTGCACGAACCGAGCCAGCGCCTCGATGTCGGCGGTGACCCGCGCCAGAAGGATCCCCTTGCGGGTGTCATTGTGATCGGCCACCGACAACCGATGAACCTTGTCGAAGGCTTGGGTTCGCAGATCGAACAACGTGTCCTCGGCCCGGTGCAGGAGGCGCCGCTGCGTTCGCCAATTCGCAACAGCTGCGAACAGAACAATGATCGCCACGATGATCACATACCGGGTCACGAGACCGGTGTCCACCTCACCCGAACCGGAAAGCCCGCCGCGATCGATCGCTCGCTGAACCAAAACCGGCACAGCCAATTGGCCTAACGCAACGCTCAACCCCATCCCTGCGGTCAGCCAAACCCCGTTGGCCAACGCAGGCGACGCCGCTATTCCGCGGCGTATGACGCTGAGCGCCCCTTCGGTTTCGTCGGGGTCATACGGCGACAGGTCCTCCGGTTGCGGCTCCGTGGTCACGATGCCTCCTCGTAGGCCTCAACCAGGGACCGGTAACCGGGTAGTGAAAGAAGATGGGCGTGCGTTCCAACGCCCGCCACCGTTCCGTGCTCCAGAAACACGATTCGGTCGGCCAGCTCGATGGTCGACATGCGTTGCGCGACGATGACTGCGGTGGTCTCGAGCTCCGACCGCAAGGCCTCGAGGATTCGCTGCTCGACGACGGGATCCACTGCGCTCGTGGCGTCGTCGAGCACGATGAGGCCGGGCTTGCGATACAGCGCCCGAGCCAAGGCGATCCGCTGCCGTTGGCCGCCGGAAAGGGTGACGCCGCGTTCTCCGACCTCGGTGTCGAACCCGTTGGGCAGGGTGTGAATGAAGTCGTCCGCCGCGGCCAAGCGGGCAGCGAAGACCAGCCGGTGGGGATCAGGGTCGCTGAACGCGATGTTCTCGGCGAGGGTGTCCGCGAACAGAAACGATTCCTGAAAGACCAGTGCCACGTGGCTCGTTCGCGATTCCACAGTGAGGTCGGCCACCGGCTGGCCGTTTAGTAAGACCGATCCCGAGGTCGGCTCGGTAAGGCCGGCGATAAGGGAGCACAGCGTTGATTTGCCAGCCGCTGTCCCACCCACGATCGCCACTACCTCACCGGCTGCAACGTCGAAGCTGATGTTTGAGAGGGTCTCGGTTGGTGTTTGGGTTTGGATCAGCTGAGGTGCTTTCTCGGCGTCTTCGTTGTCATCGAGTCGAGCCACAGCCGGATAGGTAAAGCTCACACCTGATACCGAAAGACTTGCAGCCGAACCTGAGGTCCCGTTAGCTGTGGCCGACTTGGGAGGAGGAAGGCGCTCGCTCCAGACCGTCTGCAACCGCCGATGAGACACCACCGAGCGGGGAACCATTTCCAGAAAGAATCCGAGCACCCTCATGGGGAACGCCAGCAATGTGAACAGTGCTGCCACCTGTACCAGTTCACCGCCGGTCATCGCACCGGCGTCGATGCGGAAAGCGCCAATGAGCACAACCGTGGCGATACCAAGACTTGGAATTGCATCCAGAACGCTTTCAAAGATTGCTCTGATGTTTCCTACGTGCACGCGGTCGTCCCGAAGGCGGCCCGCAACCGCACCGAATCGTTGGCTCTCCTGCTCGGCGCGGCCCAGCGTCTTCACGACCAGTGCTCCGTCGAAGCTTTCGTGAGCCACCGAGCTCACCCGCCCAACCCCGGCCTGCACCGCTGCGGTGGGAGCCTCAATCTTCGAGGTGTACACCCTGTTCAACGCATACATCGCAGGGAAGATCAACAGAGCGACCGAGGCGATGAGTAGATCGATCGAGATCAACGAGATCGAGGCGAAGATCATGAGGAAGAACGTGCCGAGGGTGAAAGGAACCGGATCGAGCACGTGAGTGGCCATCATCGTGTCGTTGTCTACATGGGCGAGGAGTCTGCCGGCCATAGAACGCTGATGGAACTCCATGGGAAGCTCCAAGTAGTAGCTACTCAACCGTTCGCGAAGGCTCCGTTCGACCTGCTGGGTCGTCATACCGGCGAAGTAGCGGCGCATCACGGTGCCGACCGACCGGATCATCGCAATACAAATCACTGCGATGACCCCCCACACCACATCGGTGGCGGTAATCGTGGCCCCGTCTTGGAACGCCGGGAGGACAATCTCGTCGGTCACCCGGCCGATCACGACGCTGGAACCAACGATCCCTAAGGCGGTGAGAAGCGCACCGAAAATCGCCACCGAGGCGGCCAACGGGTGCATTCGGTACATCCGAGCGACGAGCCGAATACCAAGCCCAAGAACTGATTGGTTGGAGGATTCGGCGGGCAGGTCCATTCGGGCTCAACGGTAGTGGCCATCACCGAAGGCCGGGGGTGAAATACGCCCAGCACCGGCCTCAGCCCGCCCGGCCTCCGGGCAGACGTCGAAAGGCCACGAGTTTGGCGATATGTTGCTCCAAATGCGTGCTCTGCTTTCGGTCTACGACAAGACCGGTATTGCCGAACTGGCAGCCGAACTTCATGCCCTTGGAGTAGACCTCGTCTCAAGCGGTGGAACCGCGGTTGAGATCGCAGCGGCAGGCATTCCGGTGACCGACGTAGCTGACTACACCGGAGTCAAGCCAATGCTGGGCCACCGGGTTGTGACCCTGCACCCCTTTATCCACGGCGGCCTGCTGGCGGATCGACGCGATCCGGCCCACCTGACCGACATGGAAAACAGCGGTATCGAGTTCATCGACCTCGTCGTCGGAAATCTCTACCCCTTCAACTCCGACCCCGGAATCGAACTGATCGACATCGGCGGACCCGCCATGATTCGGGCCGGGGCCAAGAACCATGCCTTTGTCACGGTGCTCGTGGACCCGTCCGACTATCCGGTGGTTATCGAGGAACTCAAGGAGAAGGGCGAGACCAAGGCCGCTACCCGTCGCCGCCTCGCCCGCAAGGCGTTCGCCCACTCGGCGGTGTACGACGCCAGCATCGTGGAATGGTTGGATAGCCAGACAACCACCCTCCAGGAAGACGAAGTCACCCCCAAGCCACTCCCCGACCTCGTGTCGATCGGTTTAGAGAAGGCCTCGGACCTCCGGTATGGAGAGAACCCACACCAGGCGGGCGCCCGCTACACAGTCAACGGCCAGCCCAGCTGGTGGGACACGATGCAGCAACACAGCGGTGTTGAACTGTCGTATCTCAATATCTTCGATGCCGACTCGGCGTGGGCTCTGGCCAATAGCTTCGACCCCGACCAACCCACCGTCGCGATTATCAAACACGGCAACCCCTGTGGGTTCTCGGTGGCCCCCACCTTGGCCGAGGCGTACGCCAATGCGTTCGCCTGCGACCCGCGCTCAGCATTCGGTGGAATCGTTGCTCTCAACCAGCCGGTCGATGACGAAACGGTCGCGGCGATGGAGGCAGCGGCCCAAGCCGACGTGGTTATCGCACCCTCCTATGGCGAAGGCGTGGTCGAACGGCTGATCGCCAAACGGAAGAACACTCGACTCCTGCAGGCCGAACCAGCAACCAATAGATCTCTCCACGTGCGGCAGCTGTCCGACTCGTTCCTTGTTCAAGATCACGCGGTCCTGAACTCCGACCCTGAATCCTGGAAGGTCGTCACCACCCGTCAGCCAAGCCCGGCCGAAATGAAGGACGCAGTAATCGCGTGGCGAGTCGCCGCCGCAGTGTCATCAAATGCGATCGTGATGGTCAAGGATCAAACCGCGCACGGCATCGGAGCTGGACAGCAGAACCGGGTCGAGTCTTCCATGATCGCAGCGAACAAGGCAGACGGACGAGCCGTCGGGGGCGCGTGTGCGTCCGATGCGTTCTTTCCCTTTCGCGACGGTATCGATGCGGCCGCCGACGCCGGGGTCGTAGTGGTCGTCCAGCCCGGCGGTTCGGTGAAGGACGACGACGTGATCGACGCCGCCAACGAACGAGGCATCACCATGATCTTCACCGGTGAACGCCAATTCCGGCACTAGTCGACCCTGGCTTCCCTCAGAGCCCATCATCCACCGGAGTTGACGATTCGAGACGGTGCCACACCTCGGTCAAGGATGGATGCGAGACTGGTACGTCTATGACTGGCAGCACGAGACGGCGGACGCTCAGCGCCAAAGCAGGAGCCCTTTCTGTCTGCGCGGCGCTGCTCGCGAGCTGCGCCAGCGATGAACGCCCATTCTTACTGCCCCCCGACGCCGTCCGGACCACAACGACCCTCGCCACGCCAACGACGCTGGAAACCACCACGACCACCGAGGACCCCGGCACACCCCTGGCGCTCATCTCGCCCACAGGTGTCATCGTCCCGATCCTCAACATCGGAGAAGGCGGCTACCTGGTTCAGACTCCGTGCCAGGCCGAAGCGACACTGGTGTTCGGGACCCCGATCTACCAGACCACCGTGGTTCTCGACCCGGGCCACGGAGGCGCGATCGAAACCGGTGCCGTCGGCCCCAATGGCCTGGCCGAGAAGGACCTCAATCTCACCCTGGCGAAAGCCACGGCTCGAAGGCTGCTGGATGTCGGTATCAGCACGGTCCTCACCCGTACCAGTGACTACCGCATCCCGCTTGCAACCCGGGCCCAGATCGCCGACACGCTCGATGCCAGCGCTCTGATCTCGATACATCACAACGCACCAATCCTGAGCGACAGCGAAATCCCGGGTACCGAGGTCTTCTACCAAACCAACCGTCCAGAATCGGGCCGTCTTGGGGGGCTCATCCAGCAAGAGGTGGTTGACGCATTGGCTCAGTTCAGCGATGTCGATTGGGTCTCTGCCCGAGATGCCGGTGTCGTCGGTGTTCTCAAGCCCGATGGCACCCCGAGCTACGGAATGATTCGCCGCCCGCAAACCACTGCCGTGCTGGCCGAGTTCGGCTACCTCGCCAACCCGAGCGAAGCCGAACTCTTTGCCACCGACGAGTACATCGAGGTGGCATCCGAGGCGCTCGCGACCGCCATCGAACGGTTCCTCGAATCGGATCAGTCCGGCGTAGAAGTCAACGCCCAGAACCGAACCTTCACCCCCTCCGGCGGCACCGGCGGCGTCATCGGCTGCATCGACCCCCCACTCGAGTAGTTGTCACGCTGGGTTGCGCCTCTTTTGGGCAGAGCTCAGAAATCGGTCAAACTCCACGCGCGTTCGCCACGCACTCCCTAAAGGCGCAGCGAACGCAAATGTCACAGCCCGGCTACGATTTCGGCCATGAGTTCGCCGGCTTCGGTGGGGTTCTGTCCCACTCGTACGCCGGCGTCTTCGAGGGCTTCCATCTTGGCCTTGGCGGTTCCTTGGCCGCCGGAGACGATGGCGCCTGCGTGGCCCATCTTCTTTCCGGCAGGGGCGGTAACGCCGGCAATGTAGGAGCTCACTGGCTTGGACATGTTGTGCTTGATGTAGTCGGCTGCTTCTTCTTCAGCTGAGCCTCCGATTTCACCGATCATCATGACCGCCTTGGTCTCGGGGTCGGCTTCGAATGCTTCGAGGCAGTCGATGAAGCTTGTTCCCGGGACGGGGTCGCCACCGATTCCCACACAGGTTGTGACACCGATGTCTTTTTGTTGGAGCTCATAGAGCGCCTGGTAGGTGAGCGTTCCGGATCGGCTAACGATGCCTACTGGCCCACCGGCCTTGGCAATGTGTCCGGCGGTGATTCCGATGTTGGCTTTTCCCGGGCTGATGAGTCCGGGGCAGTTGGGGCCGAGGAGTCGGGTTCCGGGGAAGTCGCGCCTAAGAACGTTGAAGAAGTTGGCTTCGTCGTGGGCGGGAACACCTTCGGTGATGCACACCACGAGTTCCATGCCGGCTTCTGCTGCTTCAAGCACGGCGCCCTGGACACCTCCGGCGGGAATGAAGATGCACGTCGCGGTAGCGCCGGTGGCTTCGGCTGCATCGGCGACCGATGCGAAGATCGGAATACCGTCTACGTCGGTTCCGGCCTTTTTGGGGTGGGTTCCGGCGACCACCTGGGTGCCGTAGTCGCGGTTCAACAAGCCGTAGTAGCGGCCGGTGGAGCCGGTGAGGCCCTGATAGATGACCTTGGTGTTTTCGTCTACGAAAATGCTCATATCAGTTACCTGCCAGTTCTACGGCCTTGGCGGCGGCGCTCAACATTGTGTCTTCCATCATGAGGCGATCGCTGAGCTTGGGCTTCAGGATTGCTCGGCCTTCTTCGGCGTTGGTGCCATCGAGTCGTACGACGATTGGGGAGTCGAGCTGCACCCGACCCATTGCTTCGATGATGCCGTTTGCGACTTCCTCACCTCGGGTGATGCCACCAAAGATGTTGATGAAGATCGCCTTGACGTTCTTGTCGTCGTTGATGACCTCGAGCGCTCCAGCCATCACGTCGGCGTTGGCGCCGCCTCCGATGTCGAGGAAGTTGGCGGGTGAGCCACCAACTTGGTTGACCACGTCGAGCGTGCTCATGGCGAGACCGGCACCGTTGGCGATGACGCCGACACTGCCATCCAGACCTACGTATTGCAGGCCCTTTGCGTGGGCAGCTTCTTCCCGCTCGTCACGGGGCTGGGTGGCGTCGTACTGGGCGTACTCGGGGTGTTCGTACATGGCGTTGGCGTCGAGGCTCACCTTGGCATCGAGGGCGTGAACCTCACCGGTGGGCTTGAGAATCAACGGGTTGATCTCCACCAGGTCGGCATCGCCTTCGACGTACGCGGTGAAGAGCTTCATCAGAATGTCGACCGCACCTTCGGTGGCCTTGGGGTTCAGTTTCGCGGCGGCGACCCAGGCTCGGCAGGCCTCTTCCGACAGACCCTCGGCGGGGTTCACGTGGATCTTGGCGATGGCATCGGGATTTTCCTCAGCCACGGTTTCGATCTCTACGCCACCTTCGGCGCTGAGCATTCCCAGGTACTGCTTGGCGGAGCGATCCAACGTGAAGCTGGCGTAGTACTCCTCGGCGATGTCGCTGGCTACCTCGACCCAGATGGTCTTCACAATGTGACCCTTGATGTCGAGTCCCAGGATGTTGGTGGCGTGCTCACGGGCTTCGGCTTCGTTGTCGGCCAGCTTGACGCCACCGGCTTTGCCACGCCCGCCAACGTGGACCTGCGCTTTGACAACGACGGGATATCCCACGCGGTTTGCGATTGCCACCGCCTCTTCAACATCTCCGGTTGCTTCGCCGTCAGATACAGGGATTCCGTATTGGGCGAAGAACTGCTTGCCTTGGTATTCGAGCAGGTCCATGACCTAGAACTCTAACGCCTCGCATGGGGTCAGACCCCTTTGAAGCGCCGACGACACCGATGCAACAAACGGGCCCGTCACCATGTGAGGCATCGACCGGCTAGCTGGCGATTGTGGCCGCCACCTGATCACCGATGATCTCAACGGGATACTGTCGAAGGCCTTCGCCATCCTCGGGGAATCGCAGGTCGGGACAGGCTTCATTGCCTTTGAACTCCGACGCTTCGCGATCCCAAAGCACGAAACATTCCCGAGCTGCGTCGTCGGGCCGGACAGCAAACACCAGCCATCCGTCGCGTGGAATATCGCCAATATGTTGTACGTAAACGTCGCGGTCGTTGCCCAGCCCCGAAATGAGGAGCGGGTCCCCACCAAAGACGTCTTCGTCGTCGATCTTTTCGGCCAGCGCTTCGTACTCACCGATGAAGAATTTGTCGTCGCCGATGTTCAGGTCGAGTTGACCATCGGCAGCTTGATCGGCGATACGCAAAACCAGAAACCCGATGGCGACCGCTCCCAAGATGCCCGCGATCGCAATTGCGGCTGCTTGGTTGAATGGATTCTTCCTACTGGGGGCGATGGGCATCGCTTTCAGTTTAGGGCTGCGGCGGGGATCGTTTGATGCGAGCTGGCGGGCATACGGCACATTGCCGCGAATCTGAACTTCTCGTGCCGATTGGGAACTGGTTACCATGGCCGTCACGGGAGGTGAAATGCGCGCGGAGCCAATTGTCATCGCACAAATAACAGACACGCATGTGAGCGTGGGCGATCACGGCCCCGGCGCCGCGTACTGGTCAGAGAACGGTCGGCGTTTACGCGCCGCAATTCGCAGCCTGAATTCCGAAACCGAACGACCAGCAGTGGTCGTTGGTACCGGCGACCTGGTGGAGTGCGGACGGGACGACGCCTATGCCGAGCTCTCTCGCATTTTGAGTCATCTGCAGATTCCCTTTTGGCCCTTGCCCGGCAACCACGACTCCCCCGGCAGGCTACGCACCGCCTTCCCGCACATGAATTGGACCAGCGACTCGACGGGCCATGCCAGTTGGGCTCACGTCATCCCCGAGTCCGACGTGACCGTCATCGGCCTCGATACCACCGCACCGGGACGTGCGGGCGGCTATGTCGAAGTAGAGCGTCTCGAATGGCTCGCCGACCAGATCCAGGGCGCCGCGGGCCCGGTGATCGTGGCGATGCATCATCCGCCCTTTCTGACCGGAATCGACTGGATGGACGCGTTGGGTTTCGAAGGCATGGAGTCCCTCCAGCAGGTACTGACCGAGTACCCGCCATCGCGCATCATCGCCGGCCACTTTCACCGGTCGATTAGTTCCCAGATCGGCAGCACGGCAGCCTCGGTCGGGATCGCTACCACCATGCACCTGGATCTGGACCTGAGCAATGCAGCCGTTCCCGCGGTGATCAACGATCCCATCGGATACCAGCTGCACTGTGTCACCAGCGAACCTGAGACTCAGGTAATCACCCACACCCGGTTTATCGACCGCGCCAGTGTTCCTCAGCCCATTCAGCTCGCAATGTAGATAGGGCGGCGCCACGCGCCGTCGAGGCTTAGTGCTCGATCTTCTGCAGCGGCGCCCACGCGAGCAGTAGGACCTTCTCGCCGACGCCCGGAAAGCGGATGGTCGCTTCGGCCTTCTCACCGTTGCCGCTGATGTCGAGGATCACGCCTTCACCAAAGCTGTTGTGCCGAACGTCGTCGCCGATACGCAGTGAACTTTCCTTACCGCCCTTGAGAGCACCCGACTTGAGCGCCGAATCGATCACCCGATCACGACTTGAGAAGGTGGAGGGGCCCTCACTCTTCCGACTTGAACTGAACGCTTTGGCGTCGTCGGTGGAGCCGATTCGTCGGCCGAAACTGGTGTTGAGTTTGCGCTTCTTGACGCGACTACCGTCCGCGGGCCGCATGACGGCCTCGGGAATTTCGTCGAGAAAGCGGCTGGGCGGGTTGTACTGGGTATTGCCGAACAGCATCCGTTCCTGCGCGTTACAGAGGTACAGGCGTTCCTGGGCGCGGGTGAGCGCCACGTAACACAGCCGACGCTCCTCCTCCATCTCTTTGGGCTCGGTGAGGGCCCTGATGTGAGGGAACACGCCGTCTTCTAGCCCAATGACCGCCACCACTGGAAACTCGAGTCCCTTAGCCGCATGAACGGTCATCAGCAGCACCCCCGCATCGTCCTCGATACCGTCGGTGTCGGCAACCAGCGACACCTGCTCGAGGAACTCGTCGACGGTTTCGAAGTCTCGGGCGACTCCGATGAGTTCTTGCAAATTTTCTAGCCGGCTCTCGGCCTCGACGGATCGTTCGTCTTCGAGCTCGGCCACATAGCCGGTGTCGTTGAGCACCCGCTCCAACAACTCCACCGGCCCCTTGTCCACATCGTCTTGAGCATTGCGATGCATCTCCAGGAAACGGAGAATTCCACGAATGGCGGGTCCAGACACGCCAGCTTCCTCGGGGCGCTCGACAGCTTCAAAGAACGTGATGCCCTGCTGGGCGGCAAAGGCGTCCAGCTTCGCGACGCTCGTATCGCCGACGCCCCGCTTGGGGGTGTTGAGGATTCGTTTGACGGCTACCTCGTCGGATGGGTTGACGACCGCCTTCACATAGGCCAGCGCGTCCTTGATTTCCTTACGGTCATAGAAGCGGGTGCCGCCGATGACCTTGTAGGGAATGCCTACCCGCATGAGGTATTCCTCCATCACGCGACTCTGGGCGTTGGTGCGATAGAAGATCGCCATGTCATCCCAGCGATATTCGCCATAGCTGTGGAGCCGGCTGAACTCGTTGGCCACAAACTGTGCCTCATCCACCTCGTCTTCACCGACAAAGTGTTGAATCACCTCGCCGTCACCGGTTTCGGTCCACAAGTTCTTCGGTCGCGCCGCAAAGTTGTTGGCGATCACGGCGTTGGCGGCACTCAGGATGTTCTGGGTCGATCGGTAGTTCTGCTCCAGCAGCACGACCGACGAGTCGTGGAACGCCTCTTCGAACTGCATGATGTTCCGAATGTCAGCACCACGGAATCCGTAGACGCTCTGTGCGTCATCGCCGACCACCGTGACCTGCCGGTGTTCCGACGCGATCTTGAGGACCATTTCGTTTTGCACCGCGTTGGTGTCTTGATACTCGTCGACAAGCAAGTTGCCGAAGCGCCGTTGATAGTGCTCGAGCGCCTCTGGTGACTTGCGGAACAGCTTGGTGGTGTTCAGCAGCAGATCATCGAAATCCATCGCACCGGCCTGTTCGAGCCGACGCTGGTATTCGGTGTAGATGTCCGACGTCTTCTTCTGAGCGATGTGTTGCACGCTGTCAGCGAACGCTACGGGATCCAGACCTTCGTTTTTGGCTGAAGAAATACTGCTGTGAATCGCACGAGGATTGAAGCGCTTAGAGTCCAGGCCAAGGTCCCTGATCACGTACCCGGTGAGGCGAACCGCGTCGGCCTGGTCATAGATGGTGAACGCACTGGGGTAGCCGAGCACCCGGGCGTCACGGCGCAGGATCCGAACGCAGGCGGAGTGAAAGGTGGACACCCACATCTTCTGGGCCACCGGACCAATGAGTTCCTGGACGCGGTGCTTCATCTCACCCGCTGCTTTGTTGGTAAAGGTGATGGCCAGAATTTCGAACGGCGAGGCGCCCTGGTCGATAAGCCATGCGATGCGACGGGTGAGGACACGCGTCTTTCCCGAGCCCGCTCCAGCAATGACCAAAAGCGGCCCCCCGGTATGGGTGACGGCGTCCAATTGTGCTGCGTTCAATCCGCCAAGAACTCGGTCTTCAACCACGATTTCACGGTACCGCCGCAGTGTGACAGCGGGACAGGCACAGCTCGCTCGGTGGCCCTGTCTTTCAGCGCGGTCAGTCAGCGCGGCCCAGCGACAGGTCAGCCCAAATCGGGGCATGATCGCTGGTTCTTTCCCGACCTCGCTCCTCGACATCGACCACAGCGTGATCGACCAGGGTCGAGAGCGATGGGGATGCGAGCACGTAGTCGAGGCGCCATCCCCGATTGCGAGCAAACGCCTCATGGGCGTAGTTGAACCAGGTGTAGAGCCCGGGCCCGTCGTGGGCGACTCGCAAGACGTCGACCAAATTGTTGTTTGCGATTACCTTCTCGAAGGCGGCCCGTTCTTCTTTGGTAAAGAGATTTCGCCTTCGATACTTCTCGGGCGCCCACACATCCAGCGGTTCGCGGGCAACGTTGAAGTCCCCGATCACCGCGGTATGCACCGACGACTGGGCTTCGACGCCGACGAGTTCGGCAAAGTCTTCGAGCCACCGAACCTTGGTGCGGTGTTGGGAGGTTCCTGCTTTGACGCCGTTGGGGGCGTACGCGTTGACGATTCTGACACCGCCGACCGTTCCGGCCACCGTTCGTCCATCACCCGACGGAGACGTCACGGCTTCGATCGGCCGAAGCGAAAGCAACGCAACACGATCATCGCCCGCCACGTAGTAGCCAACGTCCTCAAAGCGGCGGAGCGGTAACGAGCGAGCGGTTCGAAGTTCTTGAAGACCCACAATGTCGGGTTGGCGTTCAGCCAACCAGCGCAGGAGGTTGGACGTGCGAGCCTGGAGGCCGTTCACATTCCAGCTGGCGATACGCATCAGCTGAGAGTATTGCGGCGCCGATGGCCCGCCGGTGGGCCGGACCAGGAAAGACCGGGCTCTTCTATCTCCACGAAGAGCCCGGTCAGCCTTGGCATCCGGGGTGAGCTAGGCGAGCTAGAACTCAGCGACGACGCCGACGACGGCTGGCGTCGGTCTGGCGGGCGCGGGCAACGATGGGATGGAAGTCGATCGATCCAACATCGGAGTCTGATTGCTGGAGTTCGACGGCCAGCGATTCAAGGGTGGCGCTTACGCTAATGCCGTTGGTGGCGGCGAATTGGTGCCATGTTTCGTGGGCGCCGTCGGAAAGGTAGGCATGCAGGGCTTTGCGCTTCTTTGTTGTCTTGGCATGCTGGGCGGCCTCGGCAGCGGATGTTGCGGCAGCGGCGGCGGTAAGTGCGGACATTTTCAAACTTCCTTTGTTCTGCGACACGGTTGACGGGTCAGGGGTGACGGGCGCAATCCAGCAGCATCAACCCCCGGAGGGAACCTTGTCGATACATGTGCGTGATTGCGGTATACGGACGGTTACTGATCGGTAATAGTCGCGGCGAATGTTAAATTTCTTCGCCATCAGATACCTGTTTAGGTAAAAGTGCTGGTCACAAGTGACCCTGTGTTTGAAAGTCCACGCAGAGCGCGAACGGCCTGAAATTCTCTTCCGCTTGGGGTTGCGCCTCTGTAACTTCAATGCTGTAATTCCAACCCGGCAACCACAACATGTGGTGCAAAATCGCACGCTAGACACTACAACCACCACATCTAGTGGGTGTCCGGCCTTTGGGAAACAGGCATACAGGGAGTAAAGAGTGACACTGATCGACGAAACCACTGGGGCTCATACCGGAGACGGGATCAGCGTTGATCCCACCCCGCGTATGCGCGTTCGGAAGCGGAACGGCTCGTTGGAGCCAGTTGACATCAATCGGATCGTCAACGCCATCGCCAAGGCATCCGAAGGCCTCATCGGGGTCGATCCAATGCGGGTTGCCACCCGCACGATCTCCGGTCTCGCCGACGGCGCCAGCACCGCAGAACTCGATCAACTCTCCATCCGTACCGCTGCTGGTCTCATCGTCGAAGAGCCGGGCTACTCCCGACTCGCCGCCCGCCTGCTTGCCACGGTTGTAGACAAAGAGGTCCGAAACCAAGGAATTCCCTGGTTCTCCCAGTCGATCGCCGTCGGACACCAGCTCGGCCTCGTCGCCGACAGCGTGTTGGAATTCGTCGAGGCCAACGCACCCTCGCTCAACGCAGCCATCAACTCCGACCGCGATCGTGGCTTTGAGTTCTTTGGGCTTCGCACCGTCTATGACCGGTACCTGCTCCGTCACCCCGAGACTCGCCAGGTCATCGAGACCCCGCAGTACTTCTTCCTTCGCGTCGCCTGTGGCCTGTCCCTCAACGCCGACGAGGCGATCGAGTTCTACGACCTCATGTCGTCGCTGTCGTACCTCCCCTCCAGCCCGACGCTGTTCAATAGCGGGACCACCCACCCCCAAATGTCCAGCTGCTACCTCCTCGACTCCCCCGAAGACAGCCTCGAAGGCATCTACAAGCGCTACACCGACATCGCCCGACTGTCGAAGTTCGCCGGAGGCATCGGGGTCGCTTGGCACCGGGTGCGTTCCACCGGCTCCCTAATCAAGGGCACTAACGGCCTGTCCAACGGCATCGTCCCGTGGCTGCGGACCCTCGATAGTTCTGTTTCGGCGGTCAACCAAGGCGGTCGCCGCAAGGGTGCTGCCTGTGTGTACCTCGAGAGCTGGCACGCAGACATCGAGGACTTCCTCGAGCTTCGCGACAACACCGGCGATCACGCTCGCCGAACCCACAACCTCAACCTTGCCAACTGGATTCCCGACCTCTTCATGAAGCGGGTCGAGCAAGATTGGCAATGGTCCCTGTTTGACCCCAAGAAGGTCCCCCACCTGGTGGATCTCTACGGCGAAGAGTTTGAGACCGCCTATCTGGCGGCAGAAGAGGCCGGCGACTACGAGCGCCAGATTCCGGCCCGGCAGCTCTACAGCAAGATGATGCGGACGCTGGCCCAGACCGGCAACGGCTGGATCACCTTCAAGGACGCGTCCAACGCCAAGTGCAATCAGACCGGCGGAACCAACGCCGACGGCTCACCCCGCGTCGTGCACCTATCCAACCTCTGCACCGAGATTCTCGAGGTCACCGACCAGGAAAACACCGCGGTCTGCAACCTCGGCTCGCTCAACCTGGGCAGCTTCGTTGGCAAGACCGGCGAGTTCGACTTCGACCGCCTCGGGCGCGTTGTTCGTCAGGTCGTGCCATTCCTCGACCGGGTGATCGACATCAACTTCTACCCGACCTCTGAAGCGGGCCACTCCAACGACCAGTGGCGTCCCGTCGGACTTGGCCTCATGGGTCTCCAAGATGTCTTCTTCAAGAAGTCTCTCGCCTTCGACTCCGAGGAAGCCCAAGCCCTGTCGGCCAAGATCAGCGCCCACATCTACTTCCACGCTCTCACCGCTTCCAACGAATTGTCCAAGGAGCACGGCCCCCACAAGACCTGGGAAGGGACTCGGGCTGCCGACGGTCAGCTTCAGTTCGACCTGTGGGACGGTGTCGTGCCTCCGGCTGAGCTCGACTGGGATTCGTTGCGCAGCGAGATCGCTGAACACGGGCTCCGCAACAGCCTGTTGATCGCTATCGCTCCCACGGCCACCATTGCGTCCATCGTGGGTTGCTATGAGTGCATCGAACCTCAGGTTTCCAACCTGTTCAAGCGAGAGACCCTCAGTGGTGAGTTCATGCAGATCAACCGGTATTTGGTGAAGGAACTCCAAAGCCGAGGGCTTTGGGATGACCAGATGATCAACGAGCTCAAGAAGTGCGAAGGGTCGGTCCAGTCGATCGAACGGATTCCCGCCGATCTGCGCGAGATCTACCGGACCGCCTGGGAAGTTCCCATGCGTTCCCTGATCGACATGGCTGCCGACCGCGGCGCCTACATCGATCAAAGCCAATCGCTCAACCTCTTCATGGAAACGCCCACCATCGGCAAGCTGTCGTCGATGTACTCCTATGCATGGAAGCGTGGCCTCAAGACCACGTACTACCTGCGCAGCCGGGCCGCCACGAAGATCAAGCAGGCCACCACCGGCGGGTCCGCCCCGGTTGCCCAGGCCCCGACTCCCATCGTGGAGCCCGCTCCCAAGATCAACTCGGCGACCGGCAACCCCTTCACCGACGAAGAAGCCTTGGCGTGCAGCCTGGAAAACCCTGAAGCGTGCGAGGCGTGCGACTGATGGCGTTGGCAGAATCATTCTCCTCCTACACCGAGGAAGACACCACCCTGAGCGCCGAGACCGGTGTACGTCCCCGTAACATCCTCGATCCGGGGTTCGACCTCACGCTTCGGCCGATGCGATACCCGGCGTTCTTCGATATGTACAAGGACGCCATTAAGAACACCTGGACGGTCGAAGAGATCGACTTCAGCGACGACCTGACCGATCTCAGCCGCCGGCTGCTCCCGGCCGAGCGTCACCTCGTCAGCCGTCTCGTGGCGTTCTTCGCCACCGGCGACAGCATCGTGGCCAACAACCTGGTGCTCAACCTCTACAAGCACATCAACGCTCCCGAAGCACGGATGTACCTGAGCCGGCAGCTCTATGAAGAGGCGCTGCATGTGCAGTTCTATCTCACACTGCTCGACAACTACATCCCCGACATGAAGGAACGTGAAGAAGCGTTTGCGGCGGTCGAGAACATTCCATCGATCCGTCAAAAGGCAGAGTTCTGCTTCAAGTGGATCGGCACGATCGACACCCTCGAAGAAATCAAGACCGAAGAAGATGCTCGTTCCTTCCTCCTCAATCTGATTTGTTTCGCCACCTGCATTGAAGGACTGTTCTTCTTCGCCGCCTTCGCGTACGTCTACTTCCTACGATCCAAGGGCTTGCTCAATGGTCTGGCCGACGGAACCAACTGGGTCTTCCGCGACGAAAGCTGCCATATGAGCTTTGCGCTCGCCGTCGTCGACACCGTCCGCCAAGAACGTCCCGAACTGTTTGACGACCGTCTGGAAAGCCAGATCCGTGAAATGGTCAGCGAGGCCGTCGACTGCGAGTACGCCTTTGCTGAGGACGTCCTGGTCGAAGGTGTCCAGGGCATGGGCCTGGCCGATACCAAGGAGTATCTACAGTTCGTCGCCGACCAGCGCCTCGCCATGCTTGGCTACGCCCCCCAGTTTGGTTCCAAGAACCCATTCAGCTTTATGGAACTGCAGGACGTTCAAGGGCTTTCAAACTTCTTTGAGCGCACCGTTTCGGATTACCAGATGGGCGTTGAAGGCGAGATCTCCTTCGACGAGGACTTCTAACCTCACCCACCGATCCAACGTTCAGGCGGTCCCTGTCCATCCTCTCGGCGGAGTGGATGGACAGGTGACGCCACTTTCCCATCACCTCAATCGCGGGCGCAAATCTCCGATAGGGAGAGGTGCAGGGATCTACCGAAACAGACCTTCAGGCTCAGACAGCCGAAGAGATCCTCGCGTCCAAGACCGACCGACGACGCGATCTGCCAGTCGAAGAGGCGCCGGCACCAGCCAAAAACGTCTTCGAGACCGTTCATACCACCCCCGACGTCGGCGCGTCGGTTGTCGAAGAGGCTCGCAGTCTTTTCGAGCAGCGTAGGTTCTCCGATGCTGCTCGGGTGCTGGAGTCCGCCGAACGTCTTCGGCCCGACGATCCTGAAGTCTTGGCGCTCTCGGCGGTTGCCAACGCCAACGCCGGGAAGAACCGGCCCAAGGTGCGGGCGGCGCTTCGACGTCTGTCCGAAGACTTTGGCACCAATCCACTGACGTGGCGAACCGTGAGCGACGTTGCTCTCGCTCGGTTCCAGTTCGATCCCGCCCAGAAAGCGGCCCGCACCGCAGTGCAAATGTCACCGCGTTCTTCGGCCGGATGGCACTCGCTTGCGGCCGCCTACGCCGGCCATGGCTGGTACGACGAAGCGAACGAGTGTCTCACCCAAGCCCATCTGATCGACCCGCAGAGCGAGTACCGCGCCAACGATCCAACCCCGCTCACCTTCGGGCAGTGGCAGATTGGCCGGTCGGTGAACTACTGGGCTCTCACCCGGACCTACCTCGCCCTGGCCGCCGTGGTGGCCTTTGTCTACATCGGTCTGTTGGGAGTGGCGTTGGCCCTCTCCGCCCCGATGTTGATGCGCGAGGTTCGGGTACGTCGACTTTCCGAGCCTTTCCAGAGCCTGGCTCAGCGAGAGTGGCAAAGCGAACACAAGCTGCGAATCGCGAACGCACTTGCGGTCATGGGTGTCCTGATCTTGTGGGTTCTGCTGTTTAGTATTCGAGGGTGACTTCTCCTCTCGGCCGCATCGCTCAACTCGCACTCGTCGGTTCCTTGGCGCTGAGCGCCTGCACCGGCAGCTCGGTCGAGAGCGCCGACGGGGACACAACAACAATCGAGACGACCACGACCGAGGCACCGGCGGAGACCACGACACCCGATCCGACCACGACGGACGCACCCGAGCCCTCGACCAACGCAACACCGCCCGAATCGATGCCCGGCGATGTCATCGAATTCGGCCCCAGGGCGGGTGATGAAGTCTCGGTTGTCGGGGTCGCCTACGACGACACGCTGAACGTGCGAATTGCTCCAGGTGTTCAGTTCGACGTGATCGAGACACTGGCGCCCGACGCCAGCATGATCGCAGGCGGCGAGAACCGACTGCTTACCGATTCGTTCTGGGTGGAGGTAGACGCCAGCGGAAGCATGGGATGGGTCAACGAGTCCTTCGTCGGGTTCCTGGGTGTCACCAGAGACATCGATCTGGGCACCGTCACGGTGCCACCCGCATCGAGCGCAGAACAGTTCGGATTCAATGTGGCCGAAACGTTCGCTTCGACCGACCCAGTGAGCACCATCACGCTGGTCGACATCGACGGCACCACGGTCACCTTTGACGTGCTGGGGCTGGGAGACGACGCCCTCAAAGGTCTACGACTTCGAATCTCGACAACCGAGATCGATGAAGGTTTCACCGTGAGCGGCCTGCAGGAACAAGCCATTTGTTCTCGCGGTCTCACCAGCGACCTGAAGTGTGTCTAGCGTCGCGATTGCTACCGAACTTCTGAACGGCGAGCCGCCACCACATCGGCACGTCGACGGCTCTTGCTCGATGCGCTGAGGGAACTGAGGAACACGTCACGAGAGAGCGCATATGCCCGCAGTCCGTCATCCCCTGCCCGAACTCCGGCAGTGCGGGGTTGGTCGGTGAGCAGCGCGATCTCTCCAAAGAACGCACCTCGTGGCTCCACCTTTTCACCGGCTTCTAGCTCGATTACTGCGGTCCCCGAGTCGACGACGTAAAACTGGTCGCCGGGGTCACCTGCGGAAAAGACCTCCGCAGCAGGAGCGAACTCACTGATGGTCATGTTGGTCAGCATCTGCTCGGTTCCGAATGCGGGAAGGGGCGCAAACAGTGGGATCTCCCGAACCAGCGTGAGAAGCTGAGGGTCGATGTGGGGCCGATCTTCATCGATGAGGCGGACCTTGCGATAGAGCAGCATGAGAATTGCGACCGGCGCAAGGCCGAAGACGATCAGGGTGGTCTTCAACCCGGTGAGGACCGTGAGTTGGGCAAACACCAGGGAGCCTATTGCGAGCACCAGAAGCGCTATTCCTTCAAGGAACCCGAAAAGGTTCGCCAACTTTTCTTCCGACGCCAAACCTTGCAATAACGTGCGGCCTGCGACCTCCAGGATCGGCCGGCCCAGGCCGGCGGCGGCCAGCAACACCAGCACCAGCGGCAGCGACGTTCCAGCGAACGCGACCACCGCTACCGGCAGTGAACTGAGCAAGAGCGACAAGCTGAGGGGCATCGTGAGGCGTCGCCGACCGATGAGCAACACGGTGAGAGCAGCGCCAAGGACGGCGCCCATGCCGATGGCCGACCCCAACAGTCCCGCGGTTGAGTCGTCCCGCCCGAGCTGATCTATGGCGACCACCACGACGCCGATATCGAGCGCACCGGCGATGAGTCGTTGGGTGGCCATGAGGATTACCAGTCGGCGGGGCTGGCCTTCCTCTTTGAGGATCTGGATTCCGTCGCGAACTTCCCGAACCACCGACACGACTTCGGTTCCTTCGTCGAGATCGCTCACCAGACCCGAGTCAGTGATCGCAAGGCAAACCGCTGCACCAAAGGCCAGAGCGATGAACGACGCGAAGAATGGTGCCGACGGGTCATCGAACAGCAGCAAAACCAGACCGACGGTCGCCGGGCCCAGGATGAGGCCGATGGTCTCGATGAGTCCGGTGAGGGAGTTCGCAGCCGTTAGTTCGGCCGGGTCGCGTACGACACGAGGAAGAATCGCGGACAGCGTGGGCCTGGATGACATCTGCACAATCGAGAAGATGGTCATCGCTCCGTAGACAATCAACGACGAAGCTTCAACCGAGACTGCGACGGCGACCACCAAGAGCGTGAGGGCCTGCCCGGCCAGGCCAGCGGAAAGGCCAAAACGCGCTGGAAGCCGGTCGAAGAACACTGCCACAAACGGACCCGAGAACGCAGCCGGCACAAGCACAGCGAGCGAAACAACGCCAGCCTCCCCGAGCCCGCCTCGCTCAAACGCGTACACCACCAAAGCGAGCCATGCACCGTGGAGCACCAGGGTGAACAACACGAACCCAAGCTGGGCCACCAACACGCTGCGGTTCCGCAGCACTCTTCCCATCGCTCGCAGCCCGCCCATCAGGAGCCGAGACTACAACCCCCGAAGCGGCGGCGCGCAGGCTATGACAAATCTGAACCAGTTATTCCCACTCGATGGTTCCCGGAGGTTTGCTTGTCACGTCGTAGGCAACCCGATTCACGCCGTCGACCTCGTTGATGATGCGGTTGCTCATCTTTTCCAGCAGCTCATACGGCAGGCGAGCCCAGTCGGCGGTCATGGCATCATCGGAGGTAACAGCCCGAATGATGATCGGCCGTGCGTAGGTGCGTTCATCACCCATCACCCCGACCGAGCGGATGTCGGCTAGGACCGCAAAGTACTGCCAAATCTCCCGGTCCAGTCCGGCCGCAATAATCTCTTCGCGCACGATGGCATCTGCGTTCTGAAGGATCTCGACCGTCTCGGGCGTGACCTCTCCAATAATTCGCACGCCGAGACCCGGCCCGGGAAACGGTTGCCGCCAGACGACCTCGTCGGGCAGGCCCAGCTCGGTACCGACGGCGCGTACTTCGTCTTTGAAGAGGTTCCGCAACGGTTCAACCAGTTCGAACTCGAGGTCGTCGGGCAATCCCCCCACGTTGTGGTGGCTCTTGATCTTGGCGGCAGTGCCCGTGCCGGATTCGATAACGTCGGGATAGAGCGTGCCCTGAACGAGGTATTCCGCGTCGGTGATGCCACCCTTGGCTCGCTCGAACACTCGAATGAACTGTTCACCAATCACCTTGCGCTTGGCTTCGGGTTCGGTGACTCCAGCCAAATGCTCAAAGAAGCGATCGGAAGCACGTTCGTGAATCAGCTCGATGCCCTGGGATCGCTGGAAGGTCTCAACGATCTGTTCGCTCTCACCCTGGCGCATGAGACCGGTGTCAACGTAGACGCAGGTCAGCCGATGACCAACGGCGCGGTGTACCAATGCAGCCGCAACGGCGGAGTCGACACCGCCAGACAATCCACAGATCAGCCGTCCCGACTCACCCACCTGCGCCTTGATTGCTGCAATGCTCTCCTCGACGACCGACGCCATCGTCCACGTGGGTTCACACCCCGCGAGGTCGTGAAGAAAGTGCCGAATGACTTCCTGGCCGTTCTCACTATGAACAACTTCAGGATGATGCTGGACGCCGTAGATGCGCTTGTCGTGGTTTTCCAGTGCCGCGACCGGTGCATTGGGCGAGGTTGCGATGGAGGTAAACCCATCGGGCAACTCGGTGATGGCGTCGAAATGACTCATCCACACCGTCCATCGATCGGGGCAGGACTTCAGCAGATTGCCACCATCGCCGGCGCGGTCCATTGAGGTACGCCCGTACTCACCGCGTTCGTTGCGACCGACGGTTCCGCCCATCTGGTGGGCGATCAGCTGGGCGCCATAGCAAATCCCCAGGATGGGAATGCCCAAGCTGAAAATCTCAGGGTCAAGGCGCGGAGCACCGTCAACATGAACCGACGCCGGGCCACCGGAAAGAATGATGGCCGCGGGCGCCTTCTCTGCGATCTCCGTGGCCGTGAGACCGCTGGAGACGATTTCGGAATAGACATTTGCCTCTCGCACCCGGCGAGCTATCAATTGGGCATACTGCGCTCCGAAATCGACAACAAAAACTACTTGATCGGGAGCGGCGACAGAGCCGGTCATGAACGAACCATCATCTCGGCCTTCTGAAGCTCCTTGACCGACTCATAGCCCAGGCTGGCCATGCTTTGCCGCAGAGCGCCGAACAGATTAGTGGTTCCATCGCTCGACTCGGCGGGGCCGCTCAGGACCTCCTGGAGCGTTCCCGAGGCGGGGGCTGGTTGAACCTCACCGTGCGGCAGAGATCGATGGGCCACCGATCGGCCCCAGTGCAAGCCCCGACCGGGTGCATCGGCAGCTCCAGCCAAGGCGGCACCGAGGACAACTGAATCGGCACCTAAGGCTATGGCTTTCGCGATGTCGCCGCCGCTTCGAAGGCCGCCATCGGCGATTACGTGGACGTATACGCCGGTCTCGTCGAGGTGTCGCATCCGGGCTGCCCGCACATCGGCGATCGCAGTGGCTTGCGGGGCGCCGAGACCGGTGACGTTGGCGCTGGTGGCGGTGGTTCCACCATCGATACCAACCAACACGCCCGCGGCTCCCGTTCGCATCAGATGAAGCGCCGCGGTGTAGCTGGCACAGCCGCCGACGATCACCGGAGTCTCCAACTGCCGGACGAACTCCTTGAGGTTGAGCGGGGCAGGCTTGCTGGAAACGTGTTCTGCCGAGGTGACCGTGCCGCTGATGACCATGAGGTCTAATTCGGCTTTGGACAAGACGTCGGCCATCACAGCCACTCGCTTGGGACTGATGGCTCCGGCGCTGTAAACGCCTTCGGCTCGAATCTCCTTGACCCTTTGACTTACGAGGTCGGGGTCTATGCGCGTGTCGTACCAGCCACGAAGAAGCCCGAGGGCGCGTTCGGGGGTTGCTTCGGCGAGTTGTCCCAAGAGTTCGCCGGCGTTCTCGTGCCGGGTCCAGAGGCCTTCGAGGTCGAGCACTCCCAGCCCGCCCGCCTTGCCGATAGCTACCGCTTGGTTGGGGCTAACCACCGAGTCCATCGGGGCGGTCATGAACGGGAGGTCGAACTTGTAAGCGTCGATCTGCCATGACAGATCGACCAGTTCGGGGTCACGGGTTCGGCGGGTGGGGACAAGACTTAGCTCATCGAGGCGATACCCCCGACGGGCGCTCTTACCGCGTCCGATTTCAACGTCTGCCACGTGACTTCTCCTCGCGAGTGGCGATCAGGAGAGGTCAGGCTACCGCTTGCTGAGCGGCAGTTTGTCTCTACTTCAGCAGATCGATCTGGGCCATCAGCATGTCGACGCTCTCGTCGTCATTCCCGGCCCAAACCACGAAGTTGTTTACGAACGCATAGGAGTAGGAACGATTGGAGCTCGTTGCGTAGATCACGCCGCCAAGCTCGCGTATCGACCAACCCTCCTGGGCCAGAATGGCCGCATTAACGGGCGCTTCGAACTCGGCGACTTCGATCGAGCCACCGTCATCCCCGAACACGAACCGGCCTGATACCGGGGCCGGAGCGTTGCTGAGATCTGCATCGAAACCGAGGTAAAGCGAGTCGGCCGGCGCATCCATGCTGAAGTAGTCCGGCAGGATGTTTTCGATCTCGGGGCCAGCCTCGAAGCCGGTCTCGCCCGGTGTTGCCGTCTCGTCCGGCGCGGTCTCCGGAGTTGTCGCAAGAGTGTCGGGAATCTCTTGGAACTCCAGCGATGTGCCGAGCGGGTTGATCTCATCGAAGGCGTCGAAGGCCATCCCACCGGTGAGGTCGTCGAGTTCGCTCAACAACCGGTCGGGATCTTCGCCGAGCTTCTCGAGGTCGGTGACGATGGCAAAGAGGTCGTCAGATTCCAGAACTGCGAGGTGGTCATTCACGGTTCCCAGCAGGGTCGGCATCATCGAGAGGTACCACCGGCCATCACGCTCGACGACCGTCATGCCTGCGTCGACGGCGTCGAGTTTGGAGAACGCGGCCAGCGAGGCCTCGGAGAAGTCCAACAGCTCCTTCATTTCCTCGTTGAGATCGGTCGACAGCTCGCCGTACTCGCCGTCGTTGTCACAGCTATCGATCGTTTCGCCTTGGAACTGCGCCTGCAGACATCCATCAGCAATGGCGACCGTGGCCTGTTCGCCTTGAACGTCGACCGTCATCGCGATCGAGTTGAAGCTCACGATCTGTCGGCCGTTTTGTTCATTCGACACGAAGTCGACCGAGTCAACACTCCACGAGATGTCTTCGTCGCGAAGCTGTGCCTTTGCCTCGGCCAGTCCGTCCTTCATCTCGCCAAGGAAGTGCGGCGAGTAGTCATAGAGAGCAGCGGCTTCGTTTGGATCCATCAGCGTGATGATCCCTTCGCCATCGAAGTCCGACACTCGACGCACGAGATCTTCCATGACGGCGTCGGGTGAGTCTGACCCCACCGGTGTTGGGCCATTGCCCAAACCGAGGAACGGTTCACCCGCTTCGCGTCGGACGGTTTCGGCCGCCGTGTACCAGAGGCTCACATACCAAGATCCATCGACCTCGACGACGGCGAATGAGACAGGGTCGGTCCCCATGTCCTCGGTTACCGTTTCGGGCTGCACATCCGGGGTCTCGATGCCCAACCGATCCATCAACGGCCCGGCTGGCGGATCGAAGTTCGCGTTAGACGTCATGGTTCCACCGGTGGTGGTGATCCAATGCAGCCGCGGACCCGTTGCTTCCACCGAGTAGGTGAGACCGTCGACCTCGATATCGGTAAGCGAGGAGCTCGACGTATCGACCGACGATGCAATGATGCCGAGGCGGCTGTAGTTATCGATCATCTCGAAGATCGGCTGCGCGAGCGACTCTCGCTCGGCGGGATGAATCAACTCGGCCACTCCGACAAAGTCATCGTCGTCCAGGGCCTGGAACATCTGGGTGACAGCTTCGTCTGAGCTGGCGGGCCCCGCTGGTTCGGTCATGGCCGATCGGGCAGCCAAGGCTCCCCCGACCGCCATCGCGGCGACGAGTCCCCCAACGGCGAAACGGCTGGCCTTGTGCGGCGTCTTTACCGTGCTTGTGGTTGAGACGGACTCCTCAACGTTGTTGAGGAGGTACTGCGGCGGACCCGTTTGCGCTCCCGCCGGCGACGGGTGGGCCGGCGGGTTAAACGTGGGTTCATAGGGAGGTTCTGGGAAGCTCATGACAGAATCAAGATCGGCGTAAACCGACCACGGCCTTGAGTAAATCAGGTGACTCTGCTCACCCCTGTTGAACGCTGTTGATCGCCGGTGGATTGGAGGTTATTGCAAGAAGAATCCCGGATCCGAGCCCCACGAAACCGGCCACGACGGCGAGCAACGGACCCGTGCCGGTGTCGAGCGAGCTGAATAGCACGATCCCACCGACCCCTATCCCGATCATCGAGATGAGACAGGCACACGCGGCCGCGACGAGGCGTCGCTGGAGCACGCTGAAGCCGATTACACCGATCGCGAGAATCGGAAGCAGAAACCAGATGACCCTCACGCCGGTGAAACCGTCGAGGCCGAGTTGCTGCGGAATGCGGAACATCTCAAAGCTATTTCGCATTCGAGATCCGCTCTTGAACCATCCGAGAAACATCGATACGACGACCGCCAACGCAGCACCGGAGGCGACGACGGGCGCGATCTCACGAATTTGGACATATGTAGAGGTACGAATGCGCATCAGAGATGCTTGCGCAACGTCGGGGCGAGGTTGCCTTTGCGACCAACCTCGACCGCATCGAGTCCGAGGAAACCTGCCAGCTCGAGCAGGGCCTCGGCCAACGGCGGTGCAATGCGATCCATATCTTGCCCGCTCTGGGCAAACGTTGCTTTTGCGATCAGTACCGAACCCTTGCGGTCGGCTTTGAGATCGACCCGCCCAACCAACTGATCATCAAGCAGGAAAGGCAGTACGTAGTAGCCGTGAACCCGTTTGGCCTCGGGCACGTAAATTTCGATCCGGTAGAAGAAGTCAAAGAGACGCTCGGCCCGGTCTCGGAACCACACCACCGGATCAAAGGGGCTGAGAAGGGCGCGGGCCGAGATTTTTCGCGGCCGCCTGGCATCGGGATGCAGATACGCGGGCTTGTCCCATGATTCAACTTCGGTCTGGATCAGGCGCCCTTCCTCCACAAGTTCCGCGAGCAACGGACGGGCTGCTGGCATCTTGATCCGGAAGTAGTCGGCAATGTCGGCGGCGGTCCCGATGCCGTGGGCCCGGGCCCCCAGCATCAATAATTCTCGCTCAGCGTCCTCTTTGCTCAGTGCTGGCGCCTCGAGAATTTCAGGCGACAACACGCGTTCGGGAAGGTCGTACTGGGTAAGAAAGTTCCCCGTCCGGTTGCCGACGGTGATCTCACCACGGTTGTAGAGACAGACCAGTGCGGTCTTACCCTTCGGGTTTCCCCACCATGGTCCGTCGCGTTTGCCCGGATCGGAAAGATCCGACACCGACAGAGCGCCCCGTTCTCGGATTTCCTCAAGCACAGAATCGACATAGCCGGGTTCATCCGCTTCAAGCTGTATGGCGCGACGCCACTTGGAATGGTGGAAACGATGCACGAGAAGCGGACGCAGCCCGGCACTGGTCATCGATGCCTCGTGCGAAAGAAACTCCATGTTCTCACCGCTCCGCCACAACCACTGGTCCAGACGGTCGGGGTCATAGGGTCCTAGCCGAGCCAGCATGGGCAGGAAGTGACTGCGAGTGATCACGTTCACCGAGTCCAGCTGGAGGATCTGCATCCGCTCCAGTGCACGCCTGAACTGCCGCACGGTTACCTTCGCGGGCCGCGGGTCGGCGAACCCTTGTGCGGCCAAGGCGATACGGCGGGCAGAGGCAATGTCCATTTAGAAAGCAGGGTCCATTGAGAAAGCAGGGTCCATTGAGAAAGAAGTGTGCCCCATAACTGAGCTTTATGTACGCGGTCTTTATCCTTAGTCCGTCAGGGTGTTGCTAGTTCGCAGCGTCCGACTGGGCGTGGAAAGTAAAGGATCATCGCATGAAAGACTTCATCCAAAGAAACAGGAAACTCGTCGGTGCTGGAAGCGCTATCGGCGTCCTGGTCATTGGCTTCCTCGCATTTGGTGTGTTTGGAATCCACACCGCGTTCATCGACAACGAGGTGAGCGAGGCGGGCCCCGTGTTTGCCAGCGGCGCCAGCGTCGAGCAAGACGCCGATCAGCCGGTTACCACCGTGACCTCTGAAGATGAAGCCATGGAAGAAGAAGACGACGCGATGGAGGAAGAAAGCGCCGAACCAGCCGATGATGGCTCTGCACCGCAGATTCAAACCATCGCTTCCGGATCGTTCTCCGCCTCGTCGAGCTACGACGGCACCGGCGACATCAACGTGCTCACCGACGGCAACCAGACCTTCCTTCGCTTTGAGGAGAACTTTTCCAGCGACAATGGCCCCGACCTCAACGTGTACCTGCGAGCCAACGACGGTTCGGGCGAGTTCATCGACCTGGGCGACCTCAAGGGCAACATCGGAAGCCAGAACTACGAAATTCCCGCCGATGTGGACCTGAGTCGCTTCAGCGAGGTGGAGATCTGGTGTGTCCGCTTCGGTGTCGGCTTCATCACCGCCGACCTCATGTCGACCTAGCGTCGAGCGAGCAGCACGACCGCCTAGGACCGGGCGATCGTGACCTGTTCCAACAGTGTTCGAACGATCCGGGCGGTGGCACCCCACAGGGTGTCACCTTCCAGTTCAAAGAACGTGATGGGAATGCCGTCGGGCCACGCCGGGTCCATATTGCGAAACCAGATCTCCTCGCGGTAGATCTCGGGACGAAGCAGTTCGGCGATAGAAACATGCAGAATGTCGTCTACCTCATCGGCCGAGGCCACCAGTTGGCTCGGGCGCTCCGGGAGCACTCCGAGGATCGGAACGATGTTTGCCGGGCTCGCCACCGTCGTGAGTCGTTCGAGCTCTCCGAGCACGGTTACCGAATCGGGCGAGAGGCCGATTTCTTCCTCCGACTCTCGAAGCGCAGTGTGAACCAGATCTCGATCTCCATCTTCGGCCCGACCTCCAGGAAACGAAATCTGGCCAGCGTGGGATCGAAGATGCCAGGCCCGCCGAGTGAAGATCATCTCCGGACCATCCGGTGTGTCATACACGGGAACCAGTACCGCAGATGGCGCCTTCCCATCCACTACCGGCGGCAACGGTTGCCCCGGAGCCTCCGGATCGGCGATGGCGCTCAGCTCATGCAGCCCCACCGAGTCGGTCAAGGCCGACCATGCCGGCGGAGACCCAAGCCGAGCGTCGGGAGGGCGCGGTATAACCTGCGGACCGCCTCGACCGGCTGGTGGGGCGAAGCTCAGGAGATCTCCCGGCCGGCCAGCTCGTGAAGGAACTCCTTCATGCCGCCGTTCTTGAGGTTCTTGAGCACCGTCCCTGGGGTGGTGTCTCCCTTTTCCCACTCCATCCAGAAGTCGAGCAGTTTGTTGGCGTCGGGGGCGGGCTTGTCCATTGGGAAAAGGCTACTGGCCTGGGCACCGCTTTAGATGTCCCAGCCCAGTTGAGGCGTGGGCAGATGAGCGGTGAGGTCATCGAGCTGATCGATCACATCGGGCTTTGCCTCGAAGGCGCCGACTACGGCCAACGTGTCCGCCGAGGTGACGCCCAGCCACCACTGAGTCAGCGCGTTGACGGTGGTAACCAGGTCGGCGGGGGTGTCGTTGGCTGTATCGGGAGCGAGCCGCTCAGCACCGGCGTTGGGTCCAAACGTGAGGCGCCAGAGTCCGCTGAGGGGCTGCCAGGAACCCGCGTAGCCGCTATCAACTAGATGATCCTGGATCGGGTCGTCAACCTCCACTGCGATCGAAAATTCCCGGCCGGCTGGTCGCATGGCTCGAACGCAGGCGTCGAGATCCACGATCCGAGCCTGCCACCAGGCATCGGCGTCGATGTGCATCTCGTGAGCGGTTCCCTTGGTACGGCGATATTCCCGGCCGGGCTGGCGCATGAACTCCTGGGCCTTTAACCACACCGGTTCCACGAACCGAATGCTGTCCACTTGGTCGCCCCACTCCTGGATCAGCCGAAGCAGTTCAAGACACTGATACTTGGTCTGATAGGCCATGCCCAACACGCGGTCGGGCCCGTTTTCCCCTTTCATTTCCAGCATCAAGAAGTGCGAGAGCGTGCCATCGGTTCGATAACCGAACAGCGTGGGTTGGTCATCGATTTGGGCCCCGGCCTGACTCAGGCGCTCACCGCCGACTGCGATGCCTCCATGCCACGGCATTCGGTCGACGATCGCTGCGTGAATTTCCTCGAGATCGTCGTCCAGATCCAAGCGTTCAGGGGTTCGGTACGGGACGGGGATATCGAGATCGCCGGGGTACACCTGGACGCGATTCTCATAGGAGCCGGCGGCGAACCCGACGCGGTCATAGAAACCTTGTTCGAACATCCCGAGAGCCGCAACCGCTACCCCCTCATCACCGAGATGGGCCACCGTTCGGGCGGTGAGGCGTGACGCCATTCTCAGACGCCGAGCGATCCTGCTTGTGGTGACCGCGGTGACTCCACCGAGCGATACCTGGGTGTCGTCGTAGTGCATGCTGCCCAGGGATCGATGAACCACCGACTCGGTGTGCCCGTTGAGACGAGCCACCACGGATCGACCATCGTTGGCCTCAAAGAACTGCTTGATGAAGCGCTCGGGTCGGTCTTCGCCATCAAACCACCCGGTCTCGGTCCAGACCCGAAGGATGTCGTCCATGTCCCGGTCGTACTCAAACTCGACGAGTTCAACATCTTCCATGCCTTAGGTGTAGCGGCTCCGCACCGCTCCCGCCGTGTCTTTTCTCCCCGGATGGACGACGCCGGCTCGAATACTCCCGAGTTATTTTGTCAACGCATTGGAGAAAATATCCCGATCCACTGGAATCGGAGGGCTCGATGCTCATACGCTGTTGCGATGGAAGCTGCCAGCTCATCAACCGTGCGTCTCACCACCTCAGAAGCCATCGTCCGTTGGATGATCGCCCAACGAACCCGACTTGAGGACGGCACCGAAGCCCAGCTGTTTCCGGGGGTCTTCGCCATCTTCGGGCACGGCAACGTAACCTGTCTCGGGCACTCGCTACAGCAAGCCGGCGACGCAATGCCCACATGGCGAGGCCAAAACGAACAGGGCATGGCACTCGCAGCAGTTGCCTACAACAAGGCCATGAAAGGCCGCCAGATCATGGCGGCAACAAGCTCGGTAGGTCCCGGCGCAACCAACATGGTCACTGCAGCCGGCGTCGCCATGTCAAACCGACTGCCACTTCTCCTGTTTTCCGGCGACAGCTTCACCAACCGCATCCCCGACCCCGTTCTACAGCAGGTCGAACACTTCACCACACCAAGCACCACCGTGAACGATTCGTTCCGAGCCGTCACCGTGTTCTGGGACCGCATCACTCATCCCGCACAGATCCTCTCGGCCCTTCCAGCCGCAACCTCCCAGATGCTGGATCCAGCAACCCGAGGGCCGGCATTCATCGGACTGCCCCAGGACGTCCAGGCCCAGGCCTATGACTACCCCACCCGCTTCTTCGACCCGGTCGTTCACGAAGTTCCCCGACCCCGACCCGACGTGAGCGAAATTGTGGAGGCTGCACGTCTCATTAAGGACGCCCACACACCGCTCATCATCGCCGGCGGTGGTGTGCATTACTCGGTAGCGGAAGCAGAACTCCAGGCGTTCGCATCCGAACGAGGCATCCCGGTCGTGGAAACCGTTGCCGGCAAGAGTTCACTGCTCGGAGATGACCCCAGTTACATCGGGCCGATCGGTGTGACCGGATCCGAAGCTGCCAACAACCTGGCCGCCGAAGCCGACGTCATCATTACCGTCGGCTGCCGTCTCCAAGACTTCACCACCGGCTCGTGGACGCTCTTCACCAACGACAACACCGTCTTTGTCAACATCAACACCACGCGGTTCGACGCGGTCAAGCATCGTTCGGTTCCCGTGGTTGGCGATGCCCGCGAAACGCTTCGGGAGCTCGCTGACCTCACATCCGGATATCAGACCAACGACGCCTGGAAAGAGGTCGCCGCTCACAACAAGGCCGGCTTCCGTTCCTACCTCGACTCGATTGGCACTCCCCCGGCCGACGGCGAACCGCTGTCATATCGCACCGTCGTGCGCGCCATCAACGACGTGGCGACCGAAGACGACATTTGTCTCGCCGCTGCCGGAGGCTTCCCGGGTGAGGTGAATAACGGCTGGTGGTCAAAGGGGGTTCACACCTTCGACTGCGAATACGGCTACAGCTGCATGGGCTATGAGCTCGCTGGTGGTTGGGGAGCCTCGATGGCGCTTGAAACCAAACAGTCCGAGGGTGATGTGTTCGTGTTCGTCGGCGACGGCAGCTACCTGATGATGAACAGCGACCTCTACAGCTCGGTTCTCACCGGCCACAAGATGATCGTCCTCGTCTGCGACAACGGCGGATTTGCAGTCATCAACCGGCTCCAAACAGGTCAAGGCGGCGAGCCTTTCAACAACCTGCTCTCCGACACCCGTCGCGGCGGACCAGCCGCTCAAGATCTGGTGAAGGTCGATTTCGCAGGCCACGCCCGCTCGATGGGCTGCTACGCCGAAAACGTCAGCAGCATCGACGAGATGAAAGCAGCGGTAGAACGGGCCCGAACCGCCGACCGGACCACCGTCATCGTGACCGACGTCGACCCCTACACCTGGACCGAGGGTGGCTGCTCATGGGAGGTTGGGGTACCGGAGGTATCAGCGCTGCAAGGTGTGAACGACGCCAAGGCCGCCATGGAGAAGAGCATGGCCAACCAACGCAAAGGTTGGTAGCCGTCGCTTATCGGCGCTGGGCGCCTCCTGCGCTGCAAGTTGTTCGGCGAGATAGCTCGGTCTCAAGAGTCGATTTCGGCTAGTGGCCGATCCAGTCGAGGAATTTCTTCTTGGGCCAGGTGTTGACCACGAGATCTCTGGGCGCCCAGCCTCGCTGCGCTGTCTTGACCCCGTATTCGATTCGGCCCAGTTCGCTGACGTGATGACTGTCGGTATTGATGACCAGCTTGACGCCACGATCTACGGCCTTGCGAACCACGTCGCTCGCCGCGTCGAGACGCTGCAACGCTCCGTTGACCTCAAGTGCTTTGTCGAACTGAAAGAGCGCCTCTAGCACCACGTCCACATCGATTTCAATCCCGGGCCGACGACCGATGTAGCGGCCGGTCAGATGGCCGATCGAGTTCACGGTTGGATCCGCGATCGCAGCAACCAGTCGTGCAGTCTGCTCCTTCACGCTCTGGTCGTAATGACTGTGAACCGACGCCACCGTGTAGTCGAAAAGCGCCCGGAATTCGTCCTCGTAGTCCAATCCCCCACCCGCACCGATATTCAGTTCACATCCCCACAGAACTGTCATCTGCGGGTGAGCCTTCGCCGCTTCGGTGATGTGTTCGCGGTGCTCCAACATCTCTTCCGCCGACGACCCGTTAATCGCTAGATCTTCGCCGTGATCGGTGATCGCGAGATACTCATAACCCCGGCCGGCCGCTTCCGCGATCATTTCTTCAACCGTCGACCGACCATCGCCCGACCGATCGGTGTGGTAGTGAAGGTCGCCACGAATGTGCGCTACCTCCACGAGCTCGGGCAGTTCGTCAGCGATCGAAGCTTCGACCTCACCGGTGTTTTCGCGCATCACCGGGTTCACATAAGCCATCTCGAGCGCCGCATAGATCGACGCTTCTGTTTCGGCAGCCACCACCTCGGATGGCGTTTGGTCCTCGGCATCTTCATCAGGCTTACGCAGCAGGCCGTACTCGTTCAACAAAAGCCCCCGGTCCAAGGCTCGCTGCCGCATTGCAATGTTGTGAGCCTTCGACCCGGTGAAATACAGGACCGCCGCGCCGAACTGGCTGGGCTCCACCACCCGCACATCAACCTGCATCCCGTCGCGGGTGAGGAACGACGTCTTCGTATCACCGCTCAGAATCACCTCGTGGACCGCACTCTGATCTCGAACCAGCGCCATGACCGCGGGGCCATCCAAACTGGCCACGGTAATGTCGACGTCTCCAATGGTCTCCCGCATGCGCCGTAGGGATCCGCAGTATTGAGCGTCAACCACGATGTCTTGTGATTTCAGCT
This sequence comes from uncultured Acidimicrobiales bacterium, assembly GCA_938029215.1. Lineage (GTDB taxonomy): Bacteria > Actinomycetota > Acidimicrobiia > Acidimicrobiales > SZUA-35 > JABDIY01. The sequence goes on along the minus strand of CALHFG010000014.1, from coordinate 74,778 downwards.
CGGCTACCAGTTTCTCGGCCAACGGCATCGCATCCCCGATAGGCCGACGACGATCTTTGCCGCTGAGCCCGAGACGTTCGATGGCCTTGGTCATCTTCTCTTCCGCTTTGGCACCCAGCCCCTTGAGGTCTCGTAGTTTCTTGGATGCCAAAGCCTCTTTGAGGCCATCGAGGTCCTGAATGTCGAGCTCGGCGCGGATCAGGGCCAACGTCTTGGGCCCCATACCGGGGATTCGGCTCATCTCGACAACCGGTGGAGGAAACTCTTCCCGCAGCTGCTCGAGCTTCTCAACCTGACCGGTGTCCATGAATTCTCGGATCTTGGCGGCGGTCGATTTACCAATGCCCTTGATTTTGGTGAGTTCGGTGGCGCTGAGCTGGGTGATATCCCGACCGTCGGCTTGGATGCCCTGTTTCGCGTTCTCGTACGCTCGTACCTTGAAACTCTGAGGGCTCTGCTCTTTCAAAACGGTTAGCTGAGCTAGTTCGTCCAGCAGATCCAGCACGTCACGCGTCGAGGCCATAGTTCGTTCTAACGCCACCACCGCCCGGTTCGCTACCGGCGGATCGAGAAGCCGTTGATGGTCTCTGAAGATCTACAGGGCGTCGAAGGTGTGGACCCAGTTGCGGCAGGATTCGGGACCGTCGGTGTTGCGATAGACGCAGGCCTCCAGTCGATTGCCTTGCGGGCGAAGGATCGTCCCTCGAGGACATCCCTCTTCTGGACCCCAACTGACTTCACCGAGGGAACTGCCGGCGGTAGCGGTGCCATTGGCACCGTTGATCTCCTCGTCGGGAATTCGCACACCGTTGATGGTGAGGATCGCAGAGAACCCAGGAATGAGATCTACGCCGACGGCCTCGGTGCAGGTGGAACCTTCGCCGGTTCTCGGCAGAAAGGCCTCGATGGGGTTGACATCGAGCGCGACAACGCCGGTGTCTTCGTCGTCTCGGTCGCCGCCTCCGTCCACCGGGCCGCCGCTTATGGGCGCCTCGAGATTGGCGCTGTCGCTCCCGCTGTACACGGTGGCGAGGACGATCATAAGCAAAGCGATTGCGAGACCGGCAACGATCAGGCCAATTTGGACCGGCCCGACCTTGGGGAGGTCGTCGAGGGCTGGATTGTTGTCGCTGGTAGCCACGTGACTATTGTGCCGGATCCAGCGAGCCCATGGGTGACGGAGCCCGAGTGACGTGCGACCGTGGTGGGTTACAGCTCACCGCTGTCGAGCAACGCCACAAAGGCAGCTTCATCGATCATTGGAATGCCCAGCTCTTCAGCTTTGGTGACCTTGCTGGCACCGGGCTCGTTTCCAAGCACAACGGCAAACGTCTTCTTACTCACCGACCCTGGGCTCTTTCCCCCGCGTGCCTTGATGGCATCGGCCGCACCGGTGCGGCTGAATCCCTCAAGCCCGCCGGTAACGACGACCGCTTTGCCCTCCAGGGTCTGAGGGATGTCGACCACCTCTGGGCCCTCAAAATTCAGGCCGGCAGCTCGAAACTTCTCCGTGAGTTCGATGGCCACATCGCTCCGGAAGTACTCGGCGACAACCGACGCGATCTTTGGCCCAACGCCGTCGATCGCGGCGATCTCCTCGGCGGTCGCCGACGCGATCCGATCCATGTGGCCGAAGCTCTTCGCCAACAACTCGGCCGCGCTGGGACCCAGATGACGCACCCCGAGGGCGACGAGCAGGCTGGCCAACGGGCGGGTCTTGGTAACTTCGATGGCGTTCTGCAGGTTGGTGACCGTGGTCTCGCCCACCCGATCCATGGCGCCGACCCGTTCCCAGTCGATCGAGTAGATGTCGCCGATATCGCTGATCAAACCTTCTTCGATCAGACGCTGCACCATCTTGTCGCCGAGGCCGTCGATATCCATGGCGCCACGGGATGCGAAATACTCGATGCGAGCCTGTTGCTGGGCCGGGCATGCCGGGTTGACACAGAAGGTATGCGCTTCGTCTTCGGGCCGAACCAGCGGCACGGAACAGACCGGACAGTCGGAGGGAAACTCCCAGGCGGTCGATGCAGGGTCACGTTTGGAGAGCACCGGTCCGAGCACCTCGGGGATGACGTCGCCCGCTTTACGAACCGTGACGGTGTCTCCGGGGCGAACGTCTTTCAATCGAACTTGGTCGTCGTTGTGCAACGTAGCCATTTGCACGGTGGAACCGCCCACAAACACCGGTTCAAGCACCGCAAATGGCGTTGCCTTGCCGGTCCGTCCGATACTGACCTGGATATCCAACAGGGTTGTCGTGCGTTCCTCGGGAGGGAACTTGATTGCGATCGCCCATCGGGGTGCCTTGGCGGTTGACCCAAGCGACCGTTGCCGGGCGAGGCTATTGACCTTGACCACCGCACCGTCGATGTCGTAGTCGAACTCGTGCCGGCGTTCGAGCCAACTGTCAGAGAGTGCGGATACCTCGTTGATCCCATCGACGACCCGTCGCTCCGGGTTCACTGGAAAGCCAAGCTCACCGAGCCAATCCAACGCTTCGCTGTGCGAGGTGAGCTCGGGGCCGCCTTCCACCTGGCCCAATTGGTAGCTCCAGAACGCCAGTCCTCTGCTTGCCGTTTTGGCCGGATCTTTCTGTCGTAGGCTCCCCGCCGCCGTATTGCGCGGATTGACATACCGCGGTTCTCCTGCGGCCTCCTGCGCCTCGTTGAGGGCGTTGAACGTGGCGATCGGCAGATACACCTCACCGCGCACCTCCAGCACCGGAGGCGCCGAGGAAGACAACGTTTGCGGTATGGACGCAATACCGCGCACGTTGGCCGTGATGTCTTCACCAACTCGTCCGTTCCCGCGGGTAGCAGCCTGAACAAGATGGCCGTCTTCGTATCGGAGCGAACAAGCGACGCCGTCGATCTTCAGTTCAGCCACGTACGACACAGGCGCCGATCCCTCGCCGAGATCGAGGCCTCGATCGATTCGGCCAGCCCATCCAGCCAACTCCTCGGCTGAGAAGACGTTGTCGAGGCTCATCATGCGTACCGAATGCTCCACGGGAGCAAAGAGTTCCGACACCGGACCGCCAACTTGCTGGGTGGGTGAGTCTTCCACCGCCAGCTCGGGGTGGGCTTCCTCAAGCGCAGCCAATTCCCGAACGAGCGCGTCGTACTCGGCATCGGGGATCTCGGGCGCATCGTTGGTGTGATACGCAGCGTTGTGGTGGGCGATCTCGGCCCGGAGTTCGATTGCCCGCTCTACTGGATCCACGCCTCGAACTCTACCGAAGGGGTGCGACACGGCGCTCTCGTTCGAGCCAGCGATCAGCGTTCGCTGTAGAGCAACCAACTCTTTACACAGCAGGCGGCGAGGAACAGAAACGCGAACACCGCAATCAGTGGAGTCGAATCGTTGTAGATGCAGAATTCATTCGGGTCATCCAGACAGCGGACTTCGGTCTTGGTCGAACTCCCCGAGATCGCCGCAATGACTACCACCATCACCGGAAAGGCGACGAGAAAGGTCCGCGCCGATCTCAGCTTGTCGAACCGATGAGCGCAATAGGCCACCAACGCGGCACCAAATGCCAAAAAGGGCAGAGCGGTGAGGGTGTGGCGGACCATGAGGCAACGCTAGCTTTCCGCCCCGTTACCGAGCCAGCTATTTGTTCCTAGCGTGAGTACCTCTGGGGCAACACGCTCGAATACCTCGGATCCTCGCATGTGGCGATTGGGCTGGCACACTTTGATTGTGACCGGACCGATGTCGTTAGAAAAGCTCGGACTTTGGCCCGCCCGGATCACCTGGTTTCTTCTGCCATTCGTTGCCGGGCCAGGCCTAACCTCGGGGCTCGACGGACGAAGCGGACCGGTGCAGGCCGTCGCCGAGATCATGATGTGGGGAGCCTGGTTCGCCGGTCTGGTGTGTCTGTTGGCGCCGAGCACCGTCAGTCTGACCGTGCTTCGCATCGTCGCTCCCGGTTCAATCGTGGCGGCGGTGCTCGTTCTTCGGGATGGCAAAGTAGACACCGGCCTCGGATTGCTGGCCCTCGTCTGGTGCGCGCTGGCGACCGGGGCGGCCTTTCTTTCCATCACCGGTGACGCCATGGTCAACGGATCTGCCTACGGACCCGAACGACGGCTCGCCCTCCGACCGCCTGCTTCGCTCCTGCTGGGGCCAATCGTCTTTTCTTGGGGGCTGCTCGCCTTCTCCGCAATCGCCGGTCCGTTACTACTTGCCGCCAAGAACTGGGTGCTCGGGATCGTCGTGACCGCCCTGGCGGGCGCCTTGAGCTACTTCGTTGGTCGATCCCTTCATCAGCTCTCTCGCCGCTGGATCGTGTTCACGCCCGCCGGTTTTGTGATCCACGACTACTTCGTTCTTGCCGAGAGCATTCTGCTTCGTCGTCAAGACATCGCCGAGCTCGGCCCCGCACCAGCCGAGCCTCGGGGCAGTTTGGACATCTCCGGCGGGTCCCCGGGACTCGCACTACAGATCGAAGCCAAGGAGCCGCTGAGCGTCGTCGTGCGTGATGGCCGCTCAGCCGGGGCCGTCGACAGTGTGCGGCTTATCTTCTCCCCGACGCTGCCAGGCCAACTGCTGCGAGAGGCGAGGGTCCGAGGGATCACCATCGGCTGAACCGCGAGCTAGAGGTTCTGGCCCACCCGAAGCAGGTTTCCGCTGGGGTCGGTAATGCTGAACTCGCGCATACCCCATGGCCGATCGCCCAAGGGATCGGTGGTCGCCACCTTGGCCGTCCACTTCTGATGAATCGCATCGACGTCCTGCACGTGGAAGTAGCCGCCCGCCCTATTCTCGCCACGGTTCAGCTCCGGGTATGAGCTGAGGTGGAACAGCTCACGCCCATCGATCTGCACCCAGGCGTAGTGCTCGTCGTAGCTGACGACGGAGAACCCGAGGCTCTCATAGAACGCAATCGACGTGGCCATATCGACAGTCGGGTAGATGATCTTGGTAATCATCGGTGGCTGCTTCTTTCCCTCGTGGAGCCCGACGATTCCGAGGACCTTGTTGAGAACGGGGTGCACCGCCTCAGTCTGCCAGCTCCGGACCCGTTCGGGTTTTCGTAGGCTCGCTCGTAGCTAGCTGGTCATGAACGCGTGGCTCAGGCTCTCGGGGGTGATGTCGAGCCGTAGGTACCCGTGGGTTGCTTCTGCGGAGATGACGTTCTCGGATACGAGGGGGAGGAATGGCAACAGGTCTACCCACTCGCGACGAAACAGCGAACTGAGCGGCGGAGCCATCAGCTCCGGTATTCCGGGCGCGAACTCCAACTCCATCTGGATATGGAGATCGCCGCTGATGATCGTGGGGGCCGGGGCCGCTGTTAGTAGTTGGGCGATGGCCGCCTGCTCTTCAGGATGAGCCTCGAAGGTGTACACCGGCGTGCGCGCCCCCAGGTTGACCGACGACATGATCAATGAACTAGCTACGACGGTCCGCTGGCCGGCGTGATCAACGACGTCCGCCAACCACGACAGTTGCTCGGCCCCGAGCACGGTTGCCTCGTTTTGATGTTGGCGACAGTCGAGAAGAATCAGGCGGACCATGGATCCAATGTCGACCGCTCGATAGATCTGCAACGACTCCCCCGCCGGACGAGGTAGCCGAGTCGGAGTGAATTCCCACCATGCTCGATACCCGGCTGCCCGCCGCGCCGGGTCAACCGAGGCGTCGTAATCGTTCAGCACTTCGTGATCGTCCCAAATGATGAACCAGGGGTGCGCCGCGCTGCTGGCCTGCAGTCGAGCGTCGGACCGGGCTTCGATGTAGCGAGAACGGTATTGCTCCAGCGACGCTGCCTGCCGTTCGTAGATGAAGTCGCCCAGCCACACCACTGCATCGACGTCGGGGTCCTCGGCCAGGCGAAGGTGATTGTCCCAGAACTCCTCTTGCACTCGGGACTGGCACGAGCTGGCGGCGAGGCCAAACCGCTCGACCTGTCCCGAGGGCAGGGTCTTGGTTCGTCCGATGGGCGAAGCGAATTCGGCGACCCGGAATCGATAGAAGTACGACGTGCCCGGAGCCAGGCCGGTGGCAAGGTGTTTGGTCGTAAACCCATCGTCGATGGGAGCGACGATCGCACTGGACTGAACCAGTGTCTCGAAGCCTTCGTCGAGGGCAACGTCGACCACAAGCTGTACGTCAAGCCCAACCGATGCAGGAGCGAGGCCGGTCCACAGGATCACACTGGAACCATCGGGGTCGCCGCTCGCAACGCCGTACGGGAACGTTTGCTGACCAAAGTCGATGCCCTGGTCCACTGTGGAGAGGGCCTCGACGACGTCGGCTGTTGTGACCCCGGTCGATGGAGTCTGGCTGGTTGGGGGCGGTGGGCTCGTCGTCGTCTCCGCACCCGCTTGGGTCACAGGAGCGGCGCCAGCGTCCGCAGCGTCCGGTTCGGGCGAAAGCGAGCATCCTGCAGCGATCGCGGCGGCAGCCGCCGCTAGAAAATCTCGCCGTTGCACGCCCACCAGGCTGGCACACATACCGTGGTACAGCCGGTCATCGGAACCTCAGGGCATACTCGATTGGTGAGTGAAGAAATCGGTGTTCTGAAAAGCCTGTCCGAGGGCCAGCCAATTCCGTTCGGCGGCAACCGCGTTGCCGTGGTCGGAGCCGAGTTGGCCGCCAATTTCTCCCCGGGCGATCACCTCATCGTCGTGAACGACAGCGGGGCATTGCTCCACGTCGAGTCAGAAGTTCACAAGATCGCCGCCGACGCTGTTGGTGCGGCGAGTGTGGCCTTCGGTGCGCTCGGTGCGGTGACCGACGAGACGATCACATCGTTCTTCGATGCGTTCGCTCGCCGCCTCGAAGACGACGCCACATTCGCACCGATCGCGGCCGCCAACGCGACCGACGTCGAGTCTGCTGCCGAGCGGGGCCGCAGCGTCACCCGCCTCATCCTCAGCGATCAAATGAGAGCCGACATGATTACAGGCCTTCGGCTTTGGCGGGACACACCCAGCAGCAGAGGGAGTGAAGTCCTGTCGATTGAACACGACGGTTGGACCGTTCAGCAGGTGACCGCGGGCCTCGGCGTTGTCGGGTTTGTCTTTGAGGGACGACCCAACGTGTTTGCCGATGCCTGCGGGGTCCTCCGTACGGGTAACACGGTGGTCTTCCGCATCGGTAGTGATGCGCTGGGAACCGCCAAGGCCATCGTTGAGCACGCCCTCGATCCAGCGCTCGCCGATGCCGGAATGCCAGCGGGAGCAGCATCGTTGGTCCCGTCTGCTGCGCGCTCGGCTGGCTGGGCAATGTTTGCCGATCAGCGGCTCGCACTTGCGGTTGCTCGCGGCAGTGGCCCCGCGGTAGCCCAACTCGGCGCCGTGGCGCAGCAGACCGGCACCCCCGTCAGCCTGCACGGAACCGGCGGGGCCTGGATCGTCACCGGCGAAGACTGCGACGGCGACCGTCTCGAAGCTGTTATCCGCAACTCTCTCGATCGGAAGGTCTGCAACACGGTCAACACCGTCTGCGTTTTGCGATCCCGGTTGGATGAGCTAGGCCCCAGAGTCATCGAAGGCCTTTCCGGCGCCGCGGCCGCAGCGGGCGTCTACCCCAAGGTCCATGTGGTCGATGGAGCCCAATCCGCCGTCCCTCAAGACTGGTTCGACACGTTGGTACCGATCGGCCGCAGCGAAGGTCAAGTCTCAGAACGCCGAGCTCAAATGATCGATGGTGACCAACTTGGTCTGGAGTGGGAGTGGGAGGCTTCGCCCGAGATCACCCTGGTCGCGGTCGACTCGGTCGCTCAGGCCGTCACGTGGTTCAACACGATGTCACCTCGATTTGCAGCGTCGCTCGTGAGTGAAAGCGACCGTGAGCACGCAGAGTTTTTTGAATCGATTGACTCACCGTTCGTGGGCGATGGATTCACTCGCTGGGTCGATGGACAATACGCACTGAACCAACCCGAGCTCGGTCTTTCCAATTGGCAGTTCGGCCGACTCTTCGCACGGGGCGGGGTGCTCAGCGGGGCGAGCGTCTTCACCGTCCGAACCCGAGCGATGCAGGCCGACCCCGAACTTCATCGCTAGCGGGGCACAGGGCTCCAGGTGTTGCTCCACTGGCCGGGAGCCTCAAGGCCACCGGTCATCGATTCCCTTATCCAATCGAATACATCGTCAGGGGTCCAGCCCATCTGGGCGAGCTGGTGAAGAGTCATGGCACCGTCGCGCTTGGTCAAACGGTCTCCTGCTTCGTTCACCACGAGCGGGACATGGGAGTAGTCGAAGGGCCCAAGATCGAGCGCCCGCGCCACAAGGATCTGGCGAGACGTCGAAGACAAAAGGTCGTCGGCCCGCACGACCGAGCTGACTCCTTGGAAACCATCATCGACGACCACCACCAAGTTGTAGGCAGGCACGCCATCGTTTCGTCGGATGACAAAGTCATCCACCGGGTAGGAGCTTGGGCCGCACACATGGTCGTCAAAGCCAACTTCAGCAGCTTCGGCTCGGAACCGGAGCGCGGCCGGTCGGTGCTCGGCACGGTCGCTGCGTTGTTGGGTGCTCAACGTAGAACAGGTGCCGGGATACATCCCTGCGGGAGGTCCATTCGGAGCGCTCACCGCTTCGCGAATCTCACGCCTACTGCAATAGCACGGGTAGGTTAGCTCGCTCGCTACCAGCGCTTGGATTGCTGCCTCGTACCGCTCTAGGTGTTCGGACTGCCAGAGAGGCTCATGCGCCGGCACCATTCCAAGAGCCTCAAGCGACGCCAGCTGCGAGTCTGCGGTCTCTCGATGAGCGACGACCCCATCAAGATCTTCGAATCGGACCAACCAGTCGATGTTGCGTTGCTGCGCATCCAGCCATGATGCGTACGCCGTTCTGAGGTTCCCGATGTGAAGATCGCCGGTAGGACTCGGAGCGAAGCGCCCGCTCACAACAAGTCGTTCCGTTCGAGGTGCTTGCGCGCAATGGTCCGCGGTTGGTCACCGTCTGCCAGGTCCGCCTTCATGGCGGTCATGGTTTCGGTGTCCAAGGTGACCATGAGCGTCTCGAGGAAGGGCGACAACCACGATGACCACTCGTCGTAGAATTCAGCGTCGAACATATAGGCCGCATTGCGAGGCGTGAACACCACCTCGGGGAGACCATCGGGCGCAAAGCGGTCGATCGTGACCAAGCCGGCGTCGACAACCGCCGGGTTCACGCCAGGCACGAAGGAAACGGTGCACTCGCCCGAGCCCACTGCCGAGATCAGATCGGCCGAGGGCACCACCTCAAGTTGTTCGGCGGGGACGGTGAAACCTGTGGCCTGTTCGAACCGAACCAGTCCTTCGGGACTTTGCAGAGTGTCGGTGTCGACGCAGACGACCGCGTCGAAGCTCTGCTCGAGACGCTGGGCCAGCTGCGTCACCGAAATTGGCTCACCGTCTGATGTTGTGGCACCGTCGGATTCGGCGATGGCTACCAGGGCGTCGTCGAAGCTCGAGTGATCCGACCATTCGATCCCATTGCGCCGATCCTTGGTCCGCAGCTCGACGGCGAGGTCGGTCGTACGATTGAACCTGGCGGTTTGACCCAAGTGGATGAACCATCCGGTGCCGATGTCTTCGGGCACCACGTGCAGCCGTCCCGCCACCAGGTCATCTCGGTTTAGTGCGGCTCCGTCAGTGTTTGAGCGGTCGATGACCAGTGCGCCCCGTTGTTCCAGAGCCACGACCATCAGGGCGCTCATTAAACGATCGGTTGCGTCGGTTGTGCCTCCGACGACCACCTCCACATCGTTCATCGGACCTGCGATCGTCGTGGGTACCGGCACGGCAGCTTCGCCACCACCACAGCTGGCCAACCCAAAGAAAACGGCGGCCCACAGAGCACGAAGCCCAGCAAGGCGTCGCATCAAAGAAGCACCTGTGAAATGGCGTGCAGCAGGAACCCTGCGAGCCCGCCGACGACGGTGCCGTTGATACGGATGAACTGGAGGTCGCGACCGACCTTGTCTTCGATCTTGGCCACACTTTCGTCTGGATCCCAACCGTCGACGGTCTTGGTGATGATCTCGGTGATCGGCTCGGCGCCGCGTTCGGCGATGTACCCGGCACCGAGCTCAAGGAACTTGTCGGCGGTCTGACGGGTTTGGGGGTCGGTCTGCAGTTTGTGTCCTAGCTCAACGAGCGAATCGGTGACCTGCAGCCTCAAATCCGACTGGGGGTTGTGCGAGGCTTCGATGAGCCCCTCTTTGATTCGGTCCCAGAGCCCACCGACCCAGGCACGAACCTCGTCGTTATTCAGGATCTCTTCCTTTAGTTCCTCACCGCGCTCCACCAGCTCAGGAGAACTCTTAAGCCTCTCCGCCAACTCGAGGGTTCGCTCATCGAGTTGTTGACGAAGCTCGTGATTGCGATCTCCACCTACTTCGGTAATGAACCGGTTGACGGCGTCGTAGATCTTTTCAAACACTCGTTCATCGAGTGCCTCTGGCACCCACCACGGAGACTCGCTGCGGAGCCGATCCCGGAACGTTCGTTGGTTCTCTTCGAGGAAGGTGCCCATCCCCTTGAGCGTGCTGTCGATCAGAGGAACGTGATGCCGACCCGCCAGTCCCCAATCGATGGCCCGGCCCGCGACCGGCGCCACCGGAACGGCTCGCACCCGGGAGAACACCACGTTCTCCAGGCCGCCCTGGACCGTTTCATCGTTGAGTACCTCGGTTACACCACGAATCACTGCCGCCGCCTGCTCGGCGACCGCTTCGGCCACCGCCCGTTGCTCCAATTGGGCACCGATGCGGGCGGCGACTCCCTCTTCCCTAATCAGACGGGTCAGATTGTCGCCGGTGAGGAAGTTCTGGGTCACGAACTCGCTCAGTGCGCTGCCAATTTCGTTCTTGCGTTTCTTCACGATGGCCGTATGCGGAATCGGCAAGCCCAACGGATGGCGGAACAGCGCCGTCACCGCAAACCAGTCGGCTATTGCTCCCACCATTGCGGCTTCGGCTGTGGCTCGCACATACCCAACCCACGTGCGGCCGTCCTCGTTGAGCTTGGCAACAACGAACACCAGGCCCGCGAAGATCAGCAAGCCGGTTGCGGCTCGCTTCATGGCCGCCACGGATGAGGGAATCAAAGTTACAACCGAGTGATCAGCCGTCGGGTCTGCTCAGCGGCCTTCGCCCGGATCTCATCGGCGTCCACCTGGGTGGGTCGGCCACCGTCAAACACGGTTCGACCTGCCACCTGCACGCTGCGGGCCCGAATTCCGGTATTTGCTACCAGGTGCTCGGGTTCGATCTCTTTCAGTGACCATCGCACTCGGTCCTGACGGGCTTCGGGGACGAGCAACCAGCCAGCCTCGAGCCAGCCCCAGGGTGTGCGCGGGCTCGTACCTACATTGATCTCTCGCAGCCGGCCATACGCGATGCGGAACTCTTCGAGGAGATCGCCACCAAAACCGTCGGTTCCTAAAGCGACGCGGGGTCCAAACCGGCTGGGCATGCCGTACCCAACGCCGCGGTCCATGTTGGAGCGGGGGCAGTGAGCGATGGTTCCTGCGATCTCAAGACCGTCGGGCAGGTGCACACCGTGGGCCAGCACCCAGCTGTCTTTGGATCGGCGGACCAGGTCGGAGCCGCCACCGGAATCGCCGATCCCTTCGGCAACCTTGGCATGCACCCCTACACCCAGTTCGTTTGCGATGCCGATTGCTAGATCGATGGTCTCCGGGCTTGCGGTGAAGGACGCGTCGATCCCGATCATTCCGCGGCCGCCGGCCTGGATGAATCGGCGAGACTCCTCAAGACCCTGACGAGCACGATCGGGGCCGCGAAGGTCCGAGGCTGCGTAGGAACACACCACCCGAACACCGACATCGGTACACGCCCGGGCGATTAACGTGAGCGAGCCCTCGATCGCACGAGGACTGGCGTGATGGTCGATCACGGTGGTGCAGCCGGCCTCCAACGCCTCCAAAGCGCTCAAACGAGCGGCGGCATCGATCATGGCGCTATCGAGGGCGTTCTCGATGGGCCAGATGACGTTCTTGAGAAGGTCGCTGAAGTTGCGGGGCGTCGATCGAGGTGCCGGTAGACCTCTGGCGATCGAGGCATAGAGACGGTGATGGGCCGACACCAAACCGGGAGTGGAGCCGCCGGAGCGGATCTGAGCCGCCGGGGCTGGTGTGGTCTGGGTCTCCGGCTCGGCCGCGGGAGGTCGCTCCAGCGTGCCAATGACTCGGGTCGGTGCTGCGGGCACCGACGTCTGCTGCTCTGATTCGGGAACCTGACCAAAGAAGCCGCGACGTTTCATGCCTCATAAACTAGTGCCTTTTTGGCGCTGCGAGGGAGGGTTCGGATTCTGCCTTTGATTCCTACGTTGCCTGATTAACCCCACGCTGCGATCATGGTCGAGGTGTCTCAACGAGTCGGTCTACGCAAGAGCTACCAGCTCTGGATGGGAGTCGTCGGGATCGCTCTCTTTTCAGCCTCCTGCGGCGCCGACGGAACCGGCCCATTGGACGACGGGTTCGTCGGTGAACTGGTCCCGAGCTCGCTCGATGGCTTGTGGATCTTGCAGGGCACCGACCTGAACTTGGACATCGATATCGAGACCGCTCAGGTTGACGGTCGTACCAGCTGTTCACGACTATTGGGTTCGTTGACTTTTCTCGACGGCGGTGCGACCACGTCGTTTTCGCTACCCGGCCGTGAAGATCGTGGCTGTTCGGACCAACAAGAAGGTGTCGTCGACGACATCCAGCAGCTGCTCGAGAGCGTCGCCTCAGTCGAGGCCGAGGAGGGCGGCTATCGCCTTCTCAACGACAGGGCGACCCTCCTAGGCCGGCTCCGAATCGGATCCTGACGTCGGGGTCATCGTGGCGAAACGCACATCGATGCCACCGTTGCTGGCCTTGGCGAACTTCTTTAGACGACCGTCGATCACCCGGGTGTCGGAGGGGACAACGACGGTCAGCGTGCTCTCGGCCCGCCGCTCCCGCACGACCTCACCAAACCGTTTGTAGACCGGCGAGGTCCCCTTTGATCCCGACGGGGATCGTTTGCCGTATGGCGGATTACTGATTACAAGCCCCGGGCCCTTGTGGCTCGACAGCTGCCCAACCGGTCGAACGTCCGCGGTTACGGACACGCCGGCCCGCTCGGCATTGGCCAGCGTGTGCCGAATAGCGACCTCATCGCGGTCACTCGCTTCGAGCAGAGGCGGCTCGGGAACGGACCGTTGCGCGGTTCGGCTAGCTGCGGCGCCCGTTACCGATGCCCAGGTACCGCCTTCAAAGGTTGGCCACTGGTGGAACGCGTACTCGCGGCCAACGCTGGGGGGAAGGGCGGCAGCGATCAAGCCGGCCTCGATAACGAACGTGCCCGAACCGGCAAACGGGTCAATTACCGGAGTGCTTCGATTCCAGCGAGACCCCAAGATTGCGGCAGCGGCAAGTGTGGGTCGGAGCGACGCAGACACGGTGTCGGCCCGCCAGGTTCGTTTGTGCAGAGGTTCGCCGCTGGTATCCACGCTGACGGTCACGGTGTCGTGGTCTACCCGCACGATGAAGACCTGTTCGGGATGGTCATCGTCAGCCTTCGGCGCACCGACGATCGAGTGCAGTCGCTCGGTAACCGCATCGGTGTGAAACAGCCCGCTCTTGCGGGACGTGACCCGAAATCGCGGCGCGACGCCTGGGCCGAGGTACGTGCCCAGTTCAGCCTCGGAAACGCGGCGTTCCAAGTGGGCAAAATCGGTGGCTCGAAATCGGGCGACGCGGACCAGAATTCGAGTGGCCGTCCGCAGCCACAGATTGGCCTCATAGACCGCCCGAGTGCTGCCACGAAATGGCACAACCCCGGCGGTTGGGCCGCCCACCTTGTATCCAAGGTCTCGTAGCTCATCGGCACAAATCGCTTCGAGTCCGACGGGACAAATGGCCACAGCATCGGCGTTTGGACGGTCGGATCGAGCTCCCATTGCCTCTATATGTACCCGAATAGTGGCGACGAGATCGCTTTGAGTGCCGAACAACCCTTTTCAGTGTCCTGTTTCAGCACCTACAATCATGTTGTAGTTGTGTGGGAGCACGACCTTGCGCGGCGGCAAGACGGAGAAAGACAGGATGAGCGAAAAGACACGTCTACGTCGCGACGAATTGAAGGCGCTCGTCCTCGATGCCGGCATGGAACTCCTCTACCAGGATGGTCTGGGCGCCAGAACTGCGCCGATCGGGTATGTCGATGCGTTCCGCTGGCTGGAGGAGCATCACTCGATCTCGGTTTCGCGCGCTCAGGTGCATCGAAGGATCTGGGATTCGCTCGATGACTACCGGCAAGACGTCATTTTGGCGATCGCTGGCTACACCCCGGGCCATAGCTACATCGCCACGGTAGAAGCGTTGGAATCGAGCCTGAAGGAATTGCAGTTGGAAGGCACCTCAACCGAGGAACGCACCACCCTCATCACCGACATTGCCGCCGACCTCACCGACACGAACGCAATCTCGTTGAAGACGCAGGGATCGATCGCCGCCCACGACGCCGTCTCGGTGATGTACAGCCTCGGCAACATGGACTCGGCCGAGACCACCGCGGTTCGCGATGCCATCGTGGACAGCACCCGTTCTGTCATGGCCCGGTTTGTTTCGGTGTACGAATACATCGCCGAGGTCTTCAACGCCGCGCCGGGCTCCGCGTGGGGCCTCGATCAGCCCGAGGGTCTTGCGATGTTCTCCGAACTCATCAGTTGTCTCAATCACGGCGCCAGCGGCCGCTCCACCTTCGAGACCAGTCTGCAAGAGATGCACATCGGGGGGCGGAGCTGGTCGGTCGAAGGGCTCGGCGCCGCAGCGCTCGCTTCGCACATCGCCATGATCGACGGCCCTCGCTCCTCCGCCCAAGCGGGCGCACCCAGCCCAAGCCACGATGTTCCGACGACCATCGAGCCCGGTTCGTTCGCCGGTGAGCCACCGACCGGGCGCCTCGACCGAGACACACTACGAAGTCTGATGATCGAGGCCGGGGTCGCGGTCCTCGTAGAACAGGGGTTCGGCCACGGCGCCGAACAGATCACCTATAGCCGTGTCTTCGAGCGAGTCCAGGCCAAACACGACCTATCCATCTCCCGGGCCCAGGTGCACGGCAGGATCTGGGGGTCCCAGGACGACTTCCAACTGGAACTTCTCCGGCTGGCGACGCTCGACCGGATGTCGCTACATATCGACGCAATAGCCGAGCGTGCGGCGGAAGAAATCACCCGCACCGATCTGAGCGCCACCGACGGAACCCGTGTGGCGATGGCCCGCTCCATCCGGGTCGGGGCCGCCGACACCCTCGCGGTAACCACCGGTTCCACACCGTGGATGCTGTCCCAAGCGGTGATGGCCTTTCATGCGTTGAACTCGGACCGGAGCGACGTGATCGGCGATGCGCTTCACCAGACCTATGAACACGACATCAACGCCTGGTCAACCATGTTCAAGACGATTGCCGAGGTCCTCGACTACGAGCCTCACGCCTGGACCGGACTCACTCTGGATCAAGCCTGTGTTATCGCAGCTCGGTGTGTCGATGTCATTGCCGACGGCGTTGTAGCGCGCACTCGCATGATGGGTGAAACATCCACGTATCGCCTCGCGATCGCCGAAGACGAACCGCAAGAATGGAATCTTCTAGCGATCGGCTGCTGGTGTGTGGTGGATTTCCTGGCCGGACCAGCCCGACGCGATGCCCACTGAGCGGCCGGCAGGTTAGAACTCGATGTAGAGCTCTTCGTCCTCGTCGCGCTTTACGGCAACTTCGCTCTTCTTCAAGAGCTTGCGACCTTCAGGCGACACCCCGTAGGAACGCCGGCTTCGACCGGGGAACGTTCCGGGCTTGGCAAGTTCTGATACCAGAAGCCCGCGCTCTTCCAGGCGGTTTAGCACCCGATACAGGGTGGCGTAGTTCATCGAAAAGTGACGGGGTCGCAGCGCCGCGATCTCTTGGGCCAGCGGATATCCGTGCACCTTTTTGCGGCCCTTGGATGAAACGGCGACCGCTCCGAGAACGATCTCTTCTTTCGGCGAAAGGGGATAGCTATTTGCAGAGGCGACCATGCATCAGAGACTAGGCGCTACTGCAATTGTTCAGTCTGTGACCTTTGGCAAGCCACTCAAATTGGGTTTTCCGAAAAGGATCGACTAGGACGAGCCAAAGCCACAGCCTCACGTATCGTTTGTTCGCACAAAAGCGCCAGCCCGAGGGCCGCCAACCCGATGGGAACCGACGCAACAATGTCGAGGGGCCAGTGCCGCCCAAGCACCATCCTGGTGAGACCTTCCAGCGAGCCGGCGACCAAGGCGACCAGAAGAATCGACCCCTTTGACAGACCAAGGAGGGCCGCACCCACGCCGAAGATCACCGTGACCCGAAAAACGCCACCGGAGAAATACGGTCCCGCAGTGCCCTCGATCAAGGACGATTGGGGGGTCGTCCCATCGACCATCACCGTGATGAGTGACTGAAATGGGCGTAGAACGAACGCCACGGCTGCCAGGGTCAGCAGCCACGGAAGCGCAGCGGTTTTCTTGACAACGAGCGCCACCACGGCGAGCGCCAGCAACATCAGGAAGTTCACCGTGGTATGACCGGCGTCTGTCAGGAACCCGCTGGCACCGAGAAGAAGGGGGATGCTTTGCAGCGAGTCAACAATGGAATCGAACGTTGCGTCGTGCCAGTTCTGTACCGGAGACCACGCAAAGACCTTGCCGACGGCAACCGAGACCAGGACCGTCGCCACGGCCAGCAAGACGATGGACCGGACCCCTTTGGCGACCGCGGGCCAGCCCGTTGACGTCGTCGGGTGCATTCGGAATACCGTACCCCACGAATGGGGTCCGATCGGAGATTTGGCTGGTCAGCCAGGTGTCACAACCGTGCGCAACCCCGTCCGGTAGGACTCGTTGCCGGCCGCATCGAATGCCTTAACAAAGACTTGGTAGGTCCCGGCTGGAAGATCGAAGGCCGCGCTTGGCGCACTGGTTTCGCTGAGGATCGCGCGACCATCGAAGTTGAACACTCGGTAGCCCACAACGCCAACATTGTCGGTGGCTGGCCCCCACGAAAGGGCCACCGTCTCACCAACAACGCTGTCGACCACGATGGCGCCAGGCACGCTCGGTCGTTGGGTGTCGGTTGAACCGACCACGACCACGGTCCGGATTCCGGTCCGGTATGAAAGGTTGCCTGCGGCATCTTCGGCTCGGGCGTAGAAGCGATAGGTTCCTGCGGCCAGCGAGTCGAAGGTCACGGTTGTGTCGGTCACTTGAATCAGTTGGGCATTGGTGTCGGCATCGTAGATGCGATACCCGGTTACGCCGACGTTGTCGGTCGCCGGCGTCCAGGACATCGTGATCGAATCGACGCCGACGGCGTCGACCATGAGCCCACTGGTGACTCGAGGTCGCTCGGTGTCGGGCACGGCTCCGGTGACGGTGAAGTTCCTGAATCCGGTGCGATAGGAAACGTTGCCAACCGCGTCGAATGCTCTGACATACAGGCTGTAGGACCCCGCGGCCAGGCCGGTCAGCGTGGCGGAGTTGGTGGGGACCTCGACCACCAGGTTGTTCGTTCCTGCCTCATACAGCCGGTAGCCGGCGACACCGACGTTGTCAGTGGATTCGTTCCAGGCAAGCTCGACGCTGTCGGCGCCCACCGAAACCACCTGAATGGCTCCCGGAACCGAGGGCCGTTGATCATCGATGGCCACGCCGGTAACGGTGAAGGAACGGAAGCTCGTTCGAGAGGATTGATTACCTGCGGCGTCGAAGGACTTCACGTACACGCTGTAATCCCCCGGTGCGAGCCCGGTGAGCGTGACCGAGTTAGTCGATGTCGATCCCACGATGAAATTCGTTGACGAATCGAAGATTTGGTACCCGGTTACACCGACGTTGTCGGTGGAAGCAGCCCAACTGAGATCTACCGAGTCTGCGCCGATCGCACCGACCTGCACCGGACCCGGGATCGATGGAACCTCGGTATCGAGGGAACCGTCCTCACAAAGACGTATAACGCTGTCGACCGAGTCGGTTCCGGCAAACGTGAGGTCGCCGCCGAACCATACACAGCCGTTGGAGTCTCCATGAATCGCCCACACGCCAGCTCTTGCCGCCTCAATATCGGGCACAAAAGTGGGAATCCATTCACCGGTGATGGCATCGAACGCAGCCACCCACGAGGTCGGTCCCTCTGCGATCAGCGGAGCGCTCTGCTCACCGGGGGGAGGATTTCGGAACCAGATGACGCCCTCAGCGCTCTGCATCGTGGCGCTGTTTCGACAATGGCAACCGGCATACACCCGGTCGCCGACAACTTCGAGATCCTGATAGTCACCGCGGGGATCGGCAAGGTGGAATCGATGAAGTGAAAGGTCGCTTTCGTTGAGCACCTGCACGAAGTGTTCAGAGCCAGCGATCCACACGTATCCGTTCACGACAACGACGTCGTAGAGGTACTGGCGGCTCGAACTGGTGGTGTTGATGTTGATGTCTTGGACGCCCTGCACCAGGGACCCGTCGATAGACGAGACGGCTGCAAAGCCACCGACGACGGGCTGTCCGTTGACTTCCTCGAAGTAGCCGGCCATGTAGACCCGGTCAAGGTCGGGGCTCGGAGCGATTCCCCAGACGGCGCCGCCGGTAAGGATCGGCCGCCAGTCGGCGTCGTGTCCCCCGGTCGTCACATCGAACCGAATGGCTCCCTTCGCCGCGTTGTTCCCCGTACTAGAGACGACCGCTCCAAAACTGCCCGACACATACAGCCAGTCGCCAAGCACGGTCATGCTGCGAACCGATGGAGCACCGTTTAAGTCACCGGTCCATGACGAGTCGATGGCGCCGGTGATGGGGTCGAGCGCAACGATGGCATCGATGGCCTGGCCGTTGACGGAGGTGAAGTTTCCGCCGACGAAGAGTCGAGATCCATCGGGCGAGGCAGCGAGCGCATGGACAACGTCATCGAGTTGTGGTGTGAACGAACTGATGTATTGTCCGGTTCCAGCGTCAAATGCGGCGAGAAACGGTTGGCCGATCGAGACCTGACCATCGGTGACCTCCTGAAACCGGCCACCCAGGAAGATCCGATCGGCGATCTGCTCGATGGCCCACACCTCGGTTCGGATCCGAGCGGAGTTATCGGGAAGGTTGGTTCCGTCCACTCCCCACGGGAGGTTGTTGTTGTCTCCAAGTTCCGCAGCGGCCGGTGAGGGCACCGCAAGAATGCCCAAAACGAGCAAAAAGGAAAAGAAGATGGTTGAAACACGCTTGTTCATAGTCACGCCCAATGAAATTTGGTACTCGCCGAAGGCCCAGAGTAACCGTATTGGGCCCGTCTGAGAGAGACCCTAGAGAATCAGTGCGCATGGGTAAAGGTGTTTCTGCTGTCGACGGTGAAATACCTGGCGAAACAACTGACGAAATGGCCGCGACTGCAAGCGTTCTGGTCTTGGTTTGGAGAGGACTACGGTGAGGGGGTGTCGTCTGCAGACTCCAGCGTGCCCGTTGTCCTGATCGATTTCGGCGGACATCCATTCACCGCCGACCTTGCGATCTCCCTCCAGCGGTCGGGAGCCGATGTTCACTACGTGTTCAGCTCGTCCAACGAGTCAAATCCCCACGGTGACTTCTCAGACGCAACCAACGACGGCGTAACGGTCCACGACATCGATCTCGGTCGGCCAGTAGATCAGTCTCAGCTTCGACGTCAGTTCCGCGACGAGCAACAGTTTGGGTGGGCGGTGGCGAAGCTGATTCGAAACATGCCCGCCTCGGCCACCGTGATTCTTTGCCAAGTCCCCGTGGCCGCCGCGGTCGTAATCCAGGGCGCGGCAAAGGCCCGTCGACAGAACGTTGTGCTGTGGCTTCAACAGTTGCAGTCCGACCTGGCGGCAATTCCCGGCACGCGCAGCATGCCGAGCAAAGTGGTCACCACGCTCGAACGGCGCATCGCAGGCGCGGCCGACCGCGTCATCGCTATCTCCGACGGCTTCGCTCAGTTCGCTGCCAAGAACCGCAAGAATGGCGAAACCGACGTAACGGTGCTGCCCAACTGGGCGCCGCTCCGATACCTCCCCAATCGGCATCGCGTGAACCAGTGGTCCACCGACCAGGGTCTTCATCCGGAGCGTCAGCGAGTTCTCTACAGCGGTCGCATGGGGCTTGAACATCGACCGGAAGAGGTTGCCGCACTTGCGCTGATGGTCACGGCAAACGGCGACACCGATGTGGTGATCGTGGCAGGAGGCCCCGGCGTCGATTCGCTCAAGAACCGACCCGAACTCATCTCCCACCCAAACATCCACTTCATCGATCTCCAGCCTCTCGGTCAGCTCGCCGACGTTCTGGCCTCGGCAGACATCCTCCTTGGAACGCTGGACGACCGTGCTAGTGAAGCGCTTGTGCCATCGAAGATCTTGTCCTATCTGTGCGCCGCCCGCCCAGTGGTCGCGCTCATGAAGGCGGAGAATCCATCGGCCGAGTTGGTGGAGAACGTTGGTGCTGGCGTCGCCGCCGCCGATATCCACGCCGCAGCCGCCGTCATCCGCGAGCTCCTCGACGATCCGGAACGCCGACGCAGCATGGGGAACCGAGGCCGCGCCTTCGCCGCCGACACGTTCGAGCCAAGCCGGGTAGCACGAGCATTCGCCGGCGCGGCTGGAATCGATCTCGACTAGCAACCACCACAGATCCAGTCACCTAGCAACCACCAACGGCCGCTCTCGGTGAACTAGCGTCAGAAGTGGGCGGACCTCTCTTCTCAAGGATCTAGGCGAACAATGCATTCTCGGCACCTACGAATCAGCGGCTTCCTCGCCCTAGCGGCGCTGATCGCTTCTGCCTGCGCAGGCACGACCATCGGGGCTGGCCCCAACGGCGAGTTGTTGGGCGACGGAGAACTGATCGTAGGCGGCACCTCCGAGACCGCCGACGACGACGGGTTGGCCTTCGACGACACCGAGTCAGACGGCGACGACGCCACAACCGCCGAGCCCGGCCCGCGCAGCTCGATCAGCATGGCCAGGGCCAATTGGTCCAGCGGCGCCATGCAAGCGGAAATCTATGCCCAGCTACTCGAGGAACTGGGCCACGAAGTAGACCGCGGCACCGCACTCGCGCCCGAAGAGTTCTACCCTGCGCTCGCCGACGGCGAGTACGACTTCTGGGCCAACACCTGGCCAATCGTGCAGGGGGCGTTCTTCGAACAGACCGCCCCCGGCGGTGGCCTCATCGGCGACAAGGTCGAGTTCGTTGGCCAACAGATGGTGCTCGGCGGACTACAAGGGTTCCTGGTTGATACCGCAACGGCCGACCGGCTTGGCATCTCCACCCTCGACGACATCGCCAACGATCCAGAGATCCGCGCCGAGTTCGATAGCGATGGCAACGGACTGGCAGAAATCGCCGGCTGCGACGTGGGCTGGGGCTGCGAAGGCGTGATCGACACCCTTATCGAGAGCAACGGTTGGTCCGATGTCCTTGAGCAGATGAAGGGTGTGCACGGCGATCTTTTTGCAGCTCAAGTGGCACGGGCCGAAGAGGGAGAGCCGGTCCTGGCGTACGTGTGGACTCCCGGACCGTTTATCACCCAACTCACACCGGGTGAGAATGCCATGTGGCTGGGCGTTGAGAACCCGGGGCCGGGACAGAACGTCGCCGCCGATCTCCCCGCCGACCAATGCGGTTTGTCCCCCTGCACCATGGGCTTCAGCCCGTCAGACATCGTGGTCACCGCGAATTCAGACTTCTTGGCCGCAGAGCCTGCAGCTGCCGAACTCTTGAAGCAGGTGAAGATCGGCGTGCTCGACGTGTCGTTCCAGAACGTCAAGATGTTGGCTGGCGAGGACACTCCGGCCGATGTTGCCCGGCATGCGACCGAGTGGATCGAATCACATCGCACCGACGTGGATCGCTGGCTCACCCGGGCTCGCGCTGCCGGCTAAGTCAATCATCCATCGCGCCAAGGTGCGGTCGAAAGCAACGATGAACGATCGCTGAGAGCCCTGGTCCGCTCGTATGACCTCGCATCGCACAGTGGCGATCTGGACCACGGTGACCCGCTGGTTCGGAAACGAGTCGTTGTCGAAATCGATTGCCGACCGCTGCTGAAGCCATGACGCGGCTCCCGGCCCTGTCAGCCGCAACCGAGCTCGGGCGTGGGAGAGATCCACGATCGAAGTGGGCCCGGCGAGATCGAGCTCGGCAATCGCATGGGCGACGTCATCGGCTGTGCCGAAATAGAGCCATTCGGACAACGTGGCACGTGCGATCAGAACAGGACCGCGCATGACGGTCTGGCCAAGGCCGACCCCGGAGAGCTGAACCGCCACGTTGGACGTCTTCGCGCCGCGCAACAGCACCATGGTGAGTGATGACGCATCCTCGATTTCGACCGAATCCGGTCCCTCTGGCATAGCGCCAAAAGGTGAAGCTGGCTGCGCGACCTCAAACATCTGCCACCACCGGTTGGAGGGGTTTCGTTCGA
The DNA here is from genome assembly GCA_938029215.1 of uncultured Acidimicrobiales bacterium. GTDB lineage: Bacteria > Actinomycetota > Acidimicrobiia > Acidimicrobiales > SZUA-35 > JABDIY01. The sequence goes on along the minus strand of CALHFG010000014.1, from coordinate 52,326 downwards.
GCGCGGACGCTGATCCGCTCACCGTCGGGATTGACCACCATCAACGATTCAACGGCGCCAGCGGGCTGCGGTGCAATCTCTGCGAGACAGAGCGATCTCTTGATGGACGGGCAGAACTCGGCCACCAACACCCTCCCGAGGGTTTGAACTCCCTCACCCGAGACAATTCGGCACGATTCTTGGGGTACGAGGGAAGGATCCTCCGTCTCTAGCTCCACTACGGTCGACCCGCTCCACGGGGAGTCGCTACCAACCGGCACCCACAGTTGACCCGTCTCCAACTGAAGAATTCGATCGGCTCTCGAGCCCACAGGAGTAATGCACTCGCCGGTCGAAAGCTCAAACATCATCTCCCACACATGCCTTCCGAAACCTGCTGGCACATACAGCTCGAGGAACGGATCGATCCCGATAGCCGGGCGCATGACAAGGCAATCTGCCGCACCAGCCAACCACAGTCGCTCCAGACGCCCAGGTGGAAAATCGGTGACAATTCCATCGCTCAGACGACTGACAAGGTCCAGTGCGTTCGGGCCGCTCACCCGGATTCCGGTGTAGCCCGCCGTCATCGGGTGGATCGAAGTATCACCGGCGGGGTCGTGGCGGGCGATCCAGCGACGTCCGACCTGAACGGCTAACGATTCGAACTCGGTCGGCACCGTGAGAACGAAGGACTCATTAGTCAGCGCCCCGGCAAACCCCCGAAGGGCCGACGAGCCGAGGGCACGAATTTCGCCAACTCGCAACTGGCCGAGCTTGAGATCCGCCCAGTCTTTGGCCAACGACCCAAGGAGCGCGCCGGCGCTGCGGCCGCTGAGCAAGAGGATCGCGTTCGACTCCACCGTGTGGACGCCGACTCCAGATCGCGCCTTACGAACCTCGTCGAGCGGATCGCCAAAGTGCTCGGTCCTCACCCGGCCCGCGACGACGGTCTGAACCGCCCCGTTGTTCTCGAGCCAAGGTTGAACGGCGCTCTCATGGCGCGGACGACCGCACGATCCTTGACTGCCAGCTCCGGCAAGTGCTCCCAACGTTGGCGCAACGCCGAGCCCCGACTCGGTTGGTCCCAGGTCGACGGCTTTGCGGAATGGCCGAGTATCGGTCGGCCAAGTGACCCCTTGTTCCGCGGAGGTTTGCGAACCGGGCGTGAGCCGGTTCTCACGCTGGCGTTGAGCGATAGCTCGTCGTGCGGCCAGCCTCCCGGTAGCGACGCCGTGTGCTACCAACGACTCGTGTTGCCGATCCCCACGGCGAGGGACCCCTACGACTGCCCGGCCCGTCAAGAGGGCGCTGTTCGATTCCGGCTCGGCCCAATGGGTCCACTCTTTGCCCACAACAACAAGATCAGCGTCGACGGAAGATCCATCGGACAGCTTCACCTGGAGCGACTTTCTTGACTTCGAGACCGATTCGATCGACCGCGGATCCTCCCGCGGGTCGAGCGCCTGAACCACATCGATGCCAACGCGTTCCATGTCCGCTCGGGCAGCATCGGCCTCGCTCGTTCCACCCACGAGAACGGCTCGATCCCCCGGCAATACCGCATACAGGTTGATCAGCCGGCGCACCGCTTCGGCGGACATGACTCCGGCCTCATCGCCACCTTCGAACCTCGGTGACGCGATTCGAAGATCGGCCGACTCCACGTAGGACCCGGCGCGATACGCCCAGAGATAGTCGTCAAACCCGTCCACCTGCTGCTGGCTCACCAAGGCCCATCCGTCTTCGAGGGGACCGACGACCGACGCTCCAAGCAAAACCGCTATATCGGGTTGGGCTCGAACGGCGGCTTCGAGTTCCTGGGCGAGAGCTCGATCGGAATCGTCACCCCAACGGAGGTGGCCGCCCAGGTAGTGGCGATGATCAACCACCTGAACCCGCGCTCCTTCGCGGACGGCCGCAACCGCTGCGGCAAGGCCCGCTGGGCCGCCGCCCCGAATAAGAACGTCAACGTGAACCGTTTGGCGACCAACCCTGACCGGATGGATCGAATCGGCCGCAACTCCCCTGCCAATTCGGTCCTGGAGCCGAACCAGGGTTTGAGGGAGTCGCCCGCCGGGCTGGGCTCGTGGCAGGGAATCGACCACCATGCCCTCAACCACTCGCCGGTGGCCCGCTCGCACATTGGGCTCACCATCGACTCTGACGAGACACCTTGGGTCCCAGACATCGTCGCTGAAGAATCCGCCAGCTTTCGATACCGATCTCTTTCCGTTTGCGCTCACGGCCGAGACGATGGAGTCACCCTCGAATCCGGTCATGGGCGTCCGGTCGAGGCGGAAGCTCACCGGGACCGTCCGATCGATCAGTTCACCCGGTTGAACCGGAAGCCGACGAGGCGCTGGCGTACTCACGAGGCAGCCAATCGATGGGGGCGAGCGAGATCGAAACGACTCGGCAACAACGAATCGAGCAAGGGCGATAGCTCGTTGCGTGCAATCGAGGCTGCCAGTTCACTCACGACGGCCGGAAGCAGTTCGGTTCCGTCAGCACCCCATCCCACATTTGCCAGCACCCCTTCGACTGTGGTCGTACCGATCAGCGGGCGACCGTCGGCGGTCGTATCGATCAAGCAGCGAAAGTGGCGGTGCAGCCGCGTACCGGCCAAGTCGGGGAGTACAGCGAGGGCTCCCGTGGCCAGCCGGTCAAGAGCGTCTAGCGAAGGCTCGGAGGAGTAGGTCCCGAAATGGGACGTCACACCGGTCACGAGCGTTCTGCCCTGATCGACCGGTGCGACCACGATGTCGTCCGATTCGAATCCGGCGACCACCTCGATGTCGACGTCGGTGGATTCGGTGAGCATCGATTCGTGTCGACGCGTCAGCAACGGCAACGCGACCCCGGCCATCTGCGCTACCAGCGACGATGATCCGGGCGCACAGACGACTACCACCGGCGCTCTCACCAATCCAGCTGTTGTCCGGATGCCACGAACCCGCCCGTTCTCAACCTCCACATCGACGACCGGGGTGCCCTCGGCCAGTCGGACACCGGCCTCGTGCGCTCCGGACGCATAGGCAGCGATCGCCCGATCGACCCGCAAGACACCGCCTCGCGGAATCACTTGACCACCCACGATGGAAGGGGTGTTGGCGTTCCCCGCGCCGGGGAGCAGTTTCTGCACCGCGGTGGCGTCGATTATTGGAGCGTCCGTTCCATGGGCTTTGGACAGCTCGGTGCGCCAGCGACACGAATTCAGCTCGTCGTTGTTTCGAGCTATCACCACCCGGTCCCGTTCGGTCAACAGCTCTGGACCGTCGGTCTCGGCTTGCAGTTGCTCGAACAGCGGACTGCTACGCAGCCCAAATTCGGCCCCGAAGGGCCACCACGGCTGAGGCGACACGAGGGCGTACGGCGACGCGTTCGGCGGGCCGAAGAGCGATCCCTTCGCCAAAACCGCGACGTTACTGACCGAGTGCGAAGTCGCCAGGTAGTACGCCAGCGCGACGCCTGGGAGACCACCGCCAACAATCACGACGTCGTAGCTGTCCTCGAGCGCGCCGGCATCCCGCCAGTGCTCAGCTTGCTCTTCGGGCTCCAACATCGTGGAGATCGTAACGCGCCGAACCAACCCGACCCGGCCCCCTCCTGGTTTGCGGGAGTTGGGTAGACTCTCGGGGTGACCGACGCCGCGGGGACGATGAAACAGGGCTCGAGTCCGTTCCACATTCGCTCAGCAACGAGCAACGCCCAGACCGGCCTAATCGAATTGCACTACGGGTTCTCCGAAGGGCCCTGGTTCACCGAACGAATCCAACTACCGCCAGCCGACGCCGCTCAGCAATCAGCCGCCTTCGATGCTGCGGTCAACCTACTGTTATTGGTAGCCGGAACGTCGTACTACAAATCCCAGGCTCCCCAGACGGTGATCGTTGAGGTCGCCACCTCCGAAGAGGAACGGGCTCTCGTCACCGAGCTGTTCGACCACGGACTTCGTGAGTTCGCCTACGTCAACCAGCTGCCGATTCCGCTCGTCACCACATTTCAGTGGGCCGGTGGACCACGAGCCCGCAAGGAGGAACCGCCCACGGAATCAACGATCGGACACCCGCTGGTTCCCTTCGGTGGCGGCAAGGATTCAACCGTGGTTCTCAGCCTGCTTCCTGAAGCTCGGCCTGTCACTATCAATGGCACCTCCACCCACAGAGCAGTCGCAGAGGTGCTGGGGCACGAGTTGATTTCCGTTGCCCGAAGAGTGGACCAGCTAGACGAACTCACCCGACCCGACCGTCTCAACGGCCACATTCCCATCACCGCTATCGTCTCGGCCATCTCGGTTGCCCTCGCCGCCCGTGACAACTTCACCTCGGTTGTTCTGGCCAACGAAGAGGCCGCAAACGAGCCGACGCTCATCTCCCAACACTCAAATTCGGCGGGCAGGGCGGTCAACCATCAGTGGTCGAAGGGCGCAACGTTCGAGGCGTTGTTCGACCGCGCGATCACTGCCGCGGGGATCGACATCCGATACTTCTCGTGGTTGCGCACTGTCGAGGAACCAGACATCATCTCGCTGCTGAGCGGGCAGGACGCAGCGCTCGATGTGTTGGTCAGCTGCAATCGAGCATTCGCCGGGCGAACCGCTGGAGCGGACGACGAAGCCCCCCAGCGATGGTGCGGCGAGTGCCCAAAGTGCGTGTTCACCTATCTCATGCTCGCCACCGAATTGAAGCCCAAGCGATTGCGGCAGGTCTTCGGTGCCAACTTGCTCGACACCGACGAGCTCGAGCAGGAGTTCGCTCGGCTGTGGGCCCCGGACAAGCCGCTCGAGTGCGTTGGCGAACGGGTCGACGCAGCGAACGCACTGCTGACGGTCTCGTCGGACCCTGCCTGGGATGATCACCTGCTGGTCAAACGGCTGCGTCCTTCGGCCGAGGCGGCGTTGCAGTTGGGCAAGTGGGCTGAGCTGGGTTCGGACGATCTCGGGCTTACACCTCGCCCGGCGCCGCCGGCGTTCCAGCGGCGTCTTCTTGACGCCACTCAGCGGACAACACGATGACGGAGTTCGACCCTCTGATCGCTGGTCGCTCCGTAGACCTGCTCGGGGCAGGGATAGACAACATGGCTCTGCTCCCCCATCTGACCGACGCGTCGCAGGTTCGTGTGTGGGTGGATGACATCGACGCCGTTCCCGACCACATACGCCAGGAATGCGCGCGCTATCGAGCTTCGGTCGGCGCGGTTTCCAACTGGGTTGCAGAGTCCCCTTCGCCGAACAGACTTGTCGTCCGGTCGCCAGGATTTCCGCGGTATCGAGAAGATGTCGCGCGAGCCCTGGACGGCACACCCATCCAATCGGTAACGACCGCGATCAACCTGTGGCTCACTACCTTTGGAGACCGGTTCCCGACCGTGATCATCACCGGCACCAAGGGCAAGAGCACGGTGGCGCGGATGTTGGCCGCACTCCTTCCCCACAGCGAACTGGTCGGCAACATTGGCACGCCAATCTGGTCCGTGCAACCTCCGCCAGCAGGGACCGTGATGGTCTGTGAGGTCAGTAGCTACCAGGCCGTCGATTTCACGCACCGGGCTGACCTTGCGATTCTCACGAGCCTCAGTGAGGACCACATCAGCTGGCACGGTTCGGTGGAGCGCTATCACGCCGACAAACTGGCAGCGATCCACCAGGCCTCCCGTGTTCTAACAATTGCCGATCTCGACGGACTGGTGTCCGCTCATTCCAACGCCTTCGTCGTCGAGACCCCGGACACCCCTGATCGCCTCAGCGAACTGCCAGCGCACATGGCCTCGAACGCTCGCCTCGCCCTCGCCGCAGCGGAGCGACTTCAAGCCGATTTTGGCGCCGTGGTGGTACGCGACCCGGCGCAAACGCTCCTCGATCTTCCCGCGATGGTCGGGCGGCTGCGGGAAATCCACTCCCAAGACGGTCACCGTTGGTTCGACGATTCGCTGGCTTCGAATCCATCGGGCGCGGCTGCGGCTGTGGCAGCATTCGCCGACGATCACCTCTGGCTCATTCTCGGCGGGATCGACCGCAAAGTGTCGCCCGCTCCGTTGGCAGAAGCGCTCCGGTCTTCCACGCAATCCGTATCGATCGTCGCAGTTCCAGATAACGGAGCTGATCTCGTGGCAGATCTCACTGCAGCAGACGTTGTGATCGAGCAGCAACTCCACGCGCCGGATGTAGAGAGCGCGGTAGCACTCATTCGCACCGCCGCTCGGCAGCACTCCACCGTGTTGTTCAGCCCGGCGGCTCCGACCCCGCCTCAGCACGGGAACTGGTCGAACCGATCAGCGGCGTTTGAAGCTGCGGTTCTTTCTAGCTAAAGATCTCGCGCAACCAGGCGGCCGCCGAGGCACGACCGCGCACGCCGGCATCGATCTCCATTGCAAACGACGCATGGACGGAGCCGGGAAGATGATCGACGGTCACGTCGACTCCTGCAGTCCGCAACTTGGTGGCATAGCGCAGACCTTCTGCTGCAAGCAGATCGAATCCGCAGGTCTGAATGAAGGCCGCAGGGGTGCGTTCCAGGTTCGCTAGTGCAGGCGCGAGACGCCAATCGGATCGGTCGCTCTCCGACGCAACGTATTGGTCAAAGAACCAGTCCATGGCCACGCCTCCGAGCAAATAGTCCTCGCCCCGAGTGTCTCGAGCCGTCCAGTCGGGTTCGGCTTCGACCACCGGATAGATCAACAGCTGACCTTTCAGATCTCCCCCGGTGTCGCGGTCGGCAACCGTAACAGCGGCGGCGAGGTTACCGCCTGCGCTATCACCCCCGACCACCAACCGCTCCGCGTCGACCTGAAGCTCCGACGCGTTCTGCCGAACCCATGCGAGCGACGCGACACAGTCGTCATAGGCGCCCGGAAATTTGGTTTCAGGGGCAAGGCGATAGTCGACGCTGATGACCGTGCACCGTGCGTCGCGGCACAGGGCTCGAGCCGGGAGCTCAGCTGTGAACAGGTCGCCAACGACCCAGCCGCCGCCATGAAACCACAGCAGCGTGGGGGCCGCGTGGTCGGTGGTGTCGGCCCGGTACACGCGAACCGCCACCGGTCCACCGGGCCCTTCGAAGGTGCGATCGGTAACCTCAGCCACCTCGGGGATGGCCTTGGGATTGCGGGTCGTTCGGTAGTGGGCACGAATCTCTTCCGGGCTCGCGGTAAAGATGTCCGGACCGACCGGACCGGGATTGTCGAGCAGCATCCGGATATCGGGCTCCACGTCCGAGGTCTGTTCAACACCAAAGTCCATAGTCAGACAGTAACCACTGGCTGAAGGGTCGTCAGCTTCGATCGATTTGGAACACCGTGGACCGTTCCGCTGTTGTTGTGCGCATGACTTCCACCGCGTCAGGCGAGAACTACGACATCGACTTCTTCTGGGATCCCGTGTGCCCCTTTGCCTGGGTCACGTCTCGATGGGTTCACAAGGTTCAGGCTCAACGCGATTACACGGTCAATTGGCGGTTCATCTCCCTTCGGCTGTTAAACGCCAACATCGACTACGACGCCCACTTTCCAGCCGGCTACGAGCACGGACATACCGCTGGTCTTCGGATGCTCAGGGTCGCGGCGGCTATTCGACGGGACCACGGAAACGAGGCTATGGAGGCTCTCTACGATGCGTTTGGGGCATCGGTCTTCGATGTGGACCGCAGGCCCGATGGTCTGGATCCCGATGCCCAACCCAGGGAATGGCTGGGTACAGCTGAACATCTCGAGTCGATCCTGGAACCGCTTGGCTATGACCTGGGCTACGCCGCGGCTGCCGACGACGACTCACTGACCGAGATCGTGCAAGCGGACACCGACGCAGCCCTGGAAAAGACCGGCCGCGACGTTGGAACCCCAATCATCTCATTTCAGCCGCCTGAAGGACCCTCGTTCTTCGGGCCGGTCATCAGCCGGGTTCCCAACGATGAGGACGCGCTGAAGCTCTGGGACTCGGTCATCACGCTGGCCAGTTTTCCCAGCTTCACCGAAATGAAGCGCTCGCTACGAGAACAACCTCAGCTTCGAGCGTTTGGGCTCAGTGCAGACGAGGCCGGGATCCAAGAAGACTGGAAAGCTGGCTCTCGCCGCTGGGACTAGATGCCTTTGCCGAATCGGTGAAGAACCTTCAAGAGAACATTGGCTGGCATTCCGAGAACCACGAGGATCGCGAGCGGCCAGCGGGGTTCTTTCCAGTTCAGCTTGATGACATCCTTGATCGAGCCAATGGCTTGCTTGCGCTGACCGATCTCGGCTTGGGCGATGGCCTGCTGTCCCACGATCCGAGCTTTGCCCTTGGGCGCGGTGTCGAACTCGGGGAACTTGTTGAGCATGTACTCGAGCGCTTCATCGATCAACTTCCATCGCTCGAAGAAAAACGACGATCCGTGCCAATAGACCCGACAAAGCGGGTCTTCAACCACCGACATCACCGTGTGATCCGCTGCTCGCAACATCAGGTCGTAGTCTTCGCCGTAACTCCCGGGGAGCACCTCGTCGATGCCGCCCAAATCGTCTCGCAGGAACTCGGTGTCGAGAATGAACGACGACGAGGGAATCTCGAAGATGCGACTATGAAGGAGTCCCATCTTGTTGACCTCGCTAGCGTCGGCACGTCGCACATTGTCGGCCCCGCGGTAGTTGACGAGCGAACCGGTCATGGAGAACTTGGATCCGGTGCGCTCGATGTCATCCATCTGCGCCTTTAGCTTGCCGGGCAGCCATTCATCGTCGTCGTCGCAAAAGGCAACCCACGGGTTCTCAACCAGTGCGATGCCACTGTTGCGGGCACCGGCCAGACCTGGCGTATTGACATTGGTGGTGAGGCGAACGCTTCGGTTGGGGTCGTCTCGAATGAGATCGGGGTCGGGTTCGGAGCGGTCGAAGACGATGATCATCTCGATCGGTCCGTCGTAGTCCTGGGTAAGGATCGACTCGATCGTGCGGCGCAAGAGAACCGGACGATCCCGTGTGGCGACAACAACCGAGACGGGGTCTCGCGTGCCGGCGGTAGAGCCCGCACCTTCGTTGGTAGGGGTAGGTATGTCGCTCATGTCGCCTCCGTGGGAATATTGAGCAAAGTGTTCATGTGGGCCGCAAACGCCTTGACGCCGCTGGGAACCGAATCGCCATCAACTCTAAGTTGCAAGCTTGCCGGGTTGGCGAGTCCCCGGTCGATCTGCCGATTTAGGGACATCTGATCTGCGACGCACAATGCCATTTCGTGGCGGTCGAGATGGTCGGCAAATCGCATTTGATGTTCATCGACGTGCTCGCCGAACTCGGGATTACGACCAATGACGATGGGCATCCGACCTCTGGAACGAACGTCCATCACCGTCGATGGGCCGCCATGAGAGACCACGACCGACGCCTGTTCGATCATTGCCAGAAGTTCTGCGTGTGGGATCAGCGCGGCACCGTGGGCATGGACTGGGGCCGCGGAGTTACCATGCTGCACAAAGACCGGGACCTCGGGGTGGGCACTGGCCCACTGATCGATCCAGCCAACCAGACGATCAAAGGGGTGCTTGTCGGTCCCGACCGAGACGACGACTGGATACCGGGGAGCCTCAGCCATCAGTACAGCGTTCCGATCAAGGTCGATCCAGGATAAAGCTCCTGCTGTTCGGGCCACTGCACCAAGAACGAGGTGGCGAAGGGCTTGACCAGGCGGCCCGTCATGGTTCGAGAGTCGATTCGGTCATACACCTCGATGAAGACGGTGGGAATCCCACGACGCTTCGCTTCGAGAAAGAAGGGAACAGCAACCGCGGCCCCATTGGAGATGACCACATCGGGCTTGAATTCCTTCATCACGGTACGAGCCAGTATCAAGTTGCGGACCGCATTAGGCAGGTTGCGCGTGGTGGGGTAATGCGCCGCGGTGAACCCGTCGGCGCCGAGCCTGCTACGTGCGTCGGGCAGATCGAAGGTGACCCAGTGGCAGTCGTGATCGCCCCACCAATGTTCGAGCTCGAGCAACTGGGCGAGATGGCCACCGGAAGAACAGACGAAGAGAACCCTTCGTCGTGTCGCGTTTTTCATACGTGCCGAATCCTTAATCCGTCAAACCGTGCCGCTCAACCGTAGGCGCTCTGGCCTCCGGTTATTGGTATGACTGGAACTACTAGTGTGCCAAGCGAGAATCCATCGCGTAGGGGCCTCTTGGTCCACTCTTAAAGTCAATTCTCCTCTCCCGCATTCGCGGGCGGCCCCCGTACTCTTGCAACAGGTTCCAATGAGCGACAGCACCCAACCCGACAACGAGTCTTCGGACCAGCCGAGCACCGAGTCCAGCTACGACTGGTTGGTTCGCGCCATGGGCGGCATCGTCGACGGGCCGACCCAGCCCATGTTGGCCCGGCCGAGCGCAGCTGAGCCCGAGCTTTTGTTGCCTCTGGGCACCAACGCCGCAACCGAGGCGGCCCTTCGCCGGGCTCACGATGACCGGGGACCGCGGGCGCGAGCGCTCACCACCGCGGGTCGAACGATCGGGCGACTTGGCCTGCTCCCCCGCCTCACCGGCGAACGCATCGACTTTCCGATGACCAGGGTGTTGCTGGATCTCCAACAGCTCATCGGTGACCCGACACTGCAGATCTCCATCGGCGCCGGCCCACCCCGGCGCAACCGAAAGCCGGTGGTCATGATGATTCGTGGCACCGGCGAAATTGCCGGCTTTGCCAAGGTTGGCTGGTCTCGATTCACCATGGAGCTCACTCGCAACGAGTTTTCGATCCTTCAACTTGTCGACGGGCGTCTTCCTCGGCCCATTCTCACCCCAGCTCCCATGCGCCTCATCGAGCGGCCAGACCAACTGATCGCCGTGACCTCCGCCATGCAAAGTCACGACTGGGCTCGCCCCAAACCATTGTTGCCCGAGCAGATAGACCAGATGGGACGAGCCGTCGGCCACCGCACCACGGTGGTTTCGGACCTGCAATGGCTTACCGACCCACACTTCGGTGAAAGAACCGACCGGTTGGAGACCAGTCTGGAATCTGCCGTCTCCCTCGTTCCCGAGCGGTTTGGTGAAACCGAGGTTGAAGTCGGGCTGTGGCATGGCGACCTCAACCCATGGAATTTGATTTCCAACAACGTTGGCGTCGGCGTGATCGACTGGGAGTTCGCCGGGCTCGACCGGCCCATCGGACAGGATCGCCGCCACCTTCGGTTCGAAGCGATTCGTCGAACGACCTCGATATCAGCCGAGGCAGCTGTCGGTTCGTTCGTGGAACAGGAACTTCAGGGACCGTCAACAGCCGGCGAGCTTGCGATCTATCTCGCCGATGTCGCCATCCGCGAAAGCCAACTGTCAGGTCAAGGCTGGTCGGGCGCCATGTCTGGATACCGGGCACCGCTGACCGCCGCCATCGAAGGTCTACTTCCTTGACCAAAAGCGTTGGCCGGAATCAATCGAGCCTCTTCGCTTCCGGCCTGGCCCTCGTTGGTGCTGCCACCACGATGGTGGCCACCTTCGGTATCGCCAAACTTGTCAACCTCCCCGACGGCCTCGATGTCGCTGGCGTCTTCTTCAATACGACAGCCCTGGTCTCCATCATTGGCACGTCGATGGCGTTCGGCACCCAGGTGGGCCTCGTGTACTTCATGCCTCGGGTTCTGACCGATGACAGGCCCGACCCGCGGGCTCTGCTTCGGGTTGCGCTCGGTCCGGTTGCTCTGGCGTCGTTCCTGGCCGCTCTCGCCGTGTTCGCCTTCAGCGGACCGTTGGGCCAGTTGTTCGGCGGCGCGCTTCCCGATGAGACCACGGCGGTCCTGAAGTTACTTGCACCAACGATCCCAGCTTGGAGTCTCACCGCCGGCTTTCTTGGGGCTACCCGCGGTCTCGGGACGGTGACGCCAACGACGGTCATCCAACAGGTCGGCCGACCCGCCTTGCAGATCGCCGGTCTCGTGATCCTCGCCATCACCGACAGCCTGACACCGCAGAACATCGCGATCGCCTGGGGTATCCCGGTGGTGTTGGCTGCCTTTGCAGCCGCCGGCGCCGTTGCATACCTGGGCGGCATGCAAACGACGGGAGCGGGAGCGGTCGAGTCCAAGGAGTACTGGTCCTTTGTTCGACCCAATGCGGTGTCCAACTCGCTTCAGATCGCACTGGAACGAGGCGACCAGCTCGTCATCGGTGCCGTGCTCGGAACCGCAGCCGCTGGCGTCTATGGCAGCCTCAGCCGCTTCGCCACGGCTGGAAACTTCATTGGGTACGCAATTTCTCAAGCGGTGTCGCCCAACATTCGCAAAGCCGTCAATGCTGGCAAAGAAGAGCAGGTTCTCAAACTGTTCCACAAAGCAGCCGGCTGGATGATCCTTGCGACCCTCCCCTATCTGCTCATCGTCGGCATCAAGACCGTGCCGCTCGCTGGGCTGCTCAACTCCGAGCTGATTCCTGATTCCCGGCTGCTTTCCTTCCTCGTCATCGGAATGGTTGTCAACGTTCTGACCGGACCGGTGGAGCTGCATCTCCTGATGCGGGGTCACTCGAAGACCACGATGAAAGTGACAGCGGGATCACTGATCACCGACGTCGTCTTGATTCTGGTGCTCGGCAGCTGGCTCGGGCTCACCGGCGCCGCCATCGCCTGGGCGATCAGCCTCGGCGGCAAGAACCTGGTCAACACCTACTTCTCCAACGATTGGTACGGGGTCACGTCGTTTGCTCGGCCCGCCGTGACCGCAGCAGTAATCGCCGTGCTAGCCATCGTGCCCATCGGCCTGGCAACTCCGAACAACAACGTGGGCCTGATCATTACCCTCGCCGTGGGTGCAGTAATCGGGCTGGGCGGCGTGGTGTTGAAGCGCAACGACCTCGGCCTTTCCGACTTCGCCACGTAGCTGGGAATCTCTCCTCACCGGACGGTGTTGGCACCTAAACCCAACCTTCGACTGGAATCGAGAAGAGATGAACCTCGAGAGTTCGCCCAAGAATCAGTTTCGCAATTTCCACGAAGGCGAAGCCCAGATTCAAGCCTCGGTCGGGATCGACACCGCTGCGTTCGACCGCGGTGTCGAAGAAGCGTTTCGTCCAGCGCTCAGCCCCATCGAGGTCCGGTTCGTTGGCGCTCGAACGTTTTCGGTGGCGGCCTCGATCGACGACGGCGGCCGACCCTGGGCGTCACCACTCTTCGGTCCCGCCGGAGAGTTGTTCACCGTGCAAGACGACACGACCGTTCGAGTGAAGCCTCAGCCGATTGCCGGCGATCCGCTGCATGACAACGTGCGGTCGAACGGCGAGATGGGGGTTCTCTATTTCGACCCGTCGCGTCGTCGACGAGCCAAGTCTCTGGGCCGAGCGACGACCGACAACTCCGGAACCTTCGAATACCGGATGCATCGAAACTTTGGCATTTGCAACAAATACATATTCAAGCGATCGAACGACGTCGAGCCTTCGACCACCCAACGTCGCAATGTCGAGTTCGCCGCCCGCGCCGGACTGTCGGCTGACGACAAAGCCCAACTTGGCTCAACCGACACCACATTCCTCGCGAGCCATAGCGACCGCTTCGGCGCAGACGCCACCCACCGCGGCGGGCCCGCAGGGTTTGTTAGCGTCGTCGACGACAACACCATCACGATGCCCGACTACATGGGCAATGGCATGTTTCAGACACTTGGAAACCTTCAACTCGATGACCGTGTTGGTCTTTCGAGTGTCGACTTCGAAACCGGCAGACTGCTACAACTCACCGGTCGGGGGTCGATCCAGCCTGCCAACGCTCACGACGTTTACTCACAGCGCACCCTGCTCATCGCTATCGACGAGGTCCGCAGCAGCTGGGCTGACGTTGGCACATGGACAGACATCGAGGCCTTCGATATCCAGCCGAATATGGCCAACCCGGCCACGCCCAGGGCGCGAAGCTAGCTGTCTATTCCAGCGCGTCGGACTGGAACCTGACGGCCAGTGCGCACGCGGCCATCATCACGAAGAGCTGATTGGGCATCGTGAGATAGAAGAACATTTGCACCGCTCCAATGATGAGCACCGCGTGAGACCAGAGGCCGGGCACCGACTTCTGCTTCCACGTCCTCAAACCGACCGAGGCGAAGAAGCCGCAGTAGCCGACCGCACCCAGGATTCCGTGGGAGAAGAGCAGGTACCACATCTGGCCGTGTGTTCCCTTGGGAGGTAGACCATCACGGTTTGGCCGAGGAGCACCCCAGCCGAGCAGGGGTCGCTCCGCAGTGCCCTCCAACGCGGTCTGCACCAGTTCGGTACGACCTTCGTTGGAATGTCCGGTGTCTATCCGAGTCACGATCAGGTCGCCTAGCGGGGTCACGAACAGCGCCAGAACGAGGAGGAAGACCGCGAAGAACAACCGCATGAGGAGACCGCCGCTCCCCAGGAGGCCGAGGCGGATTGCCACGTATGCAATGCCGATTCCAAGCGAGAGCCACAGGCCCCGATTGAGTGAGACGACCGCCGGGATCACCGAGGCGGCGAGCATGAAACGAACCAGTTGGCGGGAGATCCCTACCCGATTGTCCGACACGGCGATCAGCGCGAACGGCGTAAGGAGGGCCAACATCGATCCCCAGGTGTTGGTGTACGGGAAGGGTGCCTTCGGCCGCGGCAGTTCAACCCCGATGATGTCCTGAACATCGGCGAAGCCGGGCGTCACCAAGGTCTTGATCAGATCGTTCTCCAGCAACGCGCCAGGCATGATGTAGGCCATCGGTGATGCGTAGCTGAACGTCCCCATGGCGAAAGCGAGATAGCCGCCCACGACAGTGGCAACCCAGAGCCACGTGAGCGAACGGATGATCGTCCATTTGGTGAGGGTTCGACCCCCGTTGAGCATGTAGAGACCAAAGATGATGGCTGCCACGAAGTAGCCCATGCGGAGCATCCATCCGGCGATTCGACCGGCGCTGTCGAGGTTGAGCCCTGACAGAAAGGCGGCGCCCATGAAAAAGAACCACCACGATGTGCCTCGGAAGGTAACCAGATCTTTCTTCTGGAACAGGGCGGCCAGCATGGGGATCGCCAAGATCACCCACATGAATCCGGCCAGGCCGGTCAGGAAATAGATCGGTATGAGGGTGAAGGCAGCCCTGATTGGCCAGTCGGGCAGAACCTGTCGCTGCACTCGGTTTCGGCGTCGCTCAACAAAGGGTTCGCCCGTCCCTTCGCCTACTCGCTCCGCCAACGCCATAGCTTCAGTATCTCAGGCTTATTTGCGCGAGCGAGAACCGACGGTGTCGGCCACGATCGATCCGGAGACGTCGAGGCCCACTGCCTTCAGCTGACGAAGTGACGATTCCACGTCGGTACGCAGGCTCTTGTCGGGTTCGACCACAAGAACGGCGGTGTCACACAGCGGTCCGAGCACGACCGCATCGGCGTAGTCGGTAAGCGTCGGGGCCTGAACGACGACGAGGTCGAAACCACTGCGGGCGTTGTCGAGCAGTCGTCCCATGTTGCTGCTCTGGAGCAACCGGGTGGGCGAGCCGATGTCGGTTCCAGGAGGCAGCACGTGCATGGCGGTCAGTTCTGCCAGTTGCTGAGAGACCTCGCTAAGGCTCGCCTTGCCGTTGATGACCTCGGCGAGACCCTGGCTGTTGTCGACCTTGAAGCGAGGATGCACAACCGGATCACGCAGGTCCGACAATACCAAGAGCGTCTTGCGACCGACTCGGGCCGCGGCAACTGCGAGGTTGGCTGCCGCGATGGCGGCGGTATCGGACCCACCGGCTTCGGTGGTGCCGGTCACGAGGACTACCTGACGGTCCTCTCGGTCCATCTTGAACAACAGGCCAGCCTGAGTTCGGCGATAGGCCTCGTCGACCCTGGCCTCGGAGCCTTCTGTCACGGCGATGTGGTTGACGGATGGGCTGAAGCCAAGGATGTCGCTGCCGATCTGGGGCAGTTCCTTCATCGGCTGGCGGATGGTGGCGTCGGAACGATCCTGGATGAAGGCAAAACCGACACCCAAACCGAGGCCGAGCAGGAGTCCGGCGACCGGGGCCACAGGGGCAGGAATACCGCTGGGATTCAAGGGGACCTCGGCGTCATCGAGAATCTCACCGGCGTTGATGGTGATGGAGTCGATGTTGGCCAGGCGACTACCGATGCCTTCAAGGTTCTGTCGTTTTGAGACCTCGGAGAGTTCGAGACTCCGAAGCTCCGACGGTCGGACCTGCTCACGGAACGAGGTTGGATCCTCGGGGTCGATGAGTTCGGCGCTATCGATGAGGCCCTGTTCGAGGACCTCGATCTTTGCGGCGATGGTGTCCAGCTCGTCGAGCAACTCTTGCTCTCGGTCGAGAAGCCGCTGACGCGCTTCGTTGGTCGCACCGGTCGCAGCGTCAACCCGAAAGTCGAGGTAGGCGTGGGCGACCGACTGGGCCAGCTCCTGAGCACGCTCGCTGCGGCCCGCGGTGGCCTCGATCTGGAGCACCAGTGAGTTTTGCTCGAAGGTCACTTCGATCTGATTCTGTACCCGGCGGGCGACGTCTCCATCGACCGAACCGACCAGCTCGGTAGCCATCGTCTCGACCTCAAGGTCATCGAGGTCGGGGTTTCCCAACTGCTCAGAGGCGTCGAGCAGAGCAAGGGCGCGCTCCACAACGCGCTGGGATGACGCGATCGACTGTTCGGTTTCGGGGTTTACCTGGCGAGCCGCGTCGAGGTTCGGCGAGTCGCCTTGGCTGATCAGGGGCCGAACTTCGACGAGAGAGTCTGAGACGAACGTCTGGGTGCGCTGGGTCAAGCTGGCCAGACCAAGCGCAAGTCCGGCGAGGGCGCAGAGCGCGATCAGCTTCCAGTGCCTTCGCAGCACGGTGACAGAATCGTCTAGCCCGACGACTGCATCTGATTGGGTGGGGGATGTCACTGCGGTTCCCTTTCAGGGACAGGTGTTCGAAGTTCAGAGCGCACGACCGGAGCCGTGTGCAGGAAATTGAGTCGAGTAGGGGTGTCAACGTGTCATCGGCACCACAACTCGGCACCTGTACATGATGTCATCGACCTGCCCAACAGCGCTGTAAGCGAATTCATGTTGGACCTAGGTCGGACGACCCGGGCTGAAAAAGGTCGCGAGACCCCGGGCCCTCCACCAACGAAGCGAACCGGGAAACTAGTCTTTGACCCGCCATGGCCCTTACGCACTCCGATACCGAAACGTCCGAGACGTCGGCGCCAGACGAGCTCACCATCCATGCCGACCGGACCACTCATCGGTCCGATGAACGCCCCGTCCGCAAGGGTCGCCGCAACCTGCAGGGCAAGACCCAGCGGCCGCGACGGACCAACCGGCAAGAACTACTGATCACCCTCGGGTTTCTCTCGGTCGCTTTCTTGCTCTTTGTGGCGGGCTCGTTGGTGTGGGTCCAAGGACAGGTCGATTCCATTTCGACCGATGTGAACACCGCGGCGCCTGCCAACACCGCCCAGACCAACTGGCTCATCGTGGGCAGCGACTCCCGAGAGGGAATCTCCGAAAGTTCCCAGGGTTCGGAGGTCTTCATCGGCGAAGAGGTCATTGGTCGGCGAACCGACACGATCATGGTGGCCCGATTGGATACCGACACCGGCCTCGTCGATCTCATGTCGCTGCCCCGGGACCTATGGGTGCCGATCGACGGAACGGCTCGCGACGGCCGGATCAACAGCGCATTCAACGGCGAGGACGGGCAGCAGCGGCTCATCAACACCGCCCAGAACGTGCTGGGGATCGAGATCCACCACTATGCCGAGATCAACTTCGTCGGCTTCCAGGCTGGCGTTGACGCCATGGGTGGTGTCCCGGTGTGGTTCGACCGGGCGCTCCGCGACCCGGGTTCGGGCCTACAGATCGATACGCCCGGCTGCCACGTGCTGGATGGATTCGAAGCCCTTGCCTTCGCTCGTTCACGCAAGCTCGAGTTCTATGACGGCCAGGCTTGGCGTCAGGACGGAAGCGGCGACCTGGGTCGCTCGACCCGTCAGAAGTTCCTGTTGGAGCGAATGGCCGAACACGCGTCGAACTCGCTCGACATCACCGACGTCGGCACCATGGCCCGCCTGCTCGGTGCGGCCGGCGACAACCTCACCGTCGATTCGGGTATCACCACCGACCGCATGGTCGAACTAGCTCGAATCTTCCGCGGGCTCGGCGGCGAGTCGATCACGACCCACGTTCTTCCCACGGTTCCGTTCCGGACCCCAGGCGGGGCAGCCGTGCTTGCGATGCAGCCCGCAGAGGCTCAGCCCGTGCTCGCCATCTTCCGAGGAATCGAGCCCGAACCGATCGTGGCCGAAGAGGCCGCGGTGCGACTGTCGATCTTCAACGGCAGCCGCACTCCGGGCCAGGCCGGCGAGGTGGAGCGAGCCTTGGGCGCCGAGGGGTTTGAGATCGCCCTCATCGACAACGGTCCGACCACCGCCGAGACCCTCATCACCTACGGGCCCGGTATGGAACTGGGAGCCGAACGCATCGCTCGATTCCTCGAGACCGCACCTACCTTTGTGCCCGACCCAGATGCCAAAGGCATCTCGCTCACCACCGGAACCGACTACACCGGCATCCGGGAGATCGCTCTTGAGGCCGACGCGGTGTCGGCACCGGTGGTCCCGGTCCCCGCCGGAGCCGACCTGTCGCCCACTCCGCCGGTTGGGGCATCCCCCACCATCGAAGTCGGAATCGTGCCAGGCACGCCTCCCCCGGGAACGGTCTGCGAATAGCGCGTCACACCAGGCCACTATCGTCGACACATGGCCGATCAAGACATGTCCGATGATGGCAGCGATCTCGTAACCGGTGCAGATGGGCTGCCTCGATGTGCCTGGGGTTCTTCGCCCGACATCTACCTGGACTACCACGACAACGAATGGGGCGACCCGGTGACCGACGAGCGAACACTGTTCGAAAAGGTCTGCCTCGAAGGGTTCCAGTCTGGTCTCAGCTGGCTCACGATCCTGAAGAAACGACCGGCGTTTCGGGAGGTCTTCCACAACTTTGAGCCCTCGGCGGTCGCGGCAATGGACGAATCCGATGTGCTTCGCCTCCTCCAAGACGCCCGAATCATCCGCCACCGCGGGAAGATCGAGGCCACGATCAACAACGCCCGGGTGCTGTTGACTCTGCATGAGTCTGGGGGCTCGCTACGCCAGCTTTTCTGGGACGCAGCTCCTACTGACCCCAAGATTCCCGCACAGATGGCTGATATTCCTGCAACGACACCCGAGTCGATTGCGCTCTCCAAAGCGCTAAAGAAGGCCGGATTCAAGTTTGTTGGCCCAACAACGTGCTACGCCGCAATGCAGGCGATGGGAGTCGTCAACGACCATCTACAAGGTTGTCACGCCCGATAGGCCCAAAAGAGTCACTCGAAACCTCAAGTGCAAGCAGGTTCCGACCGATTTTGTAAGGAGACATGTCGGAATCCGCGGCGCTCGCCAAAGCACTTGCCGCCCAACTGGGCACCGATCTGGACCGAATTCTCGGATCAGAATCGACTGAGGCACCCGTTTTCGAGATGGCCGAAGCACCTCCGGTGGGTCTTGAACTCCGCCAGGTTGCCGGATTGAACGCTGGCTACACGCAGTCGCTGCCTCCTGGGAAACACCACTTTGGTACCGACAGCAACAGCGACGCCGGGGATGCGCGCACCAAGGCGTTTACTCTCACCGTTACCGACGACCTCGATGTATTCATGACCACCGACGTGAACGTGCGGATCGATGGCATCGTCACCAAGACCAAGACCCGTATCACTCGACAGGTCATCGACGCCGGCTCGGCTCGATTCGTCGTGGCTCAATCGAAACCGCCCGCTCGGCGGCGAGGCGGCAACGGCGCACGGGTCGCCACCACCAAACCTGCAACTCCCACGGTGCAACGCATTCGGATTAGCGAATTCCTGGAAGAAGAGGCTCCGACCCCGTCCGCAAAACGCCGCCGGTTCGGCAAGCGCGGGGCGGATCGGGCCACCGACCAGACCCAGCGACCGCTGATCGACCGGATTCTGTCCGTTCGAGCCGACTGGGTTCAGCACGAGCGAAACCGGTTCCCCGATCCGGGCCTGTTGAAACAAATGGCCATGGCCACCGAAGACCATCGCGGCTATTTGGAGCCGGGCGATGACGACTTCGCAGTTGTGCCGGTCGCCTATGGCGATCTCACATGGCAGCCACCAATCGATCGCCCCGACCGGATTCCGGCCCAGTACGTAGCCGAGGTACAGCAGCATTCGATCCTGCCGTCGGTTCCGCTGTTCGCAGATCTAAAGAACGGCCACCTCGGCATCGTCGGAAACCGCGAAGCTTGCCTGGCGGTAGCCCGACAGATTGCCCTCACCTTGCGGGTCCTGTCACCGGTCGACGCCATCACCTTCTCGCTGCTCCGATCCGAGGGAGCGGTGAACGACTGGGCCTGGCTCGACCAGCTCTCCGCCGGCACCGGCATGGGAATGCCAATCATGTTCTTCGACGGCATGCGCCAAGTGAGCGAACACGGCATGCGGCAATCGTTGATCGAGCCCGACACCGGCGGCGGCATCATCATCGATGACCAGCTGCACGACATCCCGTCGCTCTGTGGCACGGTTCTGGAGATCCAGCCGTCCGGATCGGCCGCTCTGCTGGACTTTCGGCGCGGATCGACCACCACCCGTGTTGCAACTCCGCTGGGATTCGACCCCGAAACCACCCACGACATCTCTCAGTATCTGCGGGGCATATAGTTAGACCTGTGGGTCGAATCGTCGTAGCGGTATGCAGCCTGGCACTGCTCGCCGCAAGCTGCGGTAGCGACCCTCAACAGTTCTACACCGCCGAGACCGAGGCCAACTTCCTCGCTTCCTGTGCTGACACCAGCACACCGGAACCGCTGGCCCTGGATGCCGACGCTGAAACCCGGCAGACCCGGCTGGAAGAGGAAAACCTGCGGTCGCTGCAGACAGAGATCTGCCGGTGCACCATCAACTCGCTGGAACAGAAAGTCGGTTACCAGCGCTTTGAAGAGTACGACTCAGAGCTGCGGGCTGATCTCAGCCGCCCGCTACAAACTGCCATCCGGATCGAATTGATCAACTGCATCAAGCAAGAAGGCGCACTGTGACCTCCATCGAGACTTCCACCGAAGCTACTGCCAGCGCACCGGCTGAATCCAAGGGTCGTTGGCGATTCCAATGGAAAGAGCTGTACGACGAAGTCATCACCTCGGGCCTATGCACCGGCTGCGCGGGCTGCGTGATTGCCTGCCCCCACGACGTCATTGGCTACAAGCACGAGCCGGGCGCCTACAAGCCGTTCCATCTCGAGCTCGACCTCGGCCCCGACGACTGCGGCCACGGGCAAAAAGGATGCACCTCGTGCACCCGAGCCTGTCCCCGATTCCGAGACTGGGAAACCGCGGCTGATGAGCATCTCTTCGGGCGCACACGCGAACCCGACGAGATGTCTGGCATCTACCGCGACATCCTCCTGGTGCGGGCCGCCGATGACGGTGTGTACGACAACGGCCAAGACGGTGGGCTGGTCAGCGCCATCCTCATCTGGTGCCTAGAGAACAACATCATCGATGGCGCTCTGGTCTCCATGCTCGAAGACGCCGCCGGGACCGGCCAGGGAGGCTGGAAAGCCATCCCCGGAGTCGCAACCAACAAGGCCGAGGTAATGGCCTCGGCCGGTAGTCGCTACACCTACTCGGCCAACACCATCGCCTACGACGAAGCGATGGAGAAAGGCCTATCCGATCTCGCGCTGGTCGGGATGAGCTGCCAAACCTCGGTCGCCCCCGTCATGTGGAACCGCAAGGTCGGCAAGGTATCGAAGCCGATCAAGTTGAACATCGGTCTCCTGTGCTCCAAGAGCTTCGACGATGCCCTTTTTGACGAGTTGTTCTGGACCAAATATCGACTACCTAAAGAAGACATCGTCAAGATGAACATCAAGGGTGTCTTTCAGGTGTGGATGAAGGACGGCAGTTACCACGAGATCCCGCTGAAGGAATGCCACGCCTGGACACGGGAGGGGTGCAACCACTGCCCTGACTTCGCCGCCGAGCACGCCGACATCTCCACCGGCGGAATCGGTAACGAAACCGACTGGACACTGACGGTGGTCCGTACCGAGTTGGGCCGGGCGATCATCGACGCCATGATCGCCGACGGCGTCATCGAAACCCGCCCCGGCGACGACGACCCTGCCGCCATCGCACTGATGCATCGTTTGGCAAAGAAGAGCCGCGAACGTTGGCCCGAGTGGGCTCGCGACGAGGTACGCGTGGGGTTGTAATTTTTGCCTTCGTTCGCCTCCAGCCCAACGTGGCGAAATGCGCCCGTATCAGTAGCGATCGGTAGCTTGTGAACGTGACGTTGAAGAAACTGGACCTTGAGGTTTCTGATTGCCGACAGTGCCCGAGGTTGGTGGACTGGCGCGAGCAGGTAGCAGATGAGAAGCGGGCGTCCTATGCCGACGACGAATACTGGGGCCGCGGCGTCCCCGGCTTTGGCGATGCAAAGGCCAAGCTGATGATCGTCGGCCTCGCACCAGCCGCTCACGGAGCGAACCGAACCGGGAGGATGTTCACCGGTGACCGAAGCGGCGATTGGCTGTACGGGGCGTTGTTTCGGGCCGGTTTCGCCAACCAGCCCGAGAGCACATCGGTAAACGACGGCTTGAAGCTCACGGGCGCGTGGGTTACGTCTCCGGTCAAGTGTGCGCCGCCGCTCAACAAACCGACGACGGAAGAGATCGCCACCTGTCGTCCGTTCTTCGAACGAGAACTGGCGCTGCTGAAACCACGGGTGCTCATCGCTCTCGGAGGGATCGGCTTTAGCTCGGTCATTCGCCACTTCGACGTCCGACCTCGACCCAAGTTTGGTCACGCGGTCGAGGTCCAGATCGATGATCGGACCACCGTCCTCGGGAGTTATCACGTAAGCCAGCAGAACACGTTCACCGGCAAGCTCACCGAACCGATGCTCGACGCCGTCTTTAACCGAGCCCGTCAGCTGCTGTAAGAGCCTTTTTCAACAACCTCACGGTCGAATCGTCGGGATGGGGACCATCGGTATTCGGTGTCCACCAGGCAAGAGCGTGAGATTCGTGATTTCCTTGCACCGAGCAGTTCGGGGGTGCCATCACAAGGAACCGGACGTCCAAATGGAGATGTTCGGGCTCGCCCGGTCGGGCGGGGATGGCATGGACATCCAGATCCAACGCTGGCTGAACAACCCTCAGACCTTCAATGCCGGTCTCCTCGGTCGCTTCGGTCAGCGCGACTTGTGCCAGGTCGGCGACGCCGTCCGCATGTCCGCCCGGCTGAAGCCATCGACCCAGCTTCACATGATGCAGGATGAGCGCCGCTCCTCGGCCGGGATCGACCACCGCAGCTGACCCGGTGAGGTGACCTTGGAGGCAGGTCCGAAACAAGGCATCGGGATGATCCCGGCAGAAATCAACGATTTGGGTCTGGTAGGTCTGTTGTTCTGCGTCGTCGAGGTCGATTGCGTTGATTTGCTGTATCGAAAGATCGAGGCCCGAGGTCACCGGGCGAGCGTACCGGAGGGTCGGCGACCCAAGCGGTTACGGGCGCAGGTCGAGGACGGGTTCGGCGGTGAAACCGATTTCATCAAACGTGGCCTGAGCCATGACGGCGGCCGCAAGGGTGCTCCACAGGTCAGACCGGTCGGCCGAAGGCAGTGTCGCCGTCTCGCCTTTTAGCAGGCCAGCCAAGGTCGGTAGCCATACAACGTCGCCGTCAACAACCACCGGGCGGCGGTCGAGGCTGTCGGACGAAGTGTGGGGGCGATGTGCGGGCATGTTCTATGTATCGGGGATGGCCTCAGGGTTCCTGACGGGCCGTAGGGCCCAAAAGAGTGGTCGCAATGCCCATCAAGCGCTTCTGGGAACCCACACGTGGGTCATGTGCCTCAGGCGAGATAATTCGTCAGGGCCACGTGAAACGGCCCGAAGCAAGGATCAGCGCCATCAAGGCCAGCGTTTCGAGCCGTTGATGGCAAACTGAGGACGTGAGATTGGGGGGATTCGCGGTCGGGGGGCTGGCCTTGTGCCTGCTGGCAACCTCCTGCTCAGCCCGTTCCGACGACGATCTTGTGGTTTTCGGCGCCGCCTCGCTCACCGACGTCTTACAAGCAGCGGAAGAACAATTCGAACAGGACAACCCGGGCATCGACGTGGTTCTGAACCTCGGTGGAAGCAATGCGCTACGAGAGCAGATTCGTAGCGGTGCCGATGCCGACCTTTTCATTCCGGCCGACCCAGAGATCATGGCCGAAGCTATCGCCGCCGGCGACGTCGACGGGCCCGAGACCGCAATAGCCCGAAACGAACTGGCTATCGCTGTGCCGGCCGGAAACCCTGCCGATGTTCAATCGCTGTCCGACTTCGCCCGACCCGAGCTCCTGCTCGGCATCTGCGCGTCGGCCGTCCCGTGTGGACAGCTCGCCCGAGCAGCGTTCGCCACGAGCGACATCGACCCTTCCCTCGATACCGAAGAGCCCGACGTGCGTTCGCTCCTCGCCAAGGTGGCCGGCGGCGAACTCGATGCGGGTGTGGTGTACATCAGCGATGTCGCCGCCGACCCCCGAGTCGAGTTGGTTGCGCTGAAAGCGTGGGAGCAGCAGTCCACCACCTATGTGATCGCTCCAACCTCCGGGGCCACAAACGCAGCGGCCGCCAAGCGCTTTGTCGACTTCCTCCAACAGGGCGAAGGGCGCAGCATTATTCAGCAGTTCGGGTTCGGGTCGGTGTCCCGATGACCGCTCCGCGGACACCCAGCCGGGCGCCTCGAGCGCTCGTCGTTCTATCCCTCATCGGTGGCACGCTCTTCGTCCTCCCCCTCCTTGGCCTCCTAACGGAAACGCCCTGGAGCCGGCTGGGCTCGATCCTGAGCGACGACATCGTCGTCGATGCGCTGGTTCTTTCGGCGGTCACCTCGATCGCGGCAGCTGTACTCAGCGCCCTCTTCGGCGTCCCAATCGCGTGGGTACTTTCTCGCCTTCAGTTCCGAGGGAGGGCAATCGCACGAGCCATCGTGACACTGCCAATGGTGCTGCCGCCCGTTGTTGGTGGAGCGGCCCTGCTTTTTGCGTTGGGTCGCAACGGTCTGATCGGCGGGTTCCTCAACGACGTCACGGGTTTCTCTCCGTTCTCGGTGTGGGGGGTAATTCTGGCCAACACGTTCGTGGCGATGCCGTTCCTAATTCTCACGGTGGAAGGTGCCCTCAACGGCATTGATCGCCGCCACGAGGCCGCGGCGCAGACGCTGGGAGCCACCGATCTGGAGGTATTCCGTAGGATCACGCTCCCCATGATCGCTCCATCACTAAAGGCAGGTCTGCTGCTGGCGTGGGCCCGAAGCCTCGGCGAGTTCGGCGCAACCATCACCTTCGCCGGAAACTTGCAGGGTCGAACCCAAACCCTGCCGCTGGCGGTCTTTGTCAACCTTCAATCGGCCGATCGAGAGCCAGCCCTTGCGATCAGCCTGATCTTGGTGGCTATCTCGTTGACCGTTCTTGTTTCGCTACGCGACCGCTGGTGGGGGGCCCGATGACCGAAGGACTTCGTGCCCGGATTCGAGTCGACCGCTCGCCAACGTTCAGCCTCGACATCGAGCTGGCCATCGCGCCGGGAGAAACGGTGGCACTCCTTGGCCACAACGGCGCAGGCAAGTCGACCACGGTCGAGGCCATCGCAGGACTTGCGCGGGTGTCGGCCGGACAGATCGCAGTGAACGGGCGGGTTCTCGACGACGGTGGCAACATATTCGTGAGCCCGGCCCAGCGAAAGGTCGGCGTGGTGTTCCAGGACTACCTTTTGTTCGACCACCTGTCGGTACAAGAGAACCTGGGCTTCGGTGCCACTGAGGCAAAGGCTACGCGAGTCGCTGAACAGCTGGGCATCAGCGATCTCCTTTCGATGTCACCCCGGCAGTTATCTGGCGGCCAGCAACAGCGAGTAGCGCTGGGTCGAGCGCTCGCCATCGAACCCGATCTTCTGCTGCTGGACGAACCGCTCGCCGCCCTCGACGTTGAAACTCGCACGGCGACCCGGCGAACCCTGGCCGAGCACCTGCGCCAGTTCCAGGGTCCGAAGCTGCTCATCACCCACGACCCGGCCGATGCCTTTTTGTTGGCCGACCGGATCTACATGATGGAGAACGGTCGGATCACCCAGTCGGGCACGGCGGAGGAGATTCGCCAGAAGCCAGCCACCTCCTATGCCGCAGCCGTCGCTGGCACCAACCTGCTGCACGGCACCAACGACAACGGAACGCTGACTCTGGCCGACCATCCGCACACGCTTCAAACCTCCGACGTTCAGATGGCCGGTGACGTACTGATCACCATCCACCCTCGGGCGGTATCGCTCCATCCCGCCCAGCCTCATGGCAGCCCTCGAAACACCTGGCTCACCACAGTGGCCGCGGTCGAACCTTTGGGCGACACCACCAGGATCCTGTTGGCCGCGCCGCTACCCATCTCTGTTGATATCACCCCCGCGTCCACCGCATCGCTGGGCTTGGCGCCCGGCGTGCAAATTTGGGCTTCGGTGAAAGCTACGGAGATCCGAGCGTCGCCAACGGGCGAGCGTTAGACCAGCGGCCACGGCCAGCGATGGCCGTCGGTGTCGTCATGAGGAAAGCAGGCTTCGCTGAGCACCGCTTTGGCTCGGGCCATTACGGCGTCCTGTTCGAACGGGTTGAGCAGCGCTGCTATCTCAACCGGCAGACCGGCGTCTACAAATCTCTGCACATCCGCCAGAATCTCGGTCGGGATTGGGTCTTCGGCGAAATCCCAGATGACCGTGCGAAGTTTGAACTCCGAGTGAAACGACAGGCCGTTGTCGATTCCATACACGTGCCCGTCGGGCGCCAGCAGGCAGTGCCCGCTCTTTCGGTCGGTGTTGTTGGCGATGTAGTCCAGCACACAAAGCTGTTGAAGGTCTGGAATCGCAACGCCCGCCTCGTACAGGGTGAAGTAATGCTCGCCGAAGTCGGCGTTGACGAACGCCTGTACCGAGCCCTCGCCCATTGCGCCATTTGCGATCGTGGTGGGCGGGATAACCGACCACCCCAACGCCTTGGCCAAGCGATAGGTGGCAGCCTCGCGTTTGTATAACTTGTCGGGAAAGTCCCACAGCGGGCGTTCACCCTGACCAGGTTTGTAGATGCCCCGCACGTCCGTTCCTTCGGCGTCGGTGAAGTGGACCAGTAACGTCAGGTTGGAGCTGTAGGGCATGCGGCCTTCAATTTCGAAGTCGCCGGACTCGAATAGCTCCACGAGCGTGTCGGCCGGGGCATCGAAAGGGTCACCCGTGTCTCGGATCTCAAGCGCGTCAGCCATCGGTCGTGCTCAGGTCAGTTCAACCGCGGACACGGATGGCCCGAAGGGTCGAGTGGTTGACCGCAGAGGCGACACGGAGGCCGACCCCCTTCCATCAAGTTCTCTGACGTCTCGATAAAAGCTGCCGCTTGCTCGACCGACAAGTGCACTCGCAGGGTCGAGCCCTTGAGGTCTTGTTCATCAACAACCGCAGCGAGCTCTTCCTCCATGGTTGGCTGGTCGACCAGTTCTTCCACGACGAGGACCACGCGACTTTCGATCTCGTCGATCCCGACGGCGATTTGGCCGACTACGAACACCGGCTGTACCGGTTCGATAAGCGGAACCGGGGTAAACACGTTGTTGGCTGGCGCGGGGAGGTCTTCAAGGATCGTTCGCAGGAAATCGGCGAGTGCGGAGACCTGTTGCTTTTCGAGCTTCACGCTGTGATTGCCAAAACCATCCCCGGCTTGAATGTAGAACGTCCGGGCTCCGGGCTCGCCGACCGCACCTGCGGTGAAGTGGGTGGTGTCTCGGTATTCGTACAGTTCGCTCATATTCGAGGCCTAGGAGAGAGCAAGGCTAGCCAGGTCATCGCCGGTCGAATTGACCGCCAGAACCCGAGGGCCGGTGTGGGTGAAGAGGATCGCCGAAATCGAACACGGCCCTACGACGATCCGTTGGAATTGATCAAGGTGGGTTCCGAGGGCGTCGGCAACGGCGGCCTTGATGGGATCGGCATGGGAGACACACACGATTCGTTCGCCCGGGTGTTCGCTCACCAGTTCGTGCAGCGTGCCGCTGATCCGTTGCTGCATCTCCGAGAACGACTCGCCGCCGGGGAATCGGAATCCGCTGGGGTACTTCTGAACCTTCTCCCATTCGGGCAACTTGTACAGATCCTTCAGCTTGGCACCGGTCCACTCGCCAAACTCGGCCTCGATGAGACCTTTGCGGATGCGCACCTTCTGAGAAAGCGCCTTCGCAATCGGGGCGGCCGTTTCGCGTGTTCGCTCCATAGGACTGGCGTACACCGCGGCAAACGAATCCGAACCCAGCCCCGCCAAGCGTTCGGCGGCTCGTTCGGCCTGCCGCACACCTTCGTCGGCTAGATGGAGACCTTTGGCTCGTCCCGGAAGCACAGCACCGGTGGTTGGGGTCTTTCCATGACGGACCAGAAACACGGTGGTGGGTTGGGGCGATGCGGGCTTTTTCTTGGCCATAGCGGACTTCTACGGTATCGGGCAGCTGTCGTGCCGGGCAGATTCACTAGGAATGAAACCCTAAGTAACAAGGGGCCGATCGGCCCTCCAGACACCCCTTTGGATCAACCGATATCTGAGGTATGGAAAACACGCCCCGCGGCGGGGATGGCAATCTTGCGGAGCTGGTCTATGACCAACCCCCCGAGTTGCCTGATCTGGATGCAGCAATCGAGCAAGCAACACAGGCTCGACTCTTCTTTCTCACCGGTCTCCCGGCCCTGAAGGACAACGAGTCGACCTAGTTCCCGGTTCGCTGAGGCGAAGCGACCGCCTCGATGCGTAAGGTCACCGACTTCTGGTCCGACAGGATGCCGAGAAGTGCGAACTCGACCTCTCGCGTGAGAACGACCACCATGTCGTCCTCCAGGCCATCGGCATCGACATCCTCAACCCGGCCCGTACCGGTGAAGTCCCAGGTGCTCGGCGCGCCAAGAACGCTTTCGGCTGCCGCTATCGCGTCGGGCTCGTACAGAATGAGGGCGCCGGTGTCTCGAAACTCGTCGACATCGATCGCGTTGGCCCCCGCAGTCGCTGCGGCATCAGCCCGCTGCACTAGATCTTGACGAGCTGCGACCACTCGCCAAACATCGATGCTGATTCCACCTACCACGAAGAGCAGCAAGGTCATGCCTAGCCCCAGGATGGTGATCGATCCTCGCTCGTTGTTCGGCTCCTTCGCCTTCGTCGGTTTCATCGGGGGGTCCGAACGTAGCTGGGATACCGCTCCACATGGCTCGCGGTGTAGGTGAAGGAACCGACGTTGAACAGCGCGATGGCACGCAACTGCACGTTCACGGTCACCGTGACCTCGTCGCCCGGTCCGATCCCTGTGGTCGTTGCTGAAGCCAGCTGAAGACGATCCTCATACCCATGACTGCTCGCACTGGCGGTCAGCGCCCGAGTCACCGAATCCGGATCGGCGCCACTGAGCACGAACGCTCGGGCCGACTCCGCAGCCGCATCGTTGGCCGCGTGGATGCCCTGGAGCCATGTAGGGATCGTCAAGATCAGAAAGGCCACTGGAATGATGAGAAAACCCAGGACCATAGGGATTTCGATCACCGCGGTGCCACGTTCTGACCGTCGGCCTCGTTCGACAGCAGGCTTCATGGTTCGGGCAGCCGTTCGATTGCTGCCACCGCTCGAACCTCAAATTCCCAGTCGGGGGAAACCGGCAGCCAGCGCTCAAAACGCACGGGAACGACAACCTCCACAAACTCAGCTCCGACGGTGCAGCGCGGAGACCCAACGCCAGCTCCCAAGGAGCCGCCGAGCAAGTCGTTGCGTGCGGCATTAAACACCCGGAAACATTCACCCGGGTCCGAGCCAAAGCCTGCCGCTGAACGCGCGGCTTCATTGGCTGCTGACTGCACCGCTCCCCTGCCGTATTGCCAAACTGCAAACTGCGTGATCAACACAAAAGCGAAGAACAGCATTGCGATGCCCACGACGCCCGGGAGCAGGATCGCGCCGCGTTCAGCCGAGCGCGCGCAATCCCTGCGTCTCGATCGAATCGACCTCGGATGTGTTGTAGACGAAGGGAAAGGCACCGACGTCGCCGTTAGCCGCCGGTGACCATGTCGCCGATGCGACCCATCAAGGTCTCAGTCACGCCTGTCATGCCGGTTAGCAGGAGGGCCACAATGGCGACACCCAGAGCTGCGAGGCCGAGATACTCGACGACGCCGGCGCCGCGTTCGCGCTGTCGATCGTCTGCGATCCTGAGTTGAAGAAGTGCGATGGTAAGCATGTTGAATTTCCTTGGTTGTTGTGAAACAGGTTTCGACGGCGCCTAAAAGGTGCCGAAGATCATGGGAAGCAGGGGAACTGCGACGAACAGAATCATCACCGGGGTGATGAAGAGAAGAAGGGGGACGAGCATTGCAGTGCGGCGCTTCACCGCAGCCCGAGCGAGATCTTGTTTGCGTTCAAGTCGCAGGTCTTCGGCGACGGAGAGCAGCGAGCTGGCGATGTCGCCACCGCTGTTAGAACTTGCCGACAGCAGGCGGTACAGACGCGCCGCTGCTGGTTCATCGGTGGCCTCCGCAAGTTTTTCGTAGGCTCGCTGAGCGCCCACGCCCGATGAGATCCACGAAACCGCTTCGTTGAGTTCGGCAACCACGGGACCGCGAGCCAACTGACACACCGATCGCACGGCGTCGACCGGACCGCTCCCGGTTCGTAGTCGGACGGCCAACAACTGGGCGACCGTATAGACCTCACTACGCATTCGAGCGGCGCGTTTCTCGGTGGCCGCGGTGAGCCGACTCCGCTGGTAGGTGGCACCGTAGAAGCCGAAGCAAACCATGAACAACAGCGCAAACGAAACGTTATTGAGCACCAATCCAAGGGTGATGCCGAAGGCAACACCTCCGACGGTATGCGCGAGCTGACGCAAGCGATATTGCGCCGGATCAGTATCGGCGAAGCCTGCGTTGCGAAGTCGACGCCGCAACGTGTCATGATCAGCCGCGTCTACGAGGGCCCCAAGCTGCTCTGCCCACTGCGCCAACAGCGGACCGAAGACCCGACCGACGGCGGTTCGGTCATCATGTCGGGTGATCGACGCAACCGAGATGTCGGCATAGCCGGTGCCTAGGCGAGAGCGAGAGATAGCTGCGTAGGGACGAACCCGGCCTGCGAGCAATCGACGCGGGGTAACGATGGCGCGAGAAACTAGCGCCGCGAATGAGGCGGCAAAGAGCGAGGCGAGGAGGGCCGTACTCATACCACCCCGCCGGATGCGAGGATTCGCTGCTCGGTTGGAACTCGACCCAGTTTTCCGATCGACATCAGGCCGAGAAGACACAGGATTCCGCCTATGCCAATGACGAGCCAGCCCGCACCTGATCGGTAGAACTCCGCGTAGTCATCCGACGTCGCGATCATCATGATCAAGACGAAGAACGGAAGGACGGCGGCACTTCTGGACTCGAGTCGGACCTCAAGTTGTGCGGTCTGGATCTCTTCGTGAAGGGCGATGTCGCCCGCGGTCGCTTCGGCCAGGTCGGCCAAGATGTCTACGACGACCGCCGAACCTTGCTCGAACGCAACCAGGATGATCTCCAACACGCGATCACTTACCGGATCGGCCAGTTCTTCCCGGACGACCTCGAGAGCTGTGCGCTGATCCAGCGTTGCGGCCAGGCCGGTATATCGATTGAAGTATGGCCGCAGCGCTACCGGACCACTGCGACCCAGTTCGTTGAGCGATGCGTGGACCGACATGGACGATTTGAGGTGAGCGATCAGATCGCGAAGCGCATCCGGCCACGCATTGATTCGTTCCTGAGCGATCTTGTTTCGTCGGCGACCGTAGAACGACCGTGGTATCCACAGGGCCAGTCCCCCAGCCACGAAGCTGAGCGCCAGCACGCCGGTGAGCGCCTGCATCAGAAACGCCACGAAGACGGCCATGCCGATCGAGACGGCGAAGAACTGGAGCGGTGTCACGTCGGCGCCGGCCTGCTGTAGCCAGTCTTGGGCTCGGTCGCGTCGCTGCCGCTCGCCCGAAGGAGTGCGATCGAGGAAGCGGGGTGTGATCCCTACGAGAGCTCCGAGACTGAGGTACACGAAGATGCCTGCACACAGGCCTGCGAGAAGTCTCATATCAGCTGACCCGTTCCGCTCAAGATGGACTGCACGGAGAGCCCGTGAGGCGCCAACACTCGTTCCAGTCGCTGTTCGAGATCGGCGGGGAGTGGAGCGCCGGTCCAGCGAAGCTCATGATCGAACGATTCGCGAGCGAATATCGGCTCGGTCGTGAAATCGAACTCGTCGGACTGCATGGCGGGTACCGCCACGATCTCCATGATCTTGCGACGACCGCCCACACCTCCGGCCATGGCAGCCGACGGTTCCTTGGCGGTATGGACAACCAGATCAATGATGCTCGAGAACACGGTACGGATCTGTTCCGGGGCGACGTTCGGACCCGCCATGACGGCGGTAGAAACCAAGGCTTGTAGACCCTGCCGCGCATTGTTGGCGTGGATCGTGGACAGCATCCCGGCGCCGGCATTGCCGGCTCGGGTGAGTTCGTAGGCCTCGGCGCCTCGGACCTCCCCCACAACGATGAGATCAGGCCGCATGCCTAGCGAGATCTTTACCAGATCACGGAGAGAGACCTCGTTGGATCCATCCGGTCCCGCTTGCCTTGTCTTCCAACGGGCTGCGTGGAGGTGTTCCACCGAAACCTCCGGTGTGTCCTCACACGCAATCACCCGAAGAGTCGAGGGCGCTGACCGAAGCATCGAGTTGACCAGCGTGGTCTTTCCCGAACCAGGTTGTCCGGTGATAATTACACCGGTTGCCGTCGCCATCGATGCCGCCAGCAGGTTGGCCGCGGGCCGACTGATGGCCCGCCATTCCATGAGCTCGTTGAACGTCTCGCGCTTGGAGAGGTAGCGTCGAATCGTAACGTCGATCGCATCGGCGATCGGGGGCAACACGACACCAATGCGCGCACTGCCATCGAGGATCTGCGCTTGGATCACTGGGCGGCTCTCATCGACCGCCTGACCGACGCTGGACAGAAGTTTCTGCACAACGTGGGTGACCTCTTCCTCGCTGACCGGATCGGGCCAGGCCAACATGCGGCCCTCGGTGTCGACGTACATGACGTTGTCGCCGTGGATTATCAGTTCCTCGTAGTCAAGGGAACCGTCGAGAAATGGCGTCAGAGGGCCAAATTCGAGCAGGCTCCGGCTCAGGCGACTCATCATGGACGCCGGATCGGCGAGGGGGCGCCGACTGCCACCGCTGGTGGCATCGGCCTGGTACTGGTTGACCAGCTGTTGAACGAGCGTACGGACCTCGCCGATTTCACGTAGGTCGATGCTCCGGAGCCGGATGGCGTCCAGTGCTTGATGTCGGAGGTCTTCGTAGGCGTCTACGATCGCGATACTCACTAGGCGGCCTGTTCGTTGGTTGCGGGGGTGCGGGCAGGGACAGAGATTTTTCGCCACGCAAACCGGCTCGGCACTGCACCGAGCAGTCCGCTAAGGCTGCGAAGGAAGGGACCTTTGGCGACGGTCGTGGCATCCCAGGCGGCCCGTTCCACGCGACGATCAGGCGGCACGAACACGATCGAGTTCAGACGTTCACCGGTGATGTTGATCAACTCGGTTTCTATCTGTCCTCGGAGCGCAGGGTTGGTGGGCGCCTTATTGACGACAACGTCTATCGGCGCATCACCTGCCAATGGAACCGCCTCCACGAGCCAATCGACGAAATGAAGGAGGCCGGTTGGGGATGCCTGCGTGACCGCCACGATTCGCTCTGCCCGCTGGATAATTTGGCGGCTCACTTCATAACGCGGCGTACCGGGAAGCTCATCGAGCGTGGATCCGATCTTGGCGATCACGTTGACCCAACGCTGAGCTAGCACGTCGAGCAGCCCAACGGCGTCGTCGGCTCGCAGCAGCGACCAATCGTCGCGAGAGGCAAGGCCAGCGATGACATCGAAGGGAAGGGCTCCCTGGTTGATAGCTGGCCTAGCCAAGCACGAAGCCACCGAATTGTCGTCGCCTTGGGGGGCGAGCGTGTGACCGTGACGAATGATGTCGGTAGCGGTGACGATGTGGGGATGAATATTGAGTCCAAGACGACGCGATATCCCCGGGTGGTTTTCATCGGCATCAACGAGGACCGTTCGCTGGTCCGACATCAGCTGGGCGAGCGCCACCGCGACCTCGGTAACACCGGCGCCGGAGGGCCCGCCGACCGCAACGACGCGTCGTTCGGCGAGGGGGACCAGATCGTCGAGCTGCTCGAGAGCGGCAGCGTCTTCGAGCATCTGCGTTCGGTTCGGTCGGTGTTGCCGCAGGAACGCGATCAGTGCCTCGGTGGGCAGGTCGGATGGAACAACAAGATCGATTCCGGTTTCCCGCAGGAACTTTTCGCCGTATCCATCGCCCTCGGCTGGATCGAAGACACCGATCACCCGTTTGCCAGCATCAACCAGACCGCTGACAACCACACGACTGATCCAGCTGGTGTCGTCGTCGACAATAACCAGGTCGACTGCGTCGGCGAGGGCCTGGTGGCGATCGCGGACCAGCTCGACAACAATGTCGGACTCGTGGTCTCTGACCTGTCGCTGTAGGGCGGCTCGCCATTCTCGGTTGCTGAGCGAAGCAGCTACGAGCATCGGGGTCATGGCTGGTTGCCTTCGGCAGTCTCGTCCGCGCTCGCCGCAGCTTCGGGGACGACCACGACCGATACCGGGGAGGCGCCGGTGCTGCGCACGAGATGGAGAGGCCCGTTTTTCTGACCCAGTGCCAGCTGCAACGCCTGGGCGTCGTCGACCTGGACCGTTATGTAGGTATCACGAGAACCAGCCCCGAGACCCTCGGGAACCGAGCTGGCCGAGGTGCTGTCGACGACCAGGTCGGTGGCAAGGTAGAGCGGGTTGTCATCATCGTCAAAGCCGACGACGTCGACACGATCGTTTCGAGTGAGCCCCAAGCCCTGGATGTGGTAGTCCTCCACCGGGATGGCAAAGGTCCGGAACGAAAGCGAACCCTTCGGCACCAGATCGGACGACATGATGATCTGACCCGACTGGATCGTTCGCACCAACACCTTGTTCCGTAGTTCATCTTCGGTCGCAAAGAACTGCACGCCGGGGGTGTCGGCGGGCACCCGATCGACCTCAGGGGTGAAGGTCCTCCCTGCAACGGCCTGATCGGTTGCAAAGTACGCAACGACGGTCTCGCGATTGTCGCTTAGTGCCCGGTTGACCAGGACAAAGGTCATCAGACCGGCCAGGATCATCAAGCCATGAGCCAGCGTGAAGCGGGCAGGAAGTCGGTTCGTCAGGGACATGACCGAGAACGTACTGGGTGTGCGAACACCCTCGTTAGAGGCAGGTGGGCCTTCATGCAACCACATTCCGTGAGTGTATGTTGACGTAATCAACCGAATCAACTTATATTGAGCGATATGGAACGGAAAGTAGGAGCTACAACCGACGACGGCCTGCCGTGCTGGGAGGACTACCCGCCGATGCTCACAATTGCCCAGGCCACTCACATCATGGGTGCGAGCAGCCTTCGCAGCGCGAGCAGTTGGCTTCGCCGGACCAACCTCATTCGGTCTTCGAGTCAAGGTGCGCGTGTCAACAAATCTGATCTCCGAAGCGCCTTGCAACTTCAAACAAGTAAAGGAATTGGTAGCAACCGATGGAATTAGGCGTAATTCCACGCCATAATGACTGGATGAGCGATGTGAACGACGGCTACGACGCAGTCCGTGAGAACTACCCGGCGATTCTTACCACCGCCCAAGTTGCGGAGATGCTGGACCTCAACGTTCGGACGGTCCTCAACATGGCTGGCGACGGCCGCTTGCCGGCCAGTCGGCTCGCCGGAAGTCGAAAGTTCCACTACGTCCGAGATCAGATCATCGAGACGTTGATCGAAAACACGGTCGACCCTGCCACCGAGGCTAAAAAGAAGACAGAACGCGCGAAGGCAAAATAGCCCGCCACCCTCAAGGGTGTCCCGTGGACAAGCCGATACAGCACTCCATGACGGACTTCATCCCAACCCCTCCGGCACGAATGCCCCAGCTGACCGACGACCCAATCGAGTCCGAGCGAGTTCTCCAAGAAATCAGGGCCGAGCAACGCGCCTACATGGAAGAGGTCGAGGACGCCGTCGCCGAGACCGTTGCGGCGTCGACGTCGTTCGACATGCGACTCATGGAGCTCGGAAGTCGCAGTTATGAAGTCGATGTCGAGCTCTCCGACCGGCAGATCCGCGGCCGCATCACCCACGTCTCAGGCGAGATCGCGACCGTAGAGACCATTGGCGGTGTCCAGTTCACGCTGCACATGGATCGCATTTTGGCGGTTCGGTTCAACGCCGACCGCCCGGGTCAAGCTCGCGGAATCAACACCGGCGGGCCATCGACTCTGCTTGCGCGGGTCCGCGAGCTATGGAGCAGCGGCCAACGCTGCACCATTGGGCGAACCAATGCAAATGCCGTTCTCGGCGATATTCGGGCCGTCACCGAGGGGCACATCGAGGTCATCGATCACCAGAAGAACAGTTGGCTTATCCCAATGGCCACGATCGCCTGGATCGGCCCAAAGCTCTAGAAGCGAACGACAGTTGGGTCAGCCCGCGAAGACCGTCTCCTCGAAGTGAATGCCCTTCTCAAGGGTCTTGTGGACCGGACACCGTTGAGCGATCTGTTCGAGGCGCTTCCTGGTGGCGTCGTCGAAGTCGCCATCGATGAAGATCTCTGAAGTCACCCGGTCGATCAGTCCAGAAGCGTCATCGTCACACTTTTCGCAGTCATCGCTGTGAACCCGGTCGAACGTGTAG
Source organism: uncultured Acidimicrobiales bacterium (assembly GCA_938029215.1). Classification (GTDB taxonomy): domain Bacteria; phylum Actinomycetota; class Acidimicrobiia; order Acidimicrobiales; family SZUA-35; genus JABDIY01. The sequence continues at coordinate 15,473 of CALHFG010000014.1, read as the reverse complement.
CTAACCGACAAGGAGTCGATTGGGATGTTCTTGCGCTTTGCGTACATCGTGAGCGTGATCGTGGTGCAGGCAGCAAGAGAACCCAGCAGATAGTCATAGGGGTTCGGGCCCGTATTATCCCCGCCGAGATCAACGGGCTCATCAGCCCGCCAGACGTGGGTTCCGTTGGTGATATCGATGCGGTAGTCGCCTACCTGTTCTGCGGTAATCGTGGTCATGCACAACCCAACCACAGATCTCCCGGCGATGTTCCATCTACCGAAGCGGCGGGAGCACAATCACTTCACCGGGGAACACGAGATCAGGATTGCCCGACTGGATGCTGCGCTCGTTCGCCTTCACCAGCTCAACCCAATACGGGGTGATTTCTCCTGGGCCTGCGGCACGACCGAGGTGATGGGACAGACGACTCTCAGCGATGGCCCAGAAGTTGTCGCCGGCAACGATGACATACTGCTGACCTGCTCCCCCATCGCCGGCCGGCTCTTCAACAGGCGACTGCACCGACGGCGACAACGAGGGCGCCAGTTCGGACCCACCTGGCGAGAACGGGTCGTAACGGTCAGGCTCAGCGTCCACAGCATCGACCCCGAGCGTGGCGGTGTCGACGACCACACGCGCATCGTCCAATGACCCAACTCCCACCGAGGTGGATGTCGAGTCGAGGTCGATCGGTGGGAGATCGATGGGAGGGAGTTCGAACGCTGGCAGGGTTTGGCTATCAGCCAAGGTTGAAACGGTCGCCGACTCTGCAGGCCGCAGCACTTCGATCTGCGGAGCCGCCACCTCGCTCACTCCCGGAGCACATGCGGACGCACCGGCGAGAACGCCCGTGGCCAGCAACCCTTCGGCCAACTTGCGAGATCCTGGGACCGTGATCAAACGAGCCCATCGGGAAGGGCCGCCCTGGCGCCCCAGCAACACCATCCACAATCCGAGGCTCAACACCAGCCAAACCAAGAGAAACGCTGCAACCCACCAGCAGGCCAGCGGGGCCAGCGCTGACACGTCTCTCGGCCGGGTCAGCGGTTGAACCGACGACGCCGAGAACACCATCCCGACGGCCGCTACTAACAGTCCCACACCGACCCCAATACGGGAGACACGGGCCTCGGTTTCTGCATATCCGGATGCCGGATTCACCATCACGCTCACGTCATTGAGTGTAAACAAGTGTTGTTGACATCTTGCAACAGTAATTTGACCTGTCTCCTGGAGCCGACTGCTCCAACGCCCTGCTACGTTGACGAACGCATGTTCGCTTCAAACACCACCGCTATCAATCGGCCGACGGATGAGGATGCACCGCCCCGCGAGCGTGGCCTCAACCCCGCCCAGCTATCCGCTGTTCACCACGACGACTCACCGCTCCTTATTGTCGCCGGCGCCGGCACCGGCAAGACCAAGACGCTCGTAGCCCGCGTCGTTCGACTCATCGACGAGGGCGCTGACCCCAACCGGATCCTTCTGCTCACTTTCACGCGCCGGTCGGCGTCCGAGATGCTCCAGCGAGTCCGTGCCGCCAGCACCAACAGAGCCGCCGGTCAGGTGTGGGGAGGCACCTTCCATAGCGTCGCAAATCGCCTCCTTCGCCAGTTCGGGGCCGCCGCCGGTCTCCCACCAAACTTCACCGTGCTCGACGCCTCCGACGCCACCGACCTCTTCGGAATGGTCCGGACCGACGCCGGCTTTGGTGAGCGATCGAAGCGGTTTCCTCGGGCAAACACGATCGCTTCGATCTACAGCCACATGGTCAGCAGTCAAGCCAAGCTCGACGAAGTACTAGAGACGGACTTTCCGTGGTGCGCCGACCATGCCGATGACCTCAAGGAGATCTTCACCGCCTACACCGCCCGCAAACGCGAGAACGCAGTCCTCGACTACGACGACCTTTTGTTGTTCTGGCGGGCTCTCACCGTCAGCTCACTCGGCGAGGCGCTCGGAAGTCTGTTCGACCACATCCTCATCGACGAATATCAGGACACCAACCCCATTCAGGCTGACATCGTGGCCGGCATGAATGGCCCCACCACCCAGTTGTGCGCCGTGGGTGACGATGCACAAGCGATCTACGGATTCCGCTCCGCCACCGTGGCCAACATGTGGAACTTCACCGAACGCTTCCCGGGCGCGGTGACGATCACCTTGGAGCAGAACTACCGATCCACGATGCCTATCCTTCACGCCGCAAACGCCGTGATCAGTCAGCCCGTCGCCGGCAAGACTCCCCACTTCGCAAAAGAGCTGTGGAGCACAACGCCCAGCGGACCTCTCCCCCGGCTTCTCACCTGCCACGACGAAACGGCGCAAAGTAGTTGGGTCGCAGATCAAATCCTCGATTCCCGAGAACGAGGAGTCGACCTACGAGACCAAGCCGTACTGTTCCGGGCGGGCCACCACAGCAATGGGCTGGAACTCGAGCTCACCCGTCGCGACATTCCGTACGTGAAGTACGGCGGCCTCAAGCATCTCGAGTCAGCGCACGTCAAGGATCTGCTGGCGGTCATGAGGGTCCTCGACAATCCTGCCGACCAGCTGGCCTGGCATCGAGTGTTGTCCGGTCTTGAAGGAGTCGGCCCTGCAACCGAACGACGCCTCATCTCCGAACTGGGCATCGGGGAACCCGAGACCGAATCGCTCCGGCGCTTTATCGAGGGTGCTGGCCGCGTTCCTGCTGCCGCGTCGGAACAGACGGCCGAACTTCGCGCTGCGCTTGGTGACTGCCTGGCCGACGGAACCGAGTCCAGCGCACTCTCCCCCGCCGACCAGATAAACCGTCTGCTCCCGTTCTGCAAAATGCTGCTCGCCAACAAGTACGACAACGCTGCAGCCCGTCTCGCCGATCTCGACAGTCTGGCAAACACCGCCGCCCAGTATCAGTCCCGCAGTCGGATGCTGGTGGAGCTCACGCTCGATCCTCCTGGTGCCACCGGAGACTGGGCTGGCCCGCCCCACCTCGACGACGATTGGCTCACACTGTCTACCATCCACTCGGCCAAGGGGCTCGAGTGGCGTCACGTCTATCTGCTTCATGCGGCCGACGGAAACATCCCATCCGATATGGCCATCGGTGACAACGACGGCATGGCCGAGGAATTGCGACTTCTGTATGTGGCTATGACGCGGGCCAAGGAGGAGCTCAATATCTCGTTCCCTCTCCGCTATCACGTCAACCGGTTCGGCTCGGACGACCGACATGTCTATGCCCAGATGAGTCGGTTCCTCGAACCCGCACTGGAACACTTCCAACCTCTTGGCGATGGAGCGTTGGCCGAGATCGACCTACGGGTTCCCGAAGGAACCACACAGGACGTCGCAACCCATGTCGATTCCATGCTCGCCACGCTGTGGGACTGAAGGTCCCAGAGCTCACCGTGAACACGGCTTGATGTAGACGGGCAAGCAGACCGTGCCCGAAGATACCCTGCGCCCATGAAGCGGACGGTCGAGATCCCCGAACGGATGGATCTTCAGTCGACGGTTCGTGGAGCCAAGCTCCCCGTGATGATTGGGCCCAACGGATCGCTGTGGAGTACCCGCACCCCGACAGGCACCGGAACGCTGTACATGAGCCGTGTCGGCACTTCCCGGCAGGTCGAGGGTCAGGCGTGGGGCGATGGCGCCCAGTGGCTCCTCGATCAAATGCCCGGTCTGCTAGGGCTCGCCGACGACCCGTCGGGCTTCGCGCCCGACGGCAAGATAGGAAGCGCCTGGAAACGACGTCCGTTTCGCCTGAACCGGACCGACCGTCCCTGGGATGCCATCGTGGGAGCCATCCTTGGCCAGAAGGTGCAGGTCACCAAGGCGGTCGATTCGCGCCGAGCCATTGCCCGCAAGTTTGGCGACGCCGCACCGGGACCTGAGATACCCGGACGTCGCAAAGGCAACGTTCTCCCGTCACCCGAGACAGTAGGCCAGCTTGGCTACAGCGACCTCCACCGCTGCGGTGTAGAACGCAAGCGGGCCGAAATTCTCATTCGCACCGGGCGAGAAATGCGGCGGCTCGACGAGCTGTGGTCTCAAGAACCCGCCGCCATCCGGGCACGCCTCGAAAAGATCCGTGGCATCGGACCATGGACATCGAACCTTGTTACCGCCGTGGCCTTTGGCGATCCTGATGCGGTGCCGGTTGGCGACTTCCATATTCCCAATCTCGTGGCGTGGCACATGGCGGGCGAACCCCGAGCCACCGATGAACGAATGCTTGAAATTCTGGAGCCCTACCGGGGCGACCGCTGGCGGGTCATACGTATCGCCAAAGGTCTAGGGTCAGCCCCCAAGTACGGGGCCCGCCTGTCGCTCACATCCGATGGGATGACCCGAGGCCGGTGACCGCGCCAGCAAGCGATGTGAGAGGATCGTTTCATGGTCCGGAGAACATCGACGTCACTGCTGTGGCTGACGGGCGTTCTCGCGTTCGTCTTCGCGGCGACGTCGATGGCCCATGCCGGCGGCAGTTGGTTCGACCCGGTGAAGGACACCTACGAGCCCGGCGAAGTGGCCACATTGGTGGGCTACACGGGCGGTGGTGCCTATGGCTGGATAGACGACGGTCCGTTCTTCGGCAAGATCGTTCAGTCCGACGAGGACGGGAACATCACCGACGGCTATCAGCTTGACGTAGGTGAACTAACCGTGACCGACACCGGTGCAGCCGGTTATCTTCGGCTCCGAGCCTCGATCAGCTTCCAGCTTCCGACCGACATCCCGACCGGCACCTACTTCTTCGACTATTGCAACCAGGCTTGTGATGAGCGGCTGGGCGACCTCATCGGCGGATATCTGAACGTGGGCGTGGAACCGGCGTACCCGATCTCCCGCGAGTGGCCACTGGATGATCCCGAAGTCGCCAACCTCGCCCCGGACTCTTTCCTCTCGGGCCCGGGCTTCCAGGTGGAAGCGGGCAAGGTGAACAGCGGCGAGGTCCAGATCGCCGAATCTGGACGACCCATCCCAACGTTGCCAGCAACAACGGCCCCTTCGACGACACCCAATACGAGCGCTCCGAACACCGAACCGGCAATCCTCTCCGTGGCGGCTGAAACGACCGATGAGCCGCGACCCCTCGTGGTCGCCAGCACCCCAACCACCCCAGGTCCCTCTGGGCCGAACGGGTTTCTCTGGGGCGTGGCTGGCATTGTGCTCTTGGGCATCGCATGGGCCCGTGGGCGGGCGGCCCGTCGAGCCTGACCGTCGAGCCTGGGCAACATGAAGTGTCGCCGAGCTAGGCACCCCAGATGAACGTGGACGCGATTGCTCCCAAGTAATACACAACAGCGCCCATGGGCAACGCCCCAAGACCTGCCTGGAGTGCTCGTTTGGTCGTGGTCGAGCGGCCAGGAAGCGTTCGCCAGAGCAAGAGCGACGAAACCCCGATGCAGCCGAGAAGCCAGGCAATCTTTAACATGCGGACCCTCTCACCCGGCTTTTAGGCACCAGCATTCCTGATAGCCCATGCGAAGACTTCACCTCAAGTATGAAGGCTGCGGGGATGGACGTGGTGCCCATCGTCGAGCCGTCTCAGACTCAACCCTGTCACACCCCCTGATTAGGGTTCGGGTATGGGTTCCTCGGCGGGAAATCAAGCGGGTGTTCTTGACGACGAACGCGCGGTACTCAACGACCTCATCGAAACCTTGCAGGCGGTGCGAGACGCCCAGCCCGGAGACTACTCACGCGAAGAAATGGCCGAGGTCGCGGTCGGATTGTCCCGAGGATCAGAACGTTTGGCCATGGTCGCCGGACGCTATCTCGCTGTTGGCGAGACCAATGCCTGCTCCTACACCAAAGGACAGTCGACCATGATCGGCCTGGTAAATGCGCAAGGTCGAATGTCTCGGGCCCGTGCCGCATCGCTGAGACGTGCGGGGACTGCCCTGTACCGTTTCCCTCACTTTCACCGGGCCCTGCTCGCCGGTTCGATCACGTTGGCCCATGTGGATCTCATGACACGCTGGGCCAAGAAGGCCGATTCCGGTCAAGTGGCCGTTGCGGAGGAAGCACTCGCCGCCTTCGCCGTTCTCACCACGCCAGAAGAATTCGAACTGGGTCTTCGCCAGTGGGTAGCGGTGGCCAACCCCAACGAACACCTCGACGAATTCATTCGAGCTCAAGCTCGCCGTCATCTGGTGCTGCAAAAGGACCTGTTCGACAACGTCCATGTGAGCGGCGTTCTGGAACCACTGTTTGGCGAACAGTTGGCTGAGGCCGTGAGAGCCAACGCCCAGCGACTCATGGCCGACGACGCCGACCTAGGCATCCACACCGCCCAGCATGACGCTCTGGTGCAGTTGGTCCTCGATCCCAACGGCGACGGCGTGAAGCTTCCTGGTATCGACATTCTGTCCCCTCCGCACGACCCCGACGACCTCGCTGGCAACGATCCCGATCCAACATCCGATGACAACACACCCACGGGCGGCATCGTGTTCGGTAACGATCTCGGCACCGACGCCTTCTGCTACATGCTGGGCCGCGCCCACCGGGCCAAGAAAACCCCGGTTGCCCACGATCGCAGTTTTGGTTCGGTCTGCTATCCGCATACCGTCGGCGGCACCCTGGTCCCACCAGCCATGATCGCCGAACTAGTGCGACGAGGCGCCCGGGTCCGCCGCCACCGACTCGACCTTGACGGCGACTTGGTCAATGATCATGTCACCGGGGCCGAGTTCACCGCGAAACAGAAACGTCTCATTCGTCTACGAGACCAACACTGCCAGCAGCCCGGATGCCTGCGGCCGGCTTCGGCTTGCGATGCTGACCACGTGGTTCCAAGACATCGCGGTGGGCCAACGGCAGTCTCGAATGGCCAACTGCTCTGTCGGTTTCACCATCGTTGGAAACACCGGAACGATCATGACCCCGGACCGAGTTCAGCGCTGCTCCGGCTGTTCGCCAACTCGCCGGTCACACCCCAACTCGAATAGCGCGGGCCCGTGGTTAATCAGATGAGTAGTTGTTCACACAGAGACCTGGTCTGGTCATCCAGCGGAAAGTAGCTTTCGATTCGGAGCTCTTCCAGGGTGACGTTTTGAGGTGCGTTGAACTCGGTGATCGTGGTGAGAAAGTTCAGCGCCAGGTCGCCCATTCGAAACTCGACACCGAGCATCGGATCCAGAGCGGCGTCGTCGTGATTGCGCCAATCAGCCGGAACACCATCGGCATTCATCAAGTCATCCAACAACTCCGCCATCTCACGATCATGGGGTCGGTGGAATGCCTCACGTTGTAGGCGCCGAAGCAAGGTGCCAGCGGTCGGTTCCCAGTTGTCGATCATCTTCCGCGACGCCGGATCGAACAGCAGACGAAGGACATTGACGGTGCCCGGCTCGTGGGCGGCGAGGTCGACGTCGGCGATCAAGAACAGTTGACTTCCGGCGCGATTGGTGCGAACCAAGTTGTACAGACGGTCAATCACCATCATGGGAAACGGCTCGTGGTGGTGGAGCATCGTTTCCACCGCCTCACCCAGCGGCCCAGACAACAACTCATCGACGCCCGGTTCTGCGTAGCGGTTCTCAAATCCCGCTGCCCGCAAGAGTTCGTTCGTGTCCCGCATGGGGACATCGAGGGCCTGAGCCAACACGAGAACCATCTCCTGGCTCGGGTTCGATCTTCCGGTCTCAAGAAAACTGATGTGTCGAGCGGACACCTCTGCGGCCAGGGAAAGATCAAGCTGACTCATGCCTCGGTGACCTCGCCAGTACTTGAGCAGGGCGGCAAATACTCGTTCGCTTGAAGAAGCCACAACTCGATCGTAGAGAAAGGGCCTGGACGGGGCACTTACGTGCACAGGTAATCGACCGATGCCAGCCGGTTCCATACGGTCGGTAGTAGTCGCCCACTGCCCACCAACCGAGGAGAACCCATGACGATCCCAGGCACCACCCGACACGTTGTCGACCTAGGACACACCAAGCTCAGCTACCAGAAGATTGGAACGGGACCGAACCTGCTATTCGTGCACGGCTGGCCCCTCAACGGCAATACGTGGCGAAACGTGATCCCCCACCTCGACGGCTACACCCGATACGTCCTTGACCTCGCCGGAACCGGCCAGTCCAAGGCCACCGACCAATCGCCCTACACCGTGCGAGGTCACGCCGAAAGCGTGGTCGAGTTCATCGATCAGCTCGGATTCGAAGACGTCGCACTGGTTGGACAGGACAGCGGCGGCATGGTTTGTCGTTTCGCGGCCGAACGACGACCCAACGTTGTGAGCGCACTTTCGTTGGCGGGCACCGAGATCCCTGGCGTCCACGGGCCGCTCGTCCAATTCTTCAAGAAGATGGCCCAGCTTCCCGGCGCGAAGGCGATGTTCAAGAGAAACATGTCCAACCGTTTCTTGGCCCGCTCGCCAATGATTTTTGGTGGCACCGTGCACGACAAGTCGCTGCTCGACGGCGAGATGCGTACCAACCTGCTAGACCCGATTCTCAACGACCCAGACGCGATGACCGCCCTCACGAAGATGATTCGAAACTTCTCCTTCGCCGACATCGACGCACTGGAAGAGGTCCACGCAAAATTGGCAATGCCGGTTCTGCTGGTGTGGGGCGAAGACGACCCGTTCTTTCCGGTTGAGCAGGCCAGGGCCATGACGGATCAGTTTGCTGGACCCACCGAATTCGTGACGATTCCCAAAGCCAAGCTGTTTGTGCACGAGGAATACCCCAAGCAGTTCGCCGACCTCACCAAAGGGTTTTTGGCCAGTGCGGTGGCCGCATAGACCCGCCGACCTACGACTCGAGCAACTGTTCCTTCAGCGTGCGCTTCACAAACTTGCCATTGGCGTTACGGGGAAGCTGGTCATCCAGGAACCAAATGGTGGTGGGGATCTTGAACTTCGCGAGCCGTTCGCCAACGAAGGACTGAATCTCCTCCACGGTGGCCGTCTTCCCTGGAAGCAACACAATGGCTGCACCAACCTCTTCACCCAGTCGTTCATCGGGCACGCCAATAACTGCTGCCTCGGCGACGGCTGGGTGTTCATAGATCGCAGACTCAACCTCGGAGCAGTAGATGTTTTCTCCGCCTCGCAGCAGCATGTCCTTGGCCCGGTCGACGATGAAGACGAACCCGTCATCGTCGATGTAGGCGATGTCACCAGTGTTGAACCACCCGTCCTGAATCGCTTCTGCCGTGGCCTCGGGTTTGTTGAGGTAACCCTTGATGATCACGGGTCCCTTGGCCCACAGAATGCCCGTCTCGCCCTGCGGGAGGTCGTTACCCAATTCGTCGCGGACGACGGCGTCGCTGGTGGGCACGATCGTGCCGCACGACGCTGGCTTGGCCACATACAACGCCGCGTTGTTGGCGGTGAGAATGCCGTGAGTTTCGGTGAGCCCATAGCCGGTGGAGGGGACGCCGTTCGGTAGTTTGTCGTCGATCTTCTGAACGAGGTCGGGCTGAATCGCAGCCCCTCCGCCACCCAGTGCTTGGAGAGTTGAGGTGTCCCTCGTATCCCAGTCTGGATGGTTGAGCAGCTCGCGGCTCATGGTTGGGACACCACTAAGACTTGTGACTTTCTCACGTTCAATGAGCTCAAGGGCTCGGGCGGGATCCCACTTGTGGGTGAGGACCACCGCTCCCCCGACCGCGGTGGCCGGATGCAGAAGGCAGTTGTTGGCTGTCACATGAAAGAGCGGCGTGGGCGCCATGATGCATGGCTGGGGGCCGGCGGCCGCCATGGCCTCGACATCGATCCCGCTGGCGGCAGCCATGCCTTTTGGCAAATCCTGCATGAAACCGATGTGCATCAGATTGTGGACCGCCCCTCGATGCGTGAGCTGGGCACCCTTGGGGAACCCGGTGGTGCCCGAGGTGTAGAAGATGCACATGTCGTCGTCGGGGTCGATGGCCACGGCCGGAAGGGCGTCGGGTGCGTTGGCGGCGTCGACCACATCGGCCCATCGCTCTCCGGCGGCGGGCAGGTCGGCGTCGGTTCGAACCGTTATGACCCGGAGGCCGATCGATTCGGCGAGAGCGTCATGGATGGGTAGGACTCGTTCGAGGCGCTCACCGTCACAGATAAGGACCTTGGGGCTGGAATCGGTGAGGGCGTACTCCATCTCGGGGGTGGTCCACCATGCGTTCATCCCAACACATGCGGCCCCGGTGCTGATGATCGCCCAGTAGCTCAACACCCACTCGGCATAGTTCCGCATCGCCACCGCCACCCGGTCTCCCGGTCCTACCCCCAAGCTCACCAGGTGGGCCGCAAGCGAGCGGACGGTCGCATGGGCCTCGGCATAGGTGAGGCTCTCGTCTTCAAACACCAAGTAGCGAGCGTCGCCGTAGCCAGCGGAGAACGCCCAGATGTCGCGCATGTTTCCTGGAGCGTCCTTGAACACCCGCATCGAGACGCCTCGCACCTCGGTTTCGACCATCTCGTACTTAGCTCCGGGAGCGATGAGTGAGTCCCATTGGCTTTGGTAGAGCGCGACCAGATCTGTGACGGAAGGCATAGTCATCCGATGACCATAGCGAGAGGCGCAACTCGCCGGTAATCCTGCTAGACCACTTACCGTGGACATCGTCGTCGTAGGAGCGGGCCTGGCTGGGCTTACCGCAGCAACCGAACTCACCGCTCACGGACACGCCGTAGCTGTCTTTGAAGCCGCCGACGGGGTGGGCGGCAGAGTCAGAACCGACACGATCGATGGACATCTGTGCGACCGCGGGTTTCAGATCCTTCTCACCGCCTATCCGGCTGCACAGGAAGTGCTCGACTACAACGCACTCGACCTGCAAACGTTCCATCCCGGGGCGAAGGTGTTGCTTGGTGGCGGCGAGACTGCCGTGGTCGGCGACCCGTTTCGTCAGCCCGACCAACTAGTACCCACGGTGAAGGCCAGTGTCGGATCCCTGCTCGACAAGGCCCGCATCCTCCAGTACCGAATGGCCACCACTCGGGGGTCCCTTGAAGACCTGTGGGATCGCGAAGATGTCACCGCCCGCACTCGTTTCCGCGAGATCGGCTTCAGCAACACCATGATCGAGCGGTTCCTCCAGCCGCTGTTCGCTGGGATCACCCTGGACCCAGACCTTGGAGGATCCAGCCGAGCGGTCGACTTTGTTTTCCGAATGCTCGCCCAAGGCGACGCAGCCGTCCCGCGTCATGGGATGGGAGAGATCCCGGGCCAGCTCGCCGACAAGCTGGCCGAGGGAACGCTGCACCTCAACACCAAGGTTGCCAGCACGACAGCAACCGGAATCACGCTTGAGGGTGGCGAGTCGATCGCGGCCGACGCGGTCATCGTTGCCACCGGTGCCACCGAGGCGGCCCGCCTCACCGATGTGCCCGATCCTGGTTGGCGGGGCGTCACCAGTATCTGGTTCGCAGCACCCGCACCGGCGGAGACCGACCCGATCATCGTGCTCAACGGAACCGGCGCCCGCCCGTTGAACTCGGTGGTCACCATGAGCTCGGTCTCCTCGGCCTATGCCCCGGCCGGCAGCCATACGATCGTGGCGTCGGCTCCCACGGTGGCACAAGGAACAGAAGAACTGATGCTCAGCCAGCTGACCGAACTTCTCGGAGATCAGACCTCCCAATGGGAAAAGCTACGGGTCGACCGAATCCCGCAGGCCCAGCCCATGCAGCTCCCAGGATTTGACGACCAGCCCACAACTCGCCTGGACAGCGGCGTGTTCATCTGTGGCGACCACCGGCACGACGCCAGTATCAACGGGGCAATTCAAAGCGGGCGAATAGCTGCCCGCGAACTTTTGAAGCACCACGGCTAAGGATGCTCGGTGCCTGAACTGCCCGAGGTCGAGACGGTGCGCCGCGAACTGGACCCACGGGTTCGCGGACGAAAGGTGCTCGAAGCCGGATCCCATCCGTCGGCAAAGTTCGTTCCCGCCGTCGACACCATCGGGGCATCCCTTACTCATGCCGACCGCCGCGGAAAGTTTCTTCTTCTACCGCTGGACGACGCTCGAGAGCTCGTGATTCATCTTGGAATGACCGGCAAACTGTCATTCAGCGATACGCCTGCCGACCCCGAAGACCCGTATCTACGGGCCTGGTGGCGGCTGGCGGAAAATCACACTGCGCCGGAACAGACATTGCGTTTTCACGACGTACGCCGATTCGGTCGGATTCGAGTCGTTCCCGCCGGCGATTACTCGTCCATCCCCACCCTCGCCAACGCAGGGCCCGAGCCGTGGGACCCCGTGTTGACGCCACAGCTGTTTCACTCGCTCATCAAGAAAAGCAAACGGGCGATCAAGACTCAGCTGCTCTCCCAACGGCCAATTGCCGGCGTCGGCAACATCTACGCCGACGAAGCGCTGTGGGCAGCACAGATCAACCCGAAGGTGACTCGCCTGGGACTCGATCGGGCGGGAATGCTGTTGGAAGAATTGCGCGACGTCCTGGAAAAGGGCGTGGAAAACGGCGGCACCACACTGCGCGACTACCGAAACGTCGACGGCGGAACCGGCGAGAACCAGCACAGCTTGGTGGCCTACGGACGGGGAGGGCAACCCTGCCTGCGGTGCGACAGCACCCTGACCAGCGCTGTTCTTGATGCTCGAACCACCGTGTGGTGTCCAAATTGTCAGCGCCGCTGATCAATAGGTTAGGTTCACTCTATGACGGAGTGGCTTGGCGAGCAGGAGCAGGAAACCTGGCGGAACTTCCTTTACGGAGTGCATCGAGTGCTCGAACACCTCGATCACAGCCTGCAGGAAAACCACGGAATCCCTCTCACCGACTATGAGATCTTGGTCTTTCTATCCGAGGCGCCGAACCGCCAGCTTCGAATGTCGGAAATCGCTGACCACGTTCTCGTCTCCCGCAGCCGTTTGACCTACCGAGTCGATCGGCTGGTCGAACAGGGGTACGTCGTGCGGACCGAGGCGCCCAAGGACCGACGGGGGCTGTATGCCGGGCTCACCACAAAGGGAATGCAGGTCCTCACCGAGGCTGCGGTCACCCACGTCACCGACGTCCGAACCCATCTCCTCGACCACGTTCCCCAAGAAGATCTTCCAGCATTTGGCCGGGTATGGAAGTCGGTTGCCGAGTTCACGGGTTAACTACCAGGTATGAAGGCTCGAAAGATCATTGCGCCGCGCACGTTCGAGGACGGGTTCCAGGCGATTCGAGACGAACTCGATATCCCTCGATCGTTTCCCAAAGAGGTGCTCGCTGCTGCCGAAGCCGCCACGGATCGGTACGTCGATAGCCGAGCCGACAAGCGCTACATTCCCCTCGTCGCCATCGACCCACCGGGCGCCAGAGACTTAGATCAGGCGTTCCACGCAGAACGACGAGACGACGGGTTTCGCGTGTTCTATGCCATCGCAGACGTCGCAGCATTCGTCGCCAGCGGCGATCCGATCGACGTGGAGGCACGCAAACGCGGGACCACCTACTACTCGCCCGACCTGCGTACTCCGCTGCACCCTCCGGTGCTTTCAGAAGATCGAGCCAGCCTGCTAGCCGGCACCGACAAGCCGTGTCTGCTGTGGACAATCGACCTGGACGCCCAAGGAATGCCGGTCGACGCCACCCTCGAACGCGCCCTAGTGCAAGTGCATGAGGCAATCCCGTATGCCGTTGCCCAAGAACGAATCGACAACGGCGATCAGGAAAACCTTCAACTCCTCAAGGAAATCGGTCTCCTACGGCAACAGCGAGAGGTGGAGCGCGGTGGCATCTCGCTGAACCTTCCCTCGCAAGAGGTAGAAGAGGTCAACGGGTCCTATGCCCTGCGGTTCGATCACTCGATTCCGGTTGAAGGGTGGAACGCACAGATATCCCTGCTCACTGGAATCGTCGCTGGGCTGAAGATGAAGGACGCAAAGGTCGGTGTACTGCGTACCCTCCCCTCGCCGCGAAAACAGGACCTTCGCCGACTGCGCCGCGAAGCCAAGGTTCTCGGAGTCGAGTGGCCCGACAACATGAGCTACGCCGAAATGATTCGCACCGTCGAGCCCGACAGCGCCCGCAAGAGCGCGTTCCTGCTCCAGGCGGCACGATCATTCCGAGGTGCCGGCTATGTCTGGTTCGACGGTGAGCTACCCCAAATGTCAGAGCACGGGGCCATCGCCTCCCACTACGCCCACGTCACCGCTCCCCTGCGTCGACTAGTCGACCGCTTCGGTAACGAAGTCCTGCTGGCTTTGTTCGCTGGAGAACGACCATCGGATCAGGCCATCACTGACCTCGAAGAACTTCCTAGCCTCATGGGCAGGGCCCGGAGCCGCGAATCGGCGTTCGAACGGGCACTGGTCGACTACACCGAAACCGTGGTGCTCGAGTCTCGAATCGGTGAGGTCTGCGACGCCGCTGTGGTCTCGATCAACGACAAGCGCGGGCTCGCCTACATCCAGATCGTCGACCCTGCGATCGAGTCCTCGGTTTCCAAGAAGGGCCGCGAGCTCGGAGAAACGATCGCTGTTCGGCTCGATGCCGTCGACACCAACACCCGAACACTGAAATGGACCGTGGTATGAAAAACCGCATTGAAACCGTCGAGCAGCTCCGCCAGTTGTATCGACCTGCCTCGGGTCGAGCGGCAAACAAGACCACGCACCGAATCGACACCGAAACAGCCCGATTCATTTCCCTGTGCCCTTTCGCCGTCTTGAGCACCGCCGACGGCAACGGCGGAGTCGACGCTTCGCCTCGTGGTGGGCCACCGGGCTTCATCCGAGTCGTCGATGAGACCACCGTGGCGATCCCAGACCTCGGCGGCAACAACCGGCTCGACAGCTTCGAAAACGTGATCAGCAACGGCCAAGCCGGACTGTTGCTCATGATTCCCGGCAAGGAAGAAACGGTGCGAATCAACGGATCAGCGCACCTGTCGGTCGATCCCGAACTGCTCGGCTCTTTCACCAAGGAACTGCGCCCTCCCAAGATGGCGCTGGTGATCTCCACCGACGAAGTCTTTGGCCATTGCGCGAAGGCATTTCGTCGTTCCGGCCTCTGGGACCCATCCTCCTGGACTGCGCTGGCCGAAGCTCCCGATCTCGCCGATATCTACGCGTGCCAATTCAAAGACACCGATGCGTCGGAGTTCCGAGCCGACCTCGCCCGGGCATACGACGAGGGCCTCGCTCAAGACTGATCTCGGCTGCCGCCATCAGGCCACCTCGACAGGCGGCTAGGAACGCATCAGACTACGTGCATGGCGTTGCCAACCAATCCTAAGGACGCACTTCTTCGGTATCTCAACGTCGCTCATGACGCAGTCACCTGGAAGCTTGAGGGCGTCGACGACTACGACGTACGACGACCCTTGACCCCAACTGGTACAAACCTGCTGGGTCTAGTGAAACATCTCGCCTGGGTCGAACTGGGATATTTCGGTGATGTGTTCGACCAGCCCCACGGGCTCGATGTCGCCGAGTATGACGAAGACAACCCCAACGCCGACATGTACGCGCGTGCCGACGAATCACGGGCCGAAATCATGTCCCTGTTCGATTCGGCCAGAGCGCACGCCACCAAGACG